>CAMWIR010000023.1 GCA_947174365.1 uncultured Ruminococcus sp. | reverse complement strand
ATTATACCATATAAAAGAGAAGATGTCAAGATAAAATATGTATTTCTCGAAAATCATTTTTTGAAATTATGCACAAATCAGTTATAACAAAAAGGATGGATAGCGATACAAAAGTGGTATTTTAGAGATAATGAGCCACTTGTTTTGGAAAATTAAACACGATAATTTGTGCAAATTGCCAAAAATGCTTTGTAAAATTGATTTCCGCGAAAATCTCCTTTTCCCCCTTGACATTTAAATCCAAAGTGGTATAATTAGTATAAGCAATAAAAAGGCAAGACGGTTGCCGTCTTACCGGAAAAGGAAGGTATAGAAAAATGTCAGCAGAATTTATTGTTGAAACCTCCGCACGCCATGTGCACGTAACACAGGAGGCGTTGGAAATTCTCTTCGGCAAGGGCGCAGCCCTTACCAAGAAAAAGGATCTTTCCCAGCCCGGGCAGTATGCTTCGGAGGAAAGAGTCGAGGTGGTAGGTCCTAAGAAGAGCCTTATGAATGTTTCTATTTTAGGCCCTGTAAGAAATGCATGTCAGGTTGAGCTTTCCGCTACGGACGCACGGTCTATCGGCATTTCCGCCCCTGTCCGCGAGAGCGGAGACATTGCAGGCTCCGGTGCGTGCAAGCTGGTAGGTCCTGCGGGCGAGGTTGAACTTCAGGAGGGCGTTATCGTTGCAAAGCGGCACATTCACCTGACCCCCGCGGACGCTGAGGAACTGGGCGTAAAGGACAAGGATGTTGTCTGGGTAAAGCTGGACACCGACGGCAGAAAGGCTATTCTCGGCGATGTGGTTTGCCGTGTTTCAGACAAGTTCGCCCGTGCTATGCACATTGATACAGACGAGTCCAATGCGGTTTCCGCAAGCGGTACGCTTATGGGGACTATTTTCAAGATGTAAGAAAAGCTACTTATATTTTAAGGCTGCTGCGGCAAAAGCCGCAGCAGCCTTTATTTTTGAAAGCAGGAGGCAGGAAAAGTCCGCCGTCTTTTTTCCGATAACCGCCTCCTTCATTATAATACTACAACCATTGGCTTTCCGTTGCTGCCGATAATGCGGCAGTAAATGGGGGTCGCATAGCAGCTGCCAAGAACCTGACCGTAAACATCTTCATGTACATCGCACTCTATCTCCATATCCCCCGCAAACATAATGGAAATATCCCCAAGGTTGATGTTGTAGACTTTCAATCTTATGATATTCTCACCCGACAGGCTCTCCCCCGCATACACTACCTCACCGTTTACTTCGGGGGCAAGGACAAAGTGATTTTCATTTTCCAGAACCAAGGTGGTCATATCCGTTCCGGTTTCCGTTTCAAGATAGCGGACCTGCTCAAAGCCGCCTGTTTCGCCTTCGGAGATGAAGATTTCGGATAGAGTGCAGCTGTCGGCTTCGGTGTCCATTGTTGTATGTTCGGAAAGATATGCCCTGCCGCTTTCGGCAAAAAATTCCTCCAGTCCCTTTTGCATTGCCTCGTTGTCAACGACCGCTGTGTTTACGCCGCTGCCCTGTCTGTAGCGGACAGTACTGTCGGCAGTTTTCTCTATGACCGTCAGCAAATTGGCATAAACGTCCGAATCCATTTCCCAGCCGGATTCGGTTTCGCTTTCATTGATCTTACGGATACATTTGCCATCGGAATCGGCAAGATATGCCGTTTCTTCATCTCCCTCGTGCCCTATGATAATGGGCATGATATATTCGCTGCCTATCTGAAGCTCATCGTAAACGCCTATACTTCCGCCGAAAGTGCAGTGAACGTTCATAATGTTCCCCTCCTCCGACAGCAAGGGTGTGGCGTCCGCCTTAGAATAAAGCTCGGCTGCGAAGATCTCATAGATTATCTCGCCTGTGCTGTCGTCATAGCTTTTGTCACGGACTGTACCCGTCAGGATAATATCAGAGGTGGACATAACATCTGCATACATACTGTCAACCGATACAGACCTTACAGCGGCAGTTGAAAATGAGGGTATCACACTGTAATCAAACCTGTCAAACTCCCGAAGTGCCTCTATCTCGTCGGACATCAGAGCTATCTCTTCTTCGTATGATATGACCACATCCGGCTCGACAGCAACGATCACATCAGCCCCATCGGCAACAGTAACCGCAGTAGTCACAGCAACTGTTGTTTCCCCAATATCATCTCCCGGCGCAAGCTCGCCCACGGTAGGCATACCGCCCCTCGAGACCGCCGACAGCGCCGCTCCCGCCGCTACCATAACAGCAGCCGCAGTAACGAGACCGACCAGTGTATGTCTGCCGCCGGAGGCTTTTCTTATGTGCTTTTTCGCTCGAAGCTCCCCATTCTCAAAAACAAAAAGACTGTCAAATTCGGCAGGCGTGCCCGCATGTCTGTCAAAATCGTCTTTGTATCTTTTGCTGCCGCTCATACCGATTCCTCCTTAAGAAGTTTTTTGAGTTTCTCACGGCCGCGCATTATCCGCACCCGCACCGTGGATTCGTTTATTTTAAGTATATCGGAAATTTCCTTTACATTGCAGCCCTCGTAATAGTACAGGTGGATAAGCACCCTTTCCTTTTCGGGCAGCCGCATTACCGCTGTGAACAGATCGGATTCCTCGCCCAGATCCGCCTCGCAGCTTACCTCCTTTGCCTCCTCCAGAGAAAAGACCTTGCTGCGCCAGGAGGAACGCAGATAATTTTTGCAGGTGTTGGCAGTGACCGAAATAAGCCACTTCCTGTAGGCGTCGTCTCCCGTCAGCTCGTCTATGCATTCATACAGCTTGAAGAAAACATCCTGCATAACATCATTGGCATCCTGGCTGTTTTTCATAAAGCTGTAGGCGACAGAGTAGACAAGTTTTTTGTATTCCTCAAAGATCCGCCTGAATTCCTGCTGCCCGCTGTTGTCCTTTCCGTCCTTTGACGGCATTTGGTTCACCCCCAAGCGAGCCTTTACATAATAAACACTTAAAGGCTCAAAAATGTTACAGATATTTGTTTAAATTTTTGTGAACTTTTTTGGATTTATGGTCTGCCTGTTTAAATAATGATCCCCGTAAATGCTTTTAAGGGGAAAATTCTCTTTATATTATAACATATATTTTCACATTTGTCAAAAAATTTCACGGGACATTTCGCTGCAATGGAGCATAATGTAAAACCAATTTACTGTTGAACGATAGTTTATATTTGTGCATAACGCCAAAGATTTTATATTTACTTATAATTTTGCATAGAGCTATTGATATATATAGAAAATTATGATACAATAATAAATATACAGAGCAACGTAATCATTCACTGCCGGCATTTTTCCCTTCAGCGCCGAAGGTTTCCGCCATAAGCCGCCTGTCGCAGACATATCCCCCGAGAAGAACCGTTGTCATAAGTATCCACACGATAGGTTCGGAGATCATTACTCCGAAATATCCCAGGGCGGGGGCTGCGGCAAAGGCAACCACCGCCTTGCCCACGCATTCGACAATGCTGCTGGCAACGGGCACTGCCTTTCTCCCAAGCCCTTGCAGGGAGTTTCTCATTGTCACCAGCACCGCCAGAACAAAATAAAAGGGCGTGTTTATCCTCATATAACGGGACGCAAGGGAGATTATCTCGGTCTCTTCCGCTCCTGCGATAAATCCCACGATATAAGGGGATAAAATATAGCCTGCCGCAACAGCCACTGCCGACCATATCCACCCGAGGACAACGGCACTTTTTATCCCCCTGCCCACTCTTTCGGGGCGGCCTGCGCCGATGTTCTGGCTGCAATATGTGGCGCTCGCAGAACCCAGTGCGCTGTATGGCAGCATAAGGATAGAGGTGATCTTCCGGGCGGCGGTATGGGCTGCGATAACGGATGTGCCGAAGTTGTTTATGGCACGCTGCAATATCAGCGAGCCCATTTCCACAATGGAGAACATCAGCGCCATGGACATTCCCATTCCCAGCAGTTCGGAAATTTCCGAGGCGGTAAGCCCCCAGTCCGCTTTTTCGGGTATAAGCCACCTGAAGCGCACTGCAATATACAAAACGCACAGCAGGAATGAGACCGTCTGGGAAATGACCGTAGCGTAGGCTGCGCCCTTAACGCCCATGGAGAGGCGGGTTATAAAAAGCACGTCCAGCCCAACGTTTACAAGGGAGGAGAAAATAAGGAAAAGCAGGGGTGTAACGCTGTCGCCCACTGCCCGCAGAATGCCTGCCGCCATATTATACAGCATGGCGGAGGTCATAAAAATAAGTATGATGAAAATGTAGCTGTATGCCGCCTCAAATATTTCGGGCGGTGTGTCCAGTATCCGCAGAAAAAATTTAAGAAAAAAGCAGCTTATGACCGTAAGCATGGCGGAAATGCCCAGTCCCAGCAAGACCGTACCCGCCACTGCCCGACGCATTCTGACTCTGTCACCCGCACCGAAAAACCTTGCGGTTACTATGGAAAAGCCATTGGTAAGCCCCGACATAAAGCCGATAAGCAGGTTTGATATGTAGCTTGTGGACCCCAGGGCGGCAATGGCGTCAACGCCTATCGTCCTGCCCACAATGACCGTATCTATCATGCTGTAAAGCTGCTGAAAAAGGCTGCCGATAACAATAGGCAGTGAGAAAAGCAGGAGTATTTTGACGGGTCTGCCCGTGGTAAGTTCTCGCATATATATGCCCCCAAGGTTAATTAATAAAAATTTCATCACATTTGTATTGCCTAATGCTAAAAAGCTGCCGATCATATGCCGACATTTTTTGCGCACATTGTCAATGATATATTATCTTGGGAGATTTGTCAATATATTTTTTTAGTGAATTAAATTAAATTTGTATTATGGGAAATTTATATTGGTTTTATTGCCTGTTTACATCTTGCAGGGCAAATTTTTCGACCTCGGATATACGGCGGCTGACAAAGCGGGAAATGTCCCTGTGCCTTGTTTCTCCCAAAAGAGACATTGTCCTGTTATCGGACATTATTGATGATATTTCTTCATCTATTCCTTTAAGCTTTGAAAATTCCGTCCGGTCAAAGGAGGTCACAAGCTTTAACTGCTCGATATGGCGGCTTTTAAAAGGCTTGCACTCTGCAATTTCGTAAAGACTGCGGGCGGGACGGTCACAGCCGAGAGATGTGCCGCTGTCGAATATGGGCGCTGCACACTGCCATTTTAGAGTATCGGCGTCACGAAGAATGCCGAAATTATTGAAGTGCCTGTCCTCGTTGGTGATTATGTAATCGAGTGTTATCATCATATCGAGAGAATCCGTTATATCGTCGATCCCGAATTCCCGGCATATATTGACATAGTGGGTGTAAAAGTTAATATGATTGGGCTTTTTTCGTATCTGCATGACCCGCCAAGCAGGGATAAATTCCAAGTTTTGTGAGGTGAAATTTGCGCATATGCTGTAAGGGAAACCGTTATGCCATGCAACCGAATAGGGCACATGGGGAATGTCGAGCCTTGCCATGACCGCTGCGGCTATGGCTTCATTAAAGGGCTGGTAAAAATAAGGCGGGTCTCCTCCTTTGAGAAGAAGGCGCTTGCCTTCCGATATTATCCACCTTTTCTTTAAGCAGCCGTCGGTGGATATATCGGGAGAGCGCAGATCAAAGCCCTCGGCCTTTTGGGATTCGTCAAACAACAGGTCTCCCATATCCCCCGAAAAATCGTTATCGAAGAAGTTGACGTTTTCCCAAGCAAGCTCGCTGAATATGGGCTTTATCCAATAATGATCCGACAAGCTGAGTCCGAGGCTGCTTCGCAAAAGGGCTTTGGGGGAACGTGCGTTAAGCTTTTCCAATACTGCTTTCAAACCCGGACGGCATTCTGGGATAGTGCGGCTGCTCCACCATTCGTTAAGCCCGACAAGATCGGCTGCTCCGTTTTTGTAATGAACGCCTACGGGCAGATGCGCAGTGGAATGGGTATTTATTATTCGGAAAATGCTTCCCGAATATTTGTCTATGTTAATATCTGCTGTAGGAATATTTTTGTGCATTAAGGTATATATCATAGCTGTGCTCCTTTACGGTCGTTAAATATATTATAGCGCATGGGTGCAGTAAAGTCAATGATAAGCTGATTAGTGCAAATCGCATAAAAGCATAGCCAAAAAAGTGTATGACAAGCCGGAATTTGCGCAAGGAATATTTTAATGCGAAGTTGACTTTTAAAGTCTTATAATAAATTGCAAATGTGAACAGGATATTTTATAACGGTAAATCAGAGAGAGGGTGCAAGAAAAATTTGGTAAATAATCTAAAAATTTACGGAAATGTAATGACAAACAGGCGGAAGTGTGGTATAATAAATTATAAATATGCATTTGCAAGGCTGCCGAAAACGGCGGCCCGAAAACGGAGGTTTTATTTTATGCTTACCGATATTGAGATCGCACGAAACGCCAAAATGAAGAAAATCACCGAAATTGCGGGGTCGCTGGGTATTGACTCCGAGGACATTGAATGCTACGGACATTACAAGGCAAAGCTTTCGGAAGAGCTTTACGCAAAAACCGCAGACAGACCCGACGGCAAGCTTATTCTTGTGACCGCCATAAACCCCACTCCTGCGGGCGAGGGCAAGACTACGGTTTCCGTGGGACTGGCGGAGGCTATGGGCAGGATAGGTAAAAAATGCGTCCTTGCGCTGCGTGAACCGTCCCTGGGTCCTGTGTTCGGCATAAAGGGGGGCGCTGCGGGAGGCGGATATGCCCAGGTAGTGCCTATGGAGGACATTAACCTGCATTTCACGGGGGATATGCACGCCATTACGGCGGCAAACAATTTGCTCTGTGCGTTGCTTGACAATCATATGCAGCAGGGCAATGATCTGAAAATAGATCAGCGGCGGATAATGATAGACCGCTGTATGGATATGAACGACCGCGCGCTGCGCAACACTGTTGTGGGACTTGGGGGAAAGATAAACGGTATCCCCCGTGAGGACGGGTTCAGGATAACCGTTGCAAGCGAAGTTATGGCTATTCTCTGTCTTGCACGTGACCTTGCCGACCTTAAAAAGCGGCTGGGGAATATATTGGTGGCGTACAATTTAAGCGGCGAACCTATCTTTGCCCGTGACCTGAAAGCGGAGGGGGCTATGACTGCGCTGCTCCGTGACGCAATAAAGCCAAATATGGTTCAGACCTTAGAGAACAATCCCGTGCTTATGCATGGAGGGCCTTTTGCAAACATTGCCCACGGCTGCAACTCTGTAAGGGCAACAAAGCTTGCCTTAAAGCTTGGGGATTACTGCATTACCGAGGCGGGCTTCGGGGCAGACCTGGGTGCGGAAAAGTTCTGCGACATTAAGTGCCGTTTCGGGGGGATAAAGCCCGACTGCGCTGTTATTGTTGCGACTATAAGGGCTCTCAAATACAACGGCGGGGTAGCACGTGTCAGTCTTTCGGAGGAAAATGTTCCTGCGCTGGAGGCGGGGCTTGCAAATTTAAAAACTCATATTGAAAATATGCGCAAATTCGGACTGCCTGTTGTGGTTGCCATTAACAGATTCGCCACGGACAGCGAGGGAGAGATCAGGGCGGTGAAAAATTTCTGCGCTGTAATGGATGCGGAGGTCTCCCTTACGGAGATATTCGCAAAAGGCGGCGAGGGAGGCATAGATCTTGCCCAAAAGGTATGCAAGGTCATTGAAACAAGAGGGGCGCAGTTCAGGCTGCTGTATGACGAAAAGCTGCCAATCAAGGAAAAGCTGGAGATAATTGCAAAGCGCATTTACCGTGCGGACGGAGTGATATACACCGCTCAGGCGGAAAAGGCTTTGGCTGAGATAAACAAGCTGGGCTTCGGAGACACGCCAGTTTGCGTAGCGAAAACGCAGTATAGTCTTTCCGACGACCCGACAAAGCTTGGCAGTCCAAGGGGCTTCAACATTACGGTTCGCGACCTGAAGCTTTCGGCGGGAGCGGGCTTTGTGGTGGCGCTTACGGGGGATATCATGACCATGCCCGGGCTGCCCAAGGTGCCTGCGGCGGTGAACATTGACTGTGATGAGAACGGGAATATAAGCGGGCTGTTCTGATAGAGGCAAGAATGCGAATCCACAGGTTCGCTCAGAAGCAAGAGGCAAGAAAACGCAGGCAAATATTTTCTTGCTTCTTGCCGCTGATCCTCTTGCTTCTTGACAAGCACAGCGGTTATTTTGAATATTATCCCGAAACAGTTCCAGATGAACTTTATGAGGCTCTTATGGAAATTAGGAAACAAAAGCTTTGCCGTAAATTACAAAAAACATTGACCGCCAAAGCCGAAGATGACGGGTATCAGCGTTTGATAAATCTTCAATTATGCATTGCAAGGAGAATTGATAATGTTTGATGTTAATAACTTAGAATGGACAAGAGAGCCGGATCATTACGATATTAAGGACGAAAAAATAGAGATCGTTACCCAGCCGCACACGGATCTGTGGCAGCGGACATATTACCGTTTCAGAAATGATAATGCGCCTTTATTGCAAATGAGGACGTCGGATAAGTTTTTTTCTTTTACGGTAAAAACCGAATTTGAAAGCAAACGGCGCTTTGACCAGTGCGGCATTGTAATGTATCTCAACAGCGATAATTGGCTGAAAGCCTCCATTGAATATGAAAATGATAAATTCCAGCATTTAGGCAGTGTGGTTACAAATCACGGATATTCGGACTGGGCAACAACTGTCATTGACGCTTCGGTAAAATCCATGTGGTATCGCCTCAGCAGAAGAGAAGATGATTTTTGTATCGAATGTTCCGAGGATGGATATTCTTTTTCTCAGATGAGGATATGTCATATGTGGGACGCTGTGGGCGATATCAGCTTCGGTATATATGCTTGCAGTCCCGAGGATTCGTCATTTAAGGCTGTGTTCACCCATATGGACATGACAGAGTGTAAGTGGCAGGCACACGACGGACAGCAGCCGGATAAAGAATAAGGAGAGTACCGATAATGGACGATATATTAAAGTTCGCAGACAGAGAGAAATTCAGAAAATGGCTTGAAGAGAATTGCCGCAGTCATGAGGGAGTCTGGCTTTTATTCGGCAAGTCGGGAGGACCTAAGACAATAAAGGCGGCAGAGGCGCTGGAGGAGGCACTTTGCTTTGGGTGGATAGACGGGCAGATGGTAAGTATTGACGATAAAAGCTACAAAAAATATTTTTCCGAACGCAGAGCAAAAAGCAAGTGGTCGGAGAAGAATAAGGGACTTGTCAAAAGCCTTGAAGAGCGGGGGCTTATGACCGATCTCGGCAGGGAGAAAATCGAGGAAGCCAAAAAGAACGGACAATGGGCGGCTGTGAATTCCGTGGCGGTCACGGAGGAGCAGATCGCACTGCTTAGTGAAGTGCTAAAGGAGTACGAGCCTGCGTTCACTAATTTTCAGACTATGCCTTTATCGGTAAAGAAAACTTACACGAGGGCGTATTTTGACGCTAAGACGAATGCGGGGCGGGAAAAGCGCATTGCTTGGATGGTGGACAGGCTTAATAAAAATCTTAAGCCCATGTAGCGGCAGGCTGCAATAAGCAGGACAATCAAAAGTAAGAAGCGGAATTCAAGAAATAATGTCCTTTAAATAATCATGCAAAGTCTTGTCAATCACTGTTAACTAAGTTAAGGGGGTACTGCGATCACATGAACAAATTAAAACAATTTTTAACGGGTGAATTTATCCGACAGCTTTTTTCCTACGTTTGCGTGGGAGGGACAGCGGCAATTGCGGAGTGGGTAATGTTCTTCATTTTCGTGAAAATGGGGTTTGATTACAAGCCTGCCACCGCTTTGGCGTTTGTGGTCTCCACGGCTGTGAATTACGTTATGGGCAGGCTGCTGACCTTTAAGGGAAACAATAAATATGAGGGCAAAAAGCTGCGTGAAATTGCCCTTATTTATCTTGTGAGCATTATAGGACTTGGGTTCAATCTGCTGCTGATGTGGCTTTTTGTGGATATTCTGGGCTTTACCTCGGACATTATGCAGCTGGCGGCTAAGATAATGTCCACGGGGATTGTTTTCTTTTGGAATTTCTTTATACGAAAGCTTGCGATATACAGGCAGAAATAGGTGATGATATGAAAAAAGCAAGAGTGTTCACGGCTTTTTCGGCATTTGGTATGTCGGTTTGCTTTGCACTTTTGTCGGGGTGCAGCGGGAATTCGGCAGATAATATAAACGAACAGTTTACGGAGAATGTTTCCGAAAGTATTACGGAAAATTTATCCAATGATACAGCCGAAAATACCGTGAAAAATTTGCCCGGAGATATTTCGGAAAATGAATTAACAGAGAAAATGCCCGAAAAGTCCGAATATGAAATAATCAAAGAAAGGGAGCTTACAAGCTGCACGGCTATACTGCGGGAGAAAAACGGAAAGCGCACTCTTGCTCTGGAAACGGATGGCGTGATAACGGACGAGGTGAGTGTTCCGGATAATTTCGAGCTGCTTTATACCGGATATAGGACTGTTTTTGAAAAAATGGACGGCAGCCCCGCAGCGTGGATTATGGCAGGGTATAAACATGACAGCGGGGATAATTTCTTTATTTACGAACGCTGCAAGGTGTACGGGGTGACAGACGGCAGGCTGAGAGAGGCAGAGTTCTTCATTGACGGAGTTTTACAGGAATATATCACGCCTCAGATATACTTCTCCGTTCCCGACAGCGAAAAGGACTTCACCTCATTTCTGGGCGGCGGCGACGAGCCTTTTTACGGCATTTGCAAATTCACCTTTGACCCGGATAATCTGCGGTTTGAGGGAAAATTTACCGATGAAAAGGAGCTGGCTGACGACAGCTATCAGACTGCCGGGGATTTTCTGAGCAGGTTCATGAGTTTTTTGATGAACGAGGGCTGGTGTAGGGAAATGGAGCTTGATTATTCCGAGGGTATAGGTCGGGATTACCGAAACTATTGGCTTATAACCGCCCCTGCCTATGCCGATAAGGAAAGCTATGTCAAAACTCTTAAAGAGCTTTTTACGGAGGAACTCGCGGAGCATATCTACTTTGATCTGCTTACGACCGAGGCTGCGATGTATGACGGAATGCCCCTTATTATTGAGGAGGAAAACCGACTTTACCATTACTGCACAGAGGGGGGTACTCATGGGTATGAAGCACGTATAGAGATCATTTCCCAAACAGACGAGGAAATAACCGCACGGATAGCTTACTGCGTTTACGACCTCATTTTCTTTCCCGAGACTGTGCTTTATGATGATGTACCCGAGGACTGTTATCACTATATGACATTAGTCAAGGACAGCGAGGGCTTGTGGAAAATTTCCCGTATAACATTTATTGACACACTTTGGAACTCCCCCACGGAACAGGACGAAGAGGACGGATAAATTTTTTGTATAAACCGTAAAATTTACAGTAATTTTATTGACAAATTCGTCAAAATATGGTATAATGTAATGTATTATTTTCGGATAGGGTATTTTTCAAGGCACACGGTACAGTAAATTGCTTACCTCTAACATCTAAAAGGAGCTGTTACAATGTCGATATTCGTGGATAAAGCCTCAATAAAAATAAAAGCAGGCGACGGCGGCGACGGCGCTGTTTCATTTCACAGAGAAAAATATGTGGCTGCGGGCGGTCCGGACGGCGGCGACGGCGGCAAGGGCGGGAACATTGTTTTTGCTGTGGACAGCGGTATGTCCTCGCTGATAGATTTCCGATACAAGAGAAAATTCGCCGCAGAGCGGGGTCAGAACGGCTCGGGGGGCAACTGCACGGGCAAAAACGCTCCCGACCTTATTATAAAAGTTCCCAAGGGGACGGTCATACGGGAATCACAAAGCGGCAGGGTAATGGCGGATATGTCAAGCGATGAGCCTAAGATTCTTGCAAAGGGGGGCAAGGGCGGAAAGGGAAATGCAAGGTTTGCCACGCCCACAAGGCAGATACCGAGGTTTGCAAAGCCGGGATTTTTAGGCGAGGAATTTGATGTTACGCTGGAGCTGAAGCTATTGGCGGACGTGGGGCTGGTGGGCTTTCCGAATGTAGGAAAATCCACGCTTATTTCGGTGGTTTCCGCTGCAAAGCCAAAGATTGCCAATTATCATTTCACCACGCTTACGCCCGTGCTCGGGGTGGTAAGTGTAAGCGAGGGAAAGTCTTTTGTTATGGCTGATATTCCCGGGCTTATCGAGGGGGCTTCCGAGGGAGTGGGTCTGGGGCACGAGTTTCTGCGGCACGTGGACAGGTGCAGGCTGATAATTCATGTGGTGGACGTTTCGGGAATCGAGGGACGTGACCCGAAAGAGGATTTTGAGATAATAAACCGTGAGCTGAAAAATTTCTCGGAGGAACTGGCTGCCCGTCCGCAGATTGTGGCGGCGAACAAATGCGATATGGCAAGCCGTGAACAGATAGATGAATTTAAGAAATTCACCCGGGAAAAGGGGCTTTTGTTTGCGGAGATTTCCGCTGCGACCACGCAGGGAACGGCGGAGCTTATGAGCCTTGCCGCCCGTGAGCTGGAAAAGCTGCCGCCCATTAAGGAATATGAGGCGGAGGCGCTGCCCGTTTCCTTGGACGAAAAAGCGGGACAGGGAGAGCGTTTCGAGATAACAAGGGGGGACGACGCTGTTTTCTATGTGGAGGCGGCGTGGCTGGAGCATATAATGCGGACGGTTGATATGGAGGATTATGCCTCTCTCCAGTATTTCCAGCGTGTACTGCGTAATTCGGGGATAATTGACAGGCTGGAGGAAATGGGCATAAAAGAGGGGGACACGGTGAATATATTCGGATTTGAGTTTGATTTTGTATTCTAAGGGGTGAGCTTATGCAGTGTCCTTTTTGCGGCAAGACTATGGAATACGGCATGGTAATGGCAGTGGGAGGCCGCCGCTCAATATTCGGAGCAGGTTTCCTATGGGCACCTGCGGAATATTTTAAAAAGCACAGTTTTAATCCGTTTATTAGACCCGGAAGCACCATTAAAAAAGAGGGCGGAGTCAAGGTAGATGTATACCGGCCGTTCGGTTCGGATAACGATCTGCCCGAAGCTTATTACTGTCGGGGCTGTCAAAAGATATTGACCGATTTCATAGACCATTGAAAAAAGCTGGCATAAGATAACACGGTCAATATTTCTGGAGGTGATATTATGGGGGTTGCATTTTTTGTTATAGCGCTGATAGTTGTAGTGCTTCTGATAGTGGTCTATCTGGCTGGACCGGTTCTTTTTACGGTACTTACAATTGTTTTTCGGAAGAAAAAGCCTGCTCGAATTACGTTCATTGTTCTTGCTGCTGTGAGCTTTATTCCTGCCGCAGCTTTGATATGCGGTATAATAGAGAACATTGTAGGGCTTGAGCATTATCTGATTTTCAGCATATTTGCTATGGTTCTTTTTCTGATACTTGCAATCGCCTTACGGAAGGAAAAGTCTATTTGCACTTGGTTCACGGTGCTTACTGCTGTGAATTTCATGTTTGTTGCATGTCTGACATACGATTTTGTGAAAAATGACATGGCTGACAGCGGGGTCAACATCTCGTCACAAACGGAGCTTGAAGCTGCTGCGAGGGAACGGGATATACAGTCTGTGGAAAAAACCATTGAAAAGGTGGACAAAGTCAAGGCGATAATTTCCGGTTCGGATAATGAAATGCCCGAGGCTTATTACTGCAGGGGCGTCAAAGTATATTGACAGATTTCACAGCCCATTGGATATCGGGTCAGATTTCAAATTTATATATCGGAGGAAAAATATATGGGAATAATTGATAATATTTTTAAAAAGAAAAAACCGTCGCTTGCCGAGGATATCCGGTCGGCTTGCGAATGGGTCGTAACAGCTCTTAATTCATCGGGATATAATGCCGATCACACCCTTGAAAGTATGAAAGAGATAGACCGTTTTATTGAAGAGCAAAGCGGTGAAAACGGGATAATTTCACGAAACAGAGGTCAGATAATTTTTGCCTTGGGCTGTTATGTGGGCGAAACGGTCATTCGACTTTACGGCGGAGAGTGGATTACCGACGATGATGACCCTCAGGGAGAGATAAATATTTCCGTCAGGCTTGACGGCAATGTTGTTATTTTTCCCGTGCAAAGGGTCATAAAAAGGTATCAGAACGGCAGTGAGGACGGCATATATGCTTATGTTTACACGCTTTCGCCCGATAAAACCAAAAATAAAGCCAAAAATAAAACCACAACGCTGTATGAGAATATCCATACAGCCTGTGAATTGGTTGTTTCGGCGCTTAACTCGTCAGACTACAATGCGGACTATTCCATTGAAAGCCTGAAAGAGATCGACCGGTTCATTGACGAGCAAAGCGGAGAGGACGGCTTGATTTCACGAGGCAGAGGCAAAATTCTGTTTGCTTTGGGCTGCTATGTGGGTGAAACCGTTATCCGTCTTTACGGAGGAAAGTGGTATACCGACGATAACGACCCGGCAGGAGAAATAAAAGCGTATGCAGAACTTGATAACGGTACGGTCATTTTCCCGATGCAAAAGGTCTTAAAAAGATACCAGAACGGCAGCGAGGACGGCATATATGTTTATGTCTGCGCACTTTCGCTCAATAAAACCAAAAGGATAACCGCAACGCCTTATGAGGATATCAACAGATCGATAGTCGTGGCGCTTAACTGGTCCGGCTACAAGGCAGACTATACCATTGAAAGCCTGAAAGAGATCGACCGGTTCATTGACGAGCAAAGCGGAGAAGACGGCATGATTTCACTGGGCAGCGGTGAAATTCTGTTTTCTCTGGGCTGCTACGTCGCTGAAACCGTTATCCATCTTTACGGCGGTGAGTGGCGCAGCGACGATAACGACCCGAAGGGCGAAATGAATGCGTCGGTTAAACTTGATAACGGTACGATCATTTTCCCGATGCAGATGGTCTTAAAAAGATACCAAAACGGCAGTGAGGACAGCATATATGCTTATGTTTACACGCTTTCCACAAAAAGCTGAAAGGATTTGATAAATATGGAGCTTTTCGATCTGTACGACGAAAACCGCATTAAAACAGGCAAAACAATGGAACGTGGAAATCCCGAGCCTAAGGGGTTTTACCGCATGGTGGTACATATCTGCATTTTTAACGATTCGGGGAAAATGCTTATCCAGCGGCGACTGGACAACAAGCACAGCTGGAGCGGTATGTGGGACTTTACTGTGGGCGGTTCTGCCGTTACGGGAGACACCAGCCTTACTGCTGCGATTCGTGAAACAAGCGAGGAGATCGGAATAGAGCTTGCTCCCCATGAATTGCGGCGTGCGCTGACTGTTCAGACGGAGAATGTGTTTGACGATATTTATATTGTTAACAGAACTGTTGATATGTCGGAGATAACTCTCCAAGCCGAGGAGGTCGCCGAGGTGAAGTGGGCGGATATGGATGAGATCCTTAAAAAAATAGACGAGGGTGTATTTATCCCGTATCACAGGGCTTTGGTGGAACTGCTTTTCTTTATGAGAGACCACATCGGCGCAAGGACGAGGGAAGATACCACATCGGCATAAGGCTGTGCAGTCTGATGAGCAGGCAGTTTGTCAGGCAAATAACACAAAAAGGAATGATTTTTATAGACAGGAAAGAGGCAAGCCTATACAGCCCCATGACGCTGGCTTTTTTAGGGGACGCTGTTTACGGCACGCTGGTGCGGGAGGAACTGGTCACGGCTGCCAACTGCCCGGTGAAAAAGCTGCACCCTGCTTCCGTCAAGCGTGTGCGGGCGGAATACCAGGCAAGGGCGGCGGATAATATTGCGGAGCACCTTACCGAAGAGGAAGCCGCTGTAATGAAGCGGGGCAGGAATGCGGCGGTAGGCAGCGGCAGAGTGCCCAAAAGCTCAAATCCCATGGAATACCACAAGGCAACGGGGCTGGAGGCGCTGTTCGGCTATTTGCATCTGGCGGGGGACAGTAAGCGGGCAAGAGAGCTTTTTGACATTATCCGCAAAACCACGGAGGTATTGGATAAATGATAATGTACAAGGGTCTTAACATGATAACCTGCGGCATGGAAAACTGCTATATTATCCGTGGCGAAAAGGGGGACGTGCTTATTGACACAGGCTCGGAGGAACACAGAAAAGAGATTGGCAGGTGGCTGCAAGAATTTGACCCGAGGCTGATAATACTCACCCACGGGCACAACGACCATATAGGAAATGCAACCTATTTTGCGGACGTTTACGGGATTCCCATAATGATAAGCCCTTACGACCTGCGGCTTGCAAGGGATAATATGTGCAGAGAATATTACAATGTAACGCCCTTGGGGCATATCCTGCGCCGTGAAAATAAGCGCTGTATGGAAAGAAGGGTCACGATGATCGACCCGAAAATTTTCGCCATTCCGGATATGGACTTGTCCCCTTACGGCATAAGGGGCAGGACAGTGAATTTAGAGGGGCATACAAAGGGATCTTTGGGGATTCTTTGCGAGGGTGAAATGGGGCTTGACCTTTATGTGGGAGACGCGGTTATGAACATTTTCTCGCCCTCTCTTCCCATGATAGCGGAAAGCCCGAAAAAAGCAATAACAACGGCGGCCTTTATTGCAAAATCAGCCCCGGAGCGCATTCTGTGCGGTCACGGAAAGCCTATTTGCAAAGGGCAGAATGAATACAGCCGTTTTATGAATAAATATTTAAATAAAATTAAAGGAGAAATGTAATTATGTCAGGTCATTCAAAATGGAACAATATCAAGAGGAAAAAGGAAGCCACCGACGGCGCAAAGGCGAAGATATTCACCAAGATAGGTCGTGAAATGGCTGTGTGCGTTAAGGAGGGCGGCGGCGACCCCAACAACAATGCAAAGCTGCGCGATCTTATCGCAAAGGCAAAGGCGAACAACGTACCCAACGACAACATTGACCGCATTATCAAAAAGGCAATGGGCGACGGAGACAAGACCAACTATGAAGCCAATGTTTACGAGGGCTACGGGCCTTCGGGAGTGGCTGTTATCGTTGAGACCCTTACCGACAACAAAAACCGCACTGCGGGAGATATCCGTCATTATTTCGATAAATTCGGCGGCAATCTCGGCACTACAGGCTGCGTTTCCTTTATGTTCAGCGAAAAGGGCATTGTCATTGCAGAGAACACGGGGCTTGACGAGGACAAGGTCATGGAGGATATTTTCGACTGCGGAGCTTCGGATTTTTCCATGGACGAGGACGAGATCGAGATCGAGACCGAACCGAATGAAGTGGGGGCAGTGCGTGAAGCGCTGACCGCTAAAGGCTATAAGGTGCTGTCTGCGGAGGCTATGAAGATTCCCTCCACCTACACCACCCTTACCGATGAGGACGCTATCAGGAAAATGAATCTGCTTCTGGAGCATTTAGAGGACAACGACGACGTTCAGAATGTGTACCACAACTGGGATATGCCGGAAGAAGATGAGGAAGAATAATACTTCCATGTCGGCAAAAATTTCCGTCAAAGTAAACATTGACAGGATTTGATTTTTATGCTAAAATTATAATAACAGGCTGAATAAATGAGAGCAAATGTCTATTGGGGGATTATTTCCTTGGCATTGCGCTGTTATCCCCTGAAAATTGCGGAAAGGAGGGGGCGGTAAGCTATGGAAGCTGTGGATCTGACAAAGCAGAAAGCAGCGGCAAATGAAAAAAGTGAGTTTTGCGAAAAGCCGGTCTACGATCATTTAAAAAGGCTGTTTGATATTATATGCTCATTGCTTGCTATAATAGTTTTAAGCCCTCTGCTGATAATTACCGCAATTGCAATCACGGCGGAGGATTTCGGCAATCCGTTCTTTATTCAGGAAAGGATAGGGCATAACGGAAAAAACTTTAAAATGATAAAGTTCCGCTCCATGCACCTTAATGCGGAATCGGAGCTTGAACCGCTGCTGCCTCGCAACGAATACCGAAGCATACATTTCAAAATGGAAAACGACCCCCGCATTACAAAGGTGGGGCGGCTGATACGCCCTGTTTCCATAGACGAACTGCCTCAGCTTTTCAATGTGCTTATGGGAGATATGTCCATTATCGGACCAAGACCCTTTATAGCCTCCGAGCAGGAGCAGCTGCCCGATGACAGACTGTTTGTAAAGCCGGGGCTGTCCTGCTACTGGCAGATTGCAAACACAACAAAAATGTCCTCCGAGGAGCAGCTAGAGCTGGATTACCGTTACATAAGAGAACGTTCCTTTCCCACGGATATAAAGATAATCCTTAAAACGATCGTGGTTGTTTTCAAGGGAAAAAATTCTTAAAAAAAGCAGGTCAAGGCTGTTTGACCTGCTTTTATATTCATGTAAATTTAAAGCCGAGAGAAATTCCCTCGGCTTTAAAAATATGTTGGTAAGTGTTTTCAGACTTACTTAAGCTCAACAGTAGCGCCTGCTGCTTCGAGCTTAGCCTTGAGTTCCTCAGCCTCAGCCTTGGGAGCAGCCTCTTTAAGAGTCTTGGGAGCAGCCTCAACAGCCTCCTTAGCCTCCTTGAGGGAAAGACCGCAAGCGTCCTTAACAGCCTTGATAACGTCCATCTTCTTCTCACCGAAGGAAGCAAGAACAACGTCAAACTCGGTCTTTTCAGCCTCTGCGGGTGCTGCGCCTGCTGCGGGACCTGCTGCAGCTACTACTGCGGTTACGCCGTACTTCTCCTGAATAGCCTCAACAAGCTCAGCAAGCTCGAGAACGGAAAGCACGTCGATCTGGTCTAAAATATTAGTGATCTTTTCGGATGCCATGATAATAATCTCCTTTTAATTTTATTTTGTCCCTTTTCGTAAAAGGGCTTCCCATATTTTCGGGAAATGTTCATGCTGCAGCTATGCAGCAATTTCGCAGGCTATGTTTACATAGCCATTGCGTTTTACGCAGCCTCTTCCGCCGCCTTCTTCTCCTGAAGAGCCTGAAGAGTTGCTGCAAGCTTCTGCATAGGACCTTGCAGGGAACCCACCAGCTGTGCCAGCAGCACATCCTTGGAAGGTATCTTGGAAAGAGCGGTAACGCCTTTCTCATCGTAAATGACCCCGTCAACAAAGCCTGCCTTCAGGTTGAACTTGTCGTCATGGTCGCTTGCGAACTTGCCGAGAATTCTTGCGGGAGCAGTCTGGTCGCTCTCGGAAAGACCGATAGCCGTAGCGCCCTCGAGAACGCCGTCCAGTCCTTCAATACCTGCCTCTTTAAGAGCAAGACGGAGCATGGTATTCTTCTCAACGAAGTAGTTTACCCCTGCCTCTCTGAGATCTCTTCTGAGCTTGGTGTCCTCCTCAACGGTGATACCGCTGTAGTCAACGAGAACGCCTGCGCAGGAGGATTTAAGGAGATTTGCTATCTCCGTCACTCTTGCCTTTTTGCTTTCAAGAATCTTCTCACTTGCCATAAATTTTCACCTCCGATAAGGTCAAAAGTTATGCTATCCTTTCAAAAGCTTCACAAAAGAAAAGCCTTTCCCGACTATTCATACAGACGGGAAAGGGCGTACTTTACTTTATTAAGTAATTTACAGCGATCCTTCCTCGGCCGGATTTACGGGGGCTTTTGCTTGCAATAGCCACATTACCGGCTGTCTTTAGAATACGATAGCGTGTTTTATCAACTTTAATATTATATCACGTCTTTTATATTTTGTCAAGAGTTTTTTGGAAATTTTTTTATTTTTTTGAGAAAAAGGGTTTCATATCCTTTAAAAACGTAAATCCCGCCCTTTTCACGCCGTCTCCGGTCGTATATTCAATTGGTTCGGAAGCCTTATATCCGCATTTTTCATACAGCAACCTTGCGGGCAGATTATCCTCTGTGGTATGAATACATATGCATTCCTTGCCTGCGCCCTGCAAAAATTTTTCCGCATATCCTACCGCATATTCACCGACCCCCCTGCGGTGAAACGCCGTATCCACCGCAAGCATTGACAGCCACCCGCAACTCCCCTCCGCAAGCCCGTTTATTTTCATATACCCGCAGGGCACAGCTCCCTTTAATATAAGAAAATGCCTTTCGTCGGGATCGTTTGCGGATAACATCGCCTTAAATTCTTCAAAAGGAATTTCATTGCCGTGAAGCTGGTCACGATTTTTTTCATATATCATTGCCCCATAGCGCACATATCTGTTTGCATTACCCGCCGTAAGGGTAATTACAGAAAGATCCCCCATGTCCTTTTCAAACATGATCTCCCCTTCGTTATTCAAACCCTCCCATTTCTCAAAGGGACGGCGTTCAAATCCTACCTTTCGCTGAAGCCACAAAGAGGGCGTGTTATCCGCATCCACATAGCACCGAAGCCTTCTGCACCATCTGCTGCGCAGTGTTTCCTCCGCAGTTTTGAGCATTTTTTCGGCAATATGTCTGCGGCGGTATTCACGGGAAACAAACAGATCTCCGTAATACCACAGACCTCTGTCGGTTTTATTTTGCAGGCAGAATATCCTGCCCACGACCTGCCCGAACTCATTTTCGGCAATCACATTAAAGCAATCGCTTTCGGTTTTCCCCAAGTGTATAAAATGCACCGCTCTGTCGGAAAATGAGGCGCTTCTCCACTGTGCTTCGGCTATATCCTCGGCAAGCCCCGGCGTGAGAAAATCGCTGACATATATGTTAATATTTTCACTCACCACTCCCTTTTCGTAAATTTCCAGACCGTTATCCGGGGACGCTTCCCTTGTATTCACAAAGCCCATTGCCTCCCAAAAGGGCTTTCCCGTTACGGGGTCGGCGGTAAGGTACATTCGCCCCACTCCCTTTTTTTCAAAAAAGCTTTCCAGATACCGCAGCATTTTTCCGCCGTAACCTCTCCTGCGAAATTCGGGAGAAATATAAAACTCCATCACATACCCGTACCCCGGCTTTATAAAGACCTTGTCTCCGTCCCTGTCAATTTTCCCGTACAAAAAGCCCATGGGGCAGCCCTCCGCAAAGCATAGCCGCAATATCCTGCCGTCCTCCGACTGCCGCTTTACAATGCTTTCCGTCCACTTTTTCAAACATTCTTTATCGGTGCAGCGGTTTTGGTTCATGTCAAGTTCCTCCGAATACACCTGCATAAGCCGATAAAAGTGTTCCGCATTTTCCTGTGTTACCACTTTGAATATAGGTTCGTTCATACCAAAACTCCTTTAACTTAAAGCGGTCAAAAAAAGTGTTCCCGCAAAGGGGAACACGCACGATTCATCATATACGTTTTACGGCTGCGACCGCTTAAAGCCCAAAGCGTGAATGACGGATATTCCCTTTACGGACGATAAAATTTACCATATCATTCACCTGCCTTTCGCTTAATAACCAAAGTATAGCATAATTTTATATGAATGTCAAGAGTTTTGAGGAAATTTTATCCCGTAAATTTTCACGGCATTACCATGCATAAGCCGCTCCCTCTCATACTCCGAAATATTAAGAGACAAGGCAAATCCGATATGCTCCGCCTGTCCGCAGCAGCCGTAATCCGAACCGAAAATAAATCTGTCGGGGCTTATGTGTATCGCCTTTTCAAGTGCAGCCTTAACGCTGTTTCCACCTTCTGCAAGGCTTGATATGTCGAAATACACATTCGGGCAGTCCGCAAGCACGCCAAAGCATTCTTCCAAATTCGGGTAACAGCAGTGACAGCAAACAACAGTGACATCCGCATGAGCCTTTGCGGCTTTCATTATAACTTCGGGAGATGTATACTCGGGAGCGTTCCACCCTGTATGAAACAGCACGGGAACATCATACCTCTGAGCAATTTCATAAACAGGCTCCAGCCTGCCGTCATTCGGATAAACCGGTTCATGACCGCTGTATATTTTTATGCCGACAATACTGCCGCCTGCAATATATTTTTCCAAAGCCTTCATCTGCACGGCATAGTCAATAAATGGGCTTATCCCCCCTATAATATTAACATCGCCGCAGCCGTCAAAAAGCTTTGCACACTCCTCTAATGACCCGATATCGCTTGATATTTCCGAATCGGAGATAACTATTCCGCGGCAAACTCCGTTCCGTTTCATCTCGGCAAGCAGGGCATTTTTCTTTTCGCAAAGGGACGGGAAATTTACGGGCAGGTGCATATGGGCGTCAATTATTTTCATTTTTGCAAACGCCTCCTGTGACCTTGACAAGAAACAAACATGGATTATCCTCATTCCAGTAATCGTGAAAAACCTCCAGCGGTAAAAATCCCTCTTTTTTATAAAACGCCCTTGTCCGTTCATAGGGTTCATATTCAGCCGATCCGTCAAGGGTTTTTACCGTTAGAAAAGCCATTCCACGGGCACGGCAGAATTCAATGCAAGCCATTGTCAGCAAATGTCCCCCGCCCTGCCTGTGGTATTTTTTCAAAACACCTAAATTATAAATCTCGGCAGTGTATTCATTGTGAATTTTCAGTGCAGCAAAGCCAATGCACTCATCTCCGTCAAATGCCGCAAAAAATGGCATATTACGGTGAAGCATGGCTTTAGCGGCAATATCCTCGGGTGGGCTGAACCATTCGGGCAGGCTTCCCATAATATCAAGGGTTATTTTTTCTTTTTCATTTTCGGACGTGATCTTTTTGACTGTTATCATTTTTATTCCTCCATTTATTCAGACAAGGCAAATCGATAAAATAATAAAAAAATCCGCAGATATCTCTGCGGTCAAACTATTTGCAGAGAAAAAATCATTTTTACACCGCAAACAAAGCCGTTGTTCATGCCAACAGCCTTCCTGCGTATAAATTTCGATTTTTTCTCTCTTTCCGATCCTACACTTGCCGTTTTACGGCAGTTATATTATCGGGTAAATCACGTCCTTAAAATTTTTTGCCTTGTCCCTTATTACAAGAATATCATAAATATTGTGGTTTGTCAAGCTTTTTTCTCATTAAAAATTTCATCAAGCAGAACTGCCGCTTTTTTGTATGTCGAATTTCTCCCCATTATCTGCCGGATAATTTCACAAGCGCCCTCCCGGTCGCCCCACAGTTCCATAAGCATTTTAGCGTATTCATAACCTATCATATCCCCCTTAGGATTTTCCTTAAAGGCATTTTCAATGCATTCAAAAGCCTTTTCCGGCATACCCTTTTTCATATAACATTTATGTAACATCGCATACGCCCCCGCATGAGGATAAAGCTCAATTGATTTATTAAGCAGATCTATTGCATTCTCAATCTCTCCTTTGCATAGTTTCTCACGCCCCTTGTAATATAAGTCCAAACTCAGATCATAATTCATTTGTTCCAATTTCAAATAAAGATCCTCCGCAAATTTATTAATTTTACATCAATAATCTTATTTCCCGTCCTCCAAAATAAAGCGCTTGGCAACAGCCCGAAAATTTATCCGATCAATATCCCAAGGATCGTAAAAAATCAGTTCCTTATACTCCCGATAATCACTGTTTTCTAAAATAAATCCCCTCTCAAACTCGTCGCCGGATTCACACACCTTTTTTATTTTTATTGCCCCGATCTCAAAACCCATGCTTCCGTTTATCTCCGATTTGCAGCATTCCCCGCAAATTATGCTGCACTTTATCCCATTCCATTTTTCAATACAGATCGTCAGATCATCCTCAAAAAATATCTGCGATACAACATTATCATTATCCGATAATTGCAGAATACCGTTCATTTCCCCAAAAAATTCACTCGACATTATCGGATTCCTCCTTCTTCCAATCCCCTAAAAGAGTAGATTTGCCCGTTATAAAACTGCAAACCCTTGTATCACAGTTAAAATCCACTTTTCTCCCGCACCAGATAGAGTCCCTTGACAGCTTCCCGCCGCACTCGGGGCAGCAAAGCAGCGGATATTTAACCTCCGAAATATCAAAATCACGGCCATAATTCGGGTAAATATCATAATAAGAAGGATTAGCAATATGCCAATACGTCCCGCATTCAAGACACTTTGCCCGCTCCGGCTGATAGCGCTGATAACCGTACTCCCCCTTGTATATGTACATCAGCGTTGCCGATTCCTTTTCTTCATTTCCATTCCAATAGCAGTACCCAAGCCGCAGTCCCTCAAAGCTGTATTCCTTAACAAAATCCCTACAATCATAATAATGCTGCAAATGCCAATCCCAATGCGCCCACGGTCCCCTTGATCTTTCCCAATCCTCTTTCAAAAGCCTCTCAATTGCTTCATCAAGCTCACACGGTTCAATTACATAAATTTTCTGCCCATGGTCGATAAATATATCCATTTCCACTCACCTATTCCGAAAAGTTTTACCGTTTATTTATCCGAAAAATTTTTTATATTCTCCCGCCAAAGCCCTTATCACATACACATTTTATCATATCGCTCCGTTTATGTCAATGTTTTTTTTAAATATAACTCTCAAAATACTTTTTTGAAAGTTATTTATATTTAATAAAATATCACAAATCGTTCACATTAAATTCTTATATTCCATACCACCTCTAAAAATTATTTTTTGAATAAATTTGGATAATATTGGCGTTTTTTCACATTTTGTTATCACAAATTTAAAAAAGTTAGGGCAAAAAAGTATTGATTTTTTTGAAAAATGTGATATAATAGATATGATTAAACTAAAATATCTATGTATATATTTCGGAAAGGAGTGGCTTATCCATGAAAACTATTATGATAACGGGAGCTGCCGGAATGATCGGCAAAGCCGTTGGTGAAGTCCTGCTGCAAAAGGGATTTAAAGTAATAGGCACAGATAACGCCCCCGCCCCGTATGAAAACGAAAACTATGCCTATGTGCAGTGCGATATCACCGATAAGGAGCAGATAACGGGAATTTTCGGGAAGAACAAGATCGATGTGCTGGTACACCTTGCCTGCACCGCCGATAACGACTTCGGGGCAATTTTTTCCTCAGCCGAGGAGAAGAGAAGCGCGGCTGTGGATAAATATCTCTACAAAGCAGCGGAATCCGCAAAGGTTGGAGATATAATGATGATCAGCACCTATCAGGTATACGCTCCTCAAAAGACCAGAGAGCCTATCAGGGAAACAATGGAGGAAAAGCCCCAGTCTATATATGCCAAGCTTAAATTCGACAGCGAAAGGGCGCTGGCAAATGCACTAAAAAAATCCGCCGCCAAAGGCGTTATCATGCGTGTCTGCCCCATTTACACCAAGGAATTCGTGGACAACCTCAAATCCAAGGTATATGATGAAAAAGAGGGCTGCGGCTATGTTTACGGCTACGGCGACTATGGCTATACCTTTACCTGCCTGTATAACATTGCCGATTTTGTCTACGGCATTCTGACCTGCTCCGAGGGCATTACATACCAGGGAATTTACAATGTCTGCGACACCAAGCCCATTACCGCCAAAGATATAGTGGAGTTTTTGCGCAACGAACATAAGATTGGCGCAGTGCTTTCCCGTGATTACGGTTCGGCAGCCATTAAGGGAACGGTCCTGTTCGGCTCAAAGGCGCAGAAAACCGAATACCGCTACAATGACGTCAGCACCGCTTGCAGCAACATTTCCTATGATAATACCAAAGCCCAGCGTATTTCCACATTCCGCTGGAAACTGAGCAATACAAAATAGCAGCATAGCAAGCTAACGGGGGCAAGAGACAGGAAGCAGGATGCAAGAAACGTGAACCAAGCGTTCACTCACAATCAATACATTACATTTTCGGGGAACATTTCGTTTCCCGATTTAATTTTTACGGGCAATAATGAAAATTCATAAACATAATATTAACCTAAATTAACATTTTTATTAATCTTCATCAAATTGACGAACTTGAAAACCAAAATATTACAAATCTATCTCATATTGTAACCAACTTGACACTAAATTGTACTTGATTTTTAACCGAATATAGTGTATCATATAAAATAAGAGTATTAAGGAAGCTCTGATCAAATCGCTTTTTAATTCGCCGATTTTACAATGGCTGTAACCGGCGGTTTTTCCTCAGCCATGGGCATTTATGCCCTCGAAGGAAAAGTCTCTGATCAGCAGTTCCTTAATAATTATATGATATATTGATAGGATATTATTATGTAAAAAAACACCCTCCCAAAACGATCCGATCGAAGCGCAATGAAAGCAGCCCGGCAAATATTGCATCCTGCCGGTTGCCCGCAGCAAAAGGAGAATCAAAATGAAAAACGAAAAAAACGAGCAGCAAGCGGCTCATTTGGGACCCGAAAGCGCTCCCTCGCATAAGAAAAAGCGCAGGCGCAAAAAGAAAGGTCCTATCCGCAAGACCCTTACCATAATAGGCATGGTGCTGCTGTCACTTATTCTGATAGCGGTAATAAGCGTGTCCATAATCGCAGCGGCACTGACTGTGTATGTAATGCAGTTCAGGGAAAATACCCCCATAGATATCGACCTTGAAAGCCTTGATCTTGCCTACACCACCTTTATCTACGGCTATGACGAGAACGGACAGGAGGTAGAGCTTACCAATATAAGCCGTGCCGCCGACAGAATACCCGTATCTATCGAGCGTATCCCCCGCCATGTCCGCGATGCCTTTGTATATATTGAGGACGAGCGTTTTTACGAGCACGCGGGCGTTGACTGGAAGCGTACCTTCGGCGCATTTGTCAACCTGCTCACAGGTGAAGCGCTCTACGGCAGCAAACAGGGCGGATCTACCATAACCCAGCAGCTTGTAAAGAACGTCACAGGTGATGACGACGATCACTGGGACAGAAAGCTCCGTGAGATATTCCGTGCCTCCGACCTTGAAAAATACCGTGACAAGGACGATATACTGGAGGCTTACCTTAACTGTATCGGTTTCGGCGGCAATACCTCGGGCATACAGGCGGCCAGCCTTAAATATTTCGGCAAGGACGTTTCCGAGCTTGACCTTGCGGAAGCAGCCTGCCTTGCGGCTATCCCCAAAAGTCCCGAAGCCCTTAACCCCAGAGTAAATCCCGAAAGGAACAAGGAGCGCCAGAGCCTTGTGCTGAGGGCAATGTACAATAACGCCGCTATCTCCAAGCAGCAGTATGAGAACGCCCTTGCGGAAGAGCTTCATTTCTACGATCCCTCCCAGGAGGATAATCCCGACGATATCCAGAACTGGTATATAGATATGGTCATAAGGGACGTTACCAACGACCTTTCCAGCCTCTACGGCGTGACCTGGCAGGAAGCCAACGATATGCTCTATAACGGCGGATACACGATCTACACCCCCATTGATATTGAAATGCAGGAGGCGCTTGAGGCAAAGTACCGTGATTACACCACCTTTTCAAGCACCCTGCTCAACGACCCGCCCCAGTCCGCCTTTGTGGCAATGGACTACACAGGCAACGTCCTTGCCGTGGTAGGCGGTATCGGAGAAAAGGCAGGCTCCAATATCTGGAATCATGCTACAATGTCTCCCCGTCAGCCCGGCTCCAGCTTCAAGCCCGTGGCAGGCTACGGTTATTCCATTGAGCATAACCTTATTACCTGGTCCACCATTCATTCCGACCTGCCCATAGAGATACCCGACGAAAACAACCCCGGGCATACAAGAAAATGGCCCACAAACTACAGCTCCACCAGCCGCAGCAACGTCTGGAGCGGCAATTCGTATTTTACCTTCCAAGCCCTCCAGCGATCCCTTAACACCGTTTCCGCACGGCTTGTCCAGGCGGCAGGCTCGGGAAATGTCTTTGAATTCGTGCAGAATAAATTCAGATTTTCTACCCTCAAAGCCGAGGATGCCGACCTGTCCCCCATGTCCGTAGGAGCGCTTACAGACGGCGTTACCGTAAGGGAACTGGTAGCAGCCTATCAGGTGTTCGGCAACGGCGGCAAATATTTCTCGCCCGCCTCCTACACCTATGTACAGGATCCTGCGGGGGAAGTGGTATTGCAGCATAAATACACCCCTATCCAGTCCATCAGCGAGGAATCTGCCTATGTTATGAACAAGCTCATGCAGCAGGTAGTCGAAGGTCCCAACGGCACAGGTAAGGCTGCCAAGCTGGAAAATGTCCCCGTAGTGGGCAAAACAGGCACATCCCAGGAATGGCGTGACAACTGGTTCGTATGCTGCACCCCCGACTATGTCAGCGGCGTGTGGTACGGCTATGAGGATTACCGCACCGTGGCCTCGGGCACATACTATAACACCGCCCAGCTTTGGAAAAATATCTTCGGCGACATTGCCGAGCAAGGCACAAAAACCGAATTCCCCGAGTGCGAAAGCGTAAAGCAGCTTTATTTCTGCTCCAATACGGGAATGATCGCCAGCGGCTCATGCCCCACCTTTAACCAGGGCTATTATAAATCCACCAACACTCCCCCCGTATGCACCAAATGCGGTGGATTTACCATAAGCGATAAGAATATCGAGCCTGTCACTACCACCATAGCGGCCGATCTTATCGACATCGACGAGCTGACAAATGAGCTTCTGAACGGCGATAACAACCCGGAAAACGCCGCAGCAGCACTCTCAGGAAACTAATATCCGCGGCAAAACCAACTATTAACCGCAATGAATGGAGAACCAAATGGACAAACTCACCCTCAGCTGCCCCTGCCACTTCGGCATAGAAAAAACACTTAAATTTGAAGCCACGCGGATAGGCGGCGAAAATATCACCGTAACC
>CAMWIR010000022.1 GCA_947174365.1 uncultured Ruminococcus sp. | reverse complement strand
TTAATATTTTTCCTTTGTATTTTTTATTTATTCGCCCCGTTCCGACATTTTTCGACAAACGTCCCGTGTTATTATGATAAAAAAGTCGAAAGATGTCGATGAAAAAGGAAAGGCGGAAACAAAAATGAAAACCGAAAACACCCTCAAAGCCATGCGAATGGACAAAACCAACACACAACAGGAAATAGCCGAGCTTCTTGGCTGCTCCCGTATCAGCTACATAAGCTATGAAAACGGCAGCCGCAGCATTCCCCTGAAAGGACTCGTAATACTTACAGCCTATTACAATGTCAGTGCGGATTTCCTGCTGGGGCGCACGCCCTATAAGCTCCCCTACCCTGCGTGTTCCGAGGCAGCTCCCGAAACAGCGCCTGCCGCAGCAATGTCTGCCGAGACAATGTCTGCCGAAGCATCGCCTGCCAAGGCAATGTCTGTCAAGACAACTGCTCGCATTATAAAGTCGCTGCGGAAAAGCAGCCGTGCCACCCAGAAGCAAGTGGCGGACTTCCTCGGCTGCACCCAATCGGGATACTGCTGCTATGAATCGGGCAAACGGGAAATATCCGCCGAAACGGCAGTAAAGCTCAGCGTCTACTACAACGTCAGCGTTGACTACATTCTCGGACTTACCCGCTCCACCGAGAAAAGAAAAATCTGATTTAAGCATCTTAACAAGACTTGACAGCAAAGGGGATCTGTGGTATAATTTCATTAGAAAACAAAAGCGATGCTGCATCCGGACTGCTGTGCCCTTTAAAATATCGGAAAGGATAGATAAGCTTGAAGAAAAATTTTGCGAAAAATATCGCTCTGTCGGGAATGTTTCTGGCTTTGGGTCTGCTACTGCCCTTTGTCACAGGGTCAAATCAGGCGCTGGGCAATATGATACTTCCCATGCATATCCCCGTGCTGCTCTGCGGCCTTATCTGCGGGCCGAAATACGGCGCAATGGTGGGATTTTGCACGCCGCTTCTGCGCAGTGCGATCTGGGGTATGCCTCCGTTCCCGTTAATAGCATTGCCCATGGCCTTTGAACTGCTGACCTACGGGCTTATGTCGGGGCTTTTGTACAGCCGCTCGAAATGGCAGTGCATTATAGCTCTTTACCGCTGCCTTATTGCCGCCATGCTCTGCGGACGTCTGGTGCTTGCCCCGGTCAAATTCCTTGTAACAAGTGCGGCAGGTGGGCAGTACACACTGAAAATGTTCATTGACGCAGCATTTATCACGGCAATTCCCGGGATAATCATTCAGCTTCTTCTTATCCCCGCAATTATGCTGGCGCTTGATAAAACGGGACTTGTGAAATTCCGCAAAGCGGCAAAAGATCCCGAAAGCGCATAAGAAATTTCCCGGGAAATATCCGATGATACATAACATATCAACAGCATTTACCGACCGGATTACATTTCATAAACATATTCGGAAACCGAAAACTATTCAAAGGGGTTGACCGTATTGCCAATTTACGAATCGGGCGAGGACTATCTGGAAACTATCCTGCTGCTGAACAGGAAAACAGGATATGTCCGTTCCATAGACATTGCCAATGAGCTGGGCTATTCCAAGCCCAGCATAAGCCGTGCCATGAACATTTTAAAGGAGGACGGCTTTATCACCGTGGAAAACGGCGGACAGATCGTTCTGACCGAGCAGGGGCGTGCCAAGGCGGAGGCAGTTTACGAGCGGCACGTTACCATAACCGCTTTTTTTGAGGAGCTGCTGGGAGTAAGCCCCGAAAATGCCGAGCATGACGCCTGCAAGATCGAACATATCATAAGCGACGAAAGCTACCAAAAGCTCAAAAAATATATGGCACAGCAGGGCGCCGCCCCTAAGCGGTAACGAACGGCAGAGCGATAAGCCTATCGCAGCAAAAAAATGAAAGGTACGGTAAAGAAAAATGCGAATGCGTAAAAGAAAAATAATAGCAATGCTTACGGCAATGTCAATGGTATTGTCTCTGTCTGCCTGCTCGGATAAAGGGAATGCCGACAGTACCGTCGGTACAGAAAATACGGGCAATGCAGCCAATTCGGAAAACACCGACAGTTCCAATACGGCACAGCCTCTCGGAGAAAGAGTTTCCGCCTTTTCCTCCGAGGAATATGAAGCCATGCGTGTAAAAGTTGACGGCACGAAGTTCACCGTAAACGGCAAGGAATGGTGGATAAACGGTGTTAACACCCCGTGGCAGAACTGGAACGACTTCGGGGGCAATTTCGAGCCGGAATTCTGGGACAGCCATTTTGAGGAGCTGCACAACGAGGGAGTAAACGCCTCCCGTATCTGGATAAACTGCGCAGGCATGAGCATAGTCCGCCTGAAATCCGACGGCACTATCCATACCATTGACGAAGATCACTGGAAGGATCTTGACACCCTCTTCGAGCTTGCGGAAAAGCACGGCATTTATATTATGGCGACCATACTTTCCTTCGACCATTTCAAGGACGGAAATGCGGGCTGCGAAAATTACCGTGCCATGATCCAAAACGATGAGGCCACCGAGGATTATATCAATCAGTACCTTATCCCCTTTGTAAAGCGTTACGGCGACAGCCCCATGCTTTTTTCCATTGACCTTATGAACGAGCCCGACTGGGTGTACGAAAACGATGAATGCGGCAGGGTCGGCTGGGAACATCTCGGCAAATTCTTTGCCAAGTGTGCCGCCGCAATCCATGAAAATTCCGACGAGCTGGTAACGGTAGGAGCGGGAATGGTGAAATACAACTCCGATAAATACGACGGCAACTTCCTTTCCGATGAATTTTTACAGAGCCTCGGCGGCGAAAACGCTTACCTTGACTTCTACTCACCCCACTATTATTTCTGGCAGAATTCATTTTTGGGATACCCCTTTGAGACCACGCCCACAGACTTCGGTCTTGACGGCACAAAACCCGTGGTCATCGGTGAATCTGCTGTAGTGAACGAAAGCGGCAGAACTCCCGAGCAGGACTATGAAAACGCCTACAACAACGGCTGGAACGGCGTAATGGCATGGACGTCAAACGGCGTTGACAACTGCGGCAGCCTTACCGAGCTAAAGCCTGCTGTAAACAAAATGAAAGAGCTTGCGGAAGATAAGATTTTCCCGTGATAAAATCTATATAATAAGCTTTGCCCCACATCTGTGATGTGGGGCAAATAATTTTATTGTTTTTTCTTTAATAATACAAAATCACGGGCGTTCCCCATTCAACGCTTTCATACAGCTGCTTTACCTCGTCGTACTTCATGTTAATGCATCCGTGAGAGCCGTTGTTTTGGTAAATATTCCCGCCGTAAGCCGCCCTTGAAAGATCGTGGAAGCCTATACCCTCAAAGCTTATCCGCATAAAGTAGCTGCACTTGGCAGTATATGAACCGTCAGCCGCCACCATGGTGTAGTTGGTGCTTTTATTGTATACACTGTACACTCCCTCGGGAGTCTTGCGCTTGGGGTCGGAAGCCTTTCCCGAAACTATCTGATCCGTTTCAAACACGACCTGCCCGTCCTTGTAATACCACATATGCTGAGCGGAAAGGTCGACCTCGATATAGGTGTCCCCTATATCCCCGTCAGCGGAGCGCCCGCTCTCAAAGCCCTTGTATTTGTAGCCCGTGTCCAAAGTCACATATTCAGGCTCGGTATGCACATTTTCCCCCGCCTTTATGTACTCTATCAGCGCTGCTGCGGTCTTGTCCTTGTCTATCCACCAACCATACTGCCCCGTGGAATACCTCCCCTGGCTCATGGTAATGTTGCCCCTGCTTGTGGTCTTGAAGCTGCGGGGCTTCATAAATGTATCGTATTTATCCGCAAGGCTTTCCACATATGCCTTTACCTTTGACCTGTCAAGCCCTCCCCCGTCGGTCATCCATTCGTAAACATCCGCTCCCGTAAGGGTCTCCGAAGTATAGCCGAAATCGAAAACTATCTCATAATCAAATCCCTTGCTGAGCTCCTCCAGCCGCCCCGTAAGGTCGTTCGACAAAACCTTCGGGTCGGAGTAGCACCTCGCTTTTTCCAGATCAATATCAAAATTCCCCGCGGCAACTTCACTCAGAACATACTCCGTCAGCCTGTCAATATCGGGCTTGTCGCCGTAGATCTCGGGAACTATGTAATATCCGTCCTCACCGTGAGCAAGGCGTGCGTCGGCAGTTTCCTCATCGCCCCATTTTGTGCGGCGAAGCAGCTTTTCCAGCTTTGCGCTGTCATAAGAGGGGGCGATATTTGTTTCATAAAATCTATCGGTAAAATATGCCCCTATCCAACCGAAATGATTGACCTCCTTATACAGCTCCTGCACCGTTCCGAACACATCATACTCGCAGTCATATTCCGAGGGGTAGATTTTTTTTTCCCCTGTTCGTGTTTCTATTTTCAGTTCACTCGGAGCATTTTCCGCAGTAAGCGCCGCAGCCGCCTTTGCCACCGTCATTTTGCTCACATCTATCCCGTCAATATATGTATTGGGAAGGAATTTCCCCTTTGCACTGCTCCAGCCCCATGCATAAACCGCCGCCAGAACCGCCAGTACTGCAAAAACTATCAGAACAATCGCCCTGCGTTTTTTTCTTGCAAGAGCAGCTCTTGCTGCCTCGGAGGCAGCCCTTTTCCTGTCCATAGCCTCCGCTACAGCGCTGCCGTCAAAGCTGTAGCCCTCCTCGGAGCTGTCTATGACCGCCGTAGCGGACATATCATTTATTTCACTCATAAGCATCCTATCCAATCTTTCCGGTAATCGGTAATAGGGTCATTATATCACTCTTTAAACCTTTTGTCAAGGGCTTTTTCCAAACTCGGGCAAAAAACCCGAAATACGACATATTGCAATGCTGTATTTTGATTATTTTACATATATTTCAGGAGCTGCTGATTAAAGGCTTTTTCCCCGCCTGCGGCGGGGAAAAAGCCTCTCCAAATCGCCGTTTAACGAACGGCAAATTTTTAAGGAAAAGTTTTAATCAGTGCTTCCTTCAAAAAGGCTCATCTTCATAATCATAATCACAAGCATTGCCCAAGGCTTCGAACCCGTCCCTGCGCCAATACGGCTCACCCTTATGCTCAATGATCCCCTCCAAAAAATCGGTAAACAATTTGGCGACCACAGGGCAGCTGCCAGGGTCATTCCGTGCGGCATTATGACTGTCATAACAAAAGTCAAATCTATCGGGACTCAAATCTATCGAAATACATTCCCCGTCACCGTACACAGCAATTATGTACCATTCCGATGAAATGTCCTCTCCGCAGGTATCGGGATTAAACGGCGTGAACCTTTCTGGAGATACGATCTCCAGCCTGCCCTCGCTTGAGCTGTTAAAGATCACCCCGCCGCACATACCGTAAAATTTCTCCAGATCACCGGGACATTTTCGGTCGGGCTTTTGTATTTTAGGCTGCCCCGCAAATGGCTTTATCTCGCAGCCGTCCATTCCCTTTAATTTATCAAATATACCGTTCCAATCGGGCTTCAGGTTTTTTGTCCCGCCGTGTTTTTTATAAAATTTCATTATTTTCTCGGCTGTCTTTAATGTTTTTTCGCCGAACAAGCCGCTGTTTTCGAAAAAGAATCCATACCCGTACTCAAAATATATCGGCTCGACCACCCCCACAGCCGCCAGATTCTGAATATCCTCATCATTCACCCGCAGCATTTCCTCGGTCACATCAAGAAGCCTTTTCTTTTCGGCGCTGTCGCCGCTTTCTATAATAACATTTGATACAACGCTCTCCATAAAGCTGTATCTGAAATCGTCCCAATATTCCCTGTCGCTGTCATATTCCCTTTGTACCCTTTCACTTGCTTCACAGCAGCGTTTTATTATTTCGGCATACTCCATAAAGCGCACCTCCGTTTTTTACATCAATTTCCATTTAAATATTCCCACAAAATCCTTAAAGCACCCCTCGCATATCCAGTGCTCTCCGTCCCCCGTGCAATACCCCTCTACCGAACAATCCCCGACAGTATCGGCATTCTCCATAAACTTATGCCAGCAAAAAACACAATGCTCATGTCCCTCGCCCCTGTAAATTTTCCTTATAAGCTGTGCGTTCATCAGGTAATCCTCCTGCCCGTTCAGCCGCCAGTCCTTTTCTTCATTCATGTTCAAAAGTATCCCCCTTAAAAAAATCAAAAAAATTGCACATAAGCTTATCAAAATCCACCCTGCCGCCTGCCGCCAAATGAATCCAAAAGGGCAAAACATCATCGCCCCTTTCTTCAATTTCAATGCTGATACAATTGTCTTTTCCCACTGAAAATCTGCAAATATATTTTCCCCTTTCCGTCTTGAAAACCGCCTGTAATTTTTCGTCCCCGCTGTTCTCTTCCGTTACTGCACCAAAGCCCAGTTCCTTAAATTTCCCGGAATTTTTGTTAAGCCAGTCATCTAAGCTTTCCCCCGAAGCCCCACCTCCAATGAACTCAAAAAAGCTGCCCATATAATTATCAAAGTCCACATATTTATTTACCTGTCCATACATCATAAAAGGCGTATCGTTTTCATTCGATGAAATTGCTTCAATGTTGATGATCTCATCATTCCGCACATTTATATCACAAAAATATCTATCATTATCCATTCTTGCAATAATCGCTCCCGAGCCGCCTTTTTCGGGAGAAATGTAGGTTATATCCAAGTCACAGAAGCCCGAGTCCTTAAATTTATATTTATTTTCTTTCAGCCATTCTGTAAATTTTTCAACCATTTATAAACGCCCCTCACTCAAAATTCCTGTAAAATTCTCCGCATTTCACAAACCCGTTTTCAAAATTCCCTATAAAAAAGCTTTGAGGAATAAGTCCCTTTAAAGCCTCCAGAACCGCCTCTCTGTTATTGCCCTTTACCGCCAAAAAATACGGCTCGTAAATATCCATATACCCGTGCTTGTCAATATCGAAACAGCGTAAGCATTCAAGATAAGGCGCACTGAAATGTACTCCCTTAATAATATATTCGCCGTTTTTCCTGCGGGCAGCCCTGCGCATTTCGGCAGGCAGTAAATTAAAGGGATTGCTTGGAGTTACTATCACATATTCATACTCAAATTTTTCGGCACTTGTCTTTTCGTCCATAGGGAAAATTTCCTCTGCCCCGAAGGTACGCTTGTCCATATGCGGTTCTGTTTTTTCAAAAAGCAGATCGCTTACCGCCAGCTGCCCCACGCTGTCCGTAAAATAAATGTCATTGTGCGCCGTAGGGTCATATTCCCCTCGGGTAATTTTCAGCTTTTCCAAGGGCACAAGCTGCATAAACTCGGGCAGAGACCTTTCGCCGTCATATCTTATTTCCATTTTCTTAAGCTCAAATCCCTTAAAGCTCCCCGCACGAAGCAGCCTCAGCAGCTCGCCCCCGACCGCAAAAACGTCCGTACCCGCAATAAGCAGATCGCCGTTCCAGGTCTCGTCAAGCCCGTACACAAGATGAGTGATCTTACCGTTTTCATATTTGCTGTCCGGGCTTATATCGCCTGCATATAAGGGGTTTATAATGTACATAAATATTTCCCTCCCGGTTCAGATTATTAAAAAAATCTTTTATGTTTTTTATTCTTCTTTCGTTCTCTCCGTTCGGCGGATCGTATACGTTCTAATATTTCATCGGCGTAAATTTTTATATCCTCGTCACTGCCTGCTGCCGCCTTTTTCAGAATCCCGGGAAATTTCTTATAAAGCTTGCCCGCTGCTATGACACCGAATTTCCGCTTTACGGGATCATCACTTTCCAAAAATAATATTGCTTCATTCTCCTGCAGATCATTATGGTTATAAAGCAAAGAAATGCATTCATAATACCGCAGATTTCCCGTTTCCTTTAAATATTCAAGCATATGACCGTAAACAATGTCACTGCGTGAATCAAACAGACTCATTGCCTTGTGCCTGATCTTAAATTCCCCATGCTCCAAAGCCTCAAACAGCTTTAAATAATACTCCCCGTACCCGCTGTACGTCAAAGTCTCCAAAGCGCACATTATTGTTAAAACATTCTCATCATCAAGCAGCCTTACAGCCTCGTCAAGAAAAGGCTCGACCCACGCAGGCGCACCCTCCGCCAATATTTCGGCAGCATGAAGCCGTATATATTCATTTTCCGACCGCAGCAAAGGCCGCAGTGTTTCCGTATCAAACCCACGGCAATATTCCTCGTAAAGCTGATAATCATACCGGAAATTTTCGGGGTCGGCTTTAAGAGATTTTATCAGTTCATAACCCACTGTTCTGTTGTATGTATTTGATTTTCGGTTCAATTCCCTCCGCATTTTTCGACCCCCTTTTCCGTACATCATTCAAGCAAATTATATCATATTGACCGAAATTTGTCAAGGTGCGGAAAACCTCTTGACAAATTAATGTAAGTGTAGTAAAATAATAATATGGAAATTTCTGAAAGGACGGAAGATGACTATGAATAAATTTGTTAAAAGATTTTGCACCGCAGCTGCCGCAGCATTGTGCGCCGCTGCACTGAGCATGAGCGTGTTTGCGGAGGATTTTGAAATTGATGTATCTGAGGCAAAGCAGTCCACAGGCTCATACGGTCAGTCGCTTATTTATTATACCTGCCTCGGCAATCCCGATGCCGTGGATAATTTTGACCCCACCACTATGACAGATGATTCCATGGTGCATATAGAATATACTCTGGAGGGGGATTATCCCACAGGGGACGACGGATACATTTCCGCCTCACCCGTGCAGCTTATCTGGCAGAGCTGGGAAGGGGGCTCGGGCAACAGTGCGGGAGCGATATGGGCGCAGGTAGCCCCCTATGAATTTGACGAAAAGTCCGCCTCCTTTTCCTTTGACGATATAGCGGCAGCCTACGGCACGGAGGATTTCTCCACCGTTTACGCCATTAACGTAGGCGACACGGGTGTCAAGGTAACTGTAACAAAAATGACGGTCACCAATGTAAGATCGGCAAGCGACGCCGCCGCAGAAACGGAAATAACCGAATCCAAGGCAGTGGAAGTCACCCTTACCTCCGCCGCCATAATCGAAAACGCCCCCACGGAGGTAAGCGCCGCACCCATAGTAGCAGGAGTTGTGATAGGCGTTGTGGCCGTTGCGGTGATAGTGGTGCTGGTAGTTCTTACGCTGAGAAAGAGCAAGAGAAAATATTATTAAAAATAATTTTAACATGAAAAGCAGGCAAGCCGCAAAAAATGCGTCTTGCCTTGCTTTTTTGGCACCTTCTGTAGAATTTAATAGTTTTACAAATGTACGTGTGCGATTTTCAGCCATTGTCAGAAAGCGGCATAAAATCACAGCATATTAATGTCAATTTCGGTCATTTCTTCAATAAGTTCTAAATCAGGGTCGTCAATGTCTGCTTCTATATCATACCAACAACCGCCTTTTTCATGCTCACCCTCATGAAAACCCTTTTCAATAAGGAAGTTTTTTGTTTCAAGCTGCTCTCCCGTTGGATTATACGGAAGTCTGTACGGTGTTGAAAGTATTAATATTCCTTTTCTTCCTCCAATAATATCAAGCGTTATTCCTTTATAGACTGCATGGGTTTTTATTTTATATGCCTCTGTTATCTCATTTTTAGGTACTTCTTTTCTACATTGAAAAAAACCGTATTTTTTGTTATATTCAACATTTATAGGAATAAATCCGTTTTGCAGATTGTCTTTATTTCTTGAAACAATGTATACCATTTCATCAGTTGAACCTTTGTCTCCAAAAAAATCGTATGTGCTATTATGAAAAACAACATATTCTCCATCTCTTAACAATCTGCTCATTACTGAAATCCTCCGACCTTACAAATTTTCCTTTTTCGCTATCGGAATGCAAAGTATTCTCTTTATAAACCGCCATTAAAATCCTATCGTCCTCCCGAATCACTTTATATGATTTCGTCCTGTATCTGCATATTACCTCTTATCCTCTCCCCTTATCATCTCCGCCATTTTCGTAAACCCCTCCGACCCTATCAGAGCCATTCCCCGGTCAATATCCCCCAGAAGAATCAGCTCGTCCCCCGGAGAAACTCCGAAAACGCGCATGGCCTTTTCGGGCAGAGTTATCCGTCCCTCGCCGTCAACGGTAAGCTTACCGAAAAAATATTTTCCCTTGGGAGGTATGGGCAGTCCCGAACTGTCCTCGCAGTATAAGATCAGCTCGTCCACCGTGACACTGTAAAGCTTCGCCAAAGCGGCGCAGTTGGAAATATCCGGGAGAGTTTCCCCCGCCTCCCACTTTGCCACTGTCTGCCTGGAAACGCCTATAAGCCCTGCGACTTCCTCCTGACTCATTTTCCGCTGCTTTCGCAGAAAAACAAGATTTTCGCTTATCATATTGTTCTCCTTTATTAGGATTATCCTTATTTATCGAATTTGCTAAAATAATTTCCCCCGGGACATCCGTTAAAACCTCTCGGGGGATATATTTCACAAAACGCAGTTATTCCTCAATATAAACCTTTTTCATAACCTGGTCTTTTACAGGACGGTCGCCTCGGGAAGTTTCGCACTCCGCAATTTCATCCACGACCTCTATCCCCTCGACAACTCTGCCGAATGCGGCATACTGCCCGTCCAAATGAGGAGCGTCATGATGCATTATGAAAAACTGCGAACCTGCGCTGTCGGGCATCATGGAACGCGCCATGGAAAGAGTTCCCCTTGTGTGCTTCAGATCGTTCTGCACGCCGTTGGAGGCAAATTCTCCCTTAATGCTCCACCCGGGGCCGCCCATGCCCGTGCCGTCGGGGCAGCCGCCCTGTATCATAAACCCGCTGATGACCCTGTGGAAAATAAGCCCGTCATAGAAGCCCTGCCGCACCAGCTTTTCAAAATTCTCCACCGTTAAGGGAGCTTTGTCGGGGTAAAGCTCCAGCTTTATCTTCTTACCGTTTTCCATTTCAATAATAACCATTTTTATAACATTCCTTTCCGGGCTGCATTTTCGCCCATCTCCGACCCTTTAATCTGTCGGAATATATTTATTTTACCACATTTAGGGAATATTGTCAAGAAATATTTCAGGGCGATCAAATGACCGACCGTCTGTCGGGAAACCTTTTTTTACCTTTCAAAAATATTTTCCGAAATAAAGATCCTTCGAATAATTTTCCAAAAAACGGGCATAAATAATGTAATTACAACCGAACAAACAACTTGCAACGTTCGGGAAAAGTTTGGAAAAGGAGCTGTAAAAATATGGAATTTACCGCAATTGAAAAGGTGAAGGGCAGAGAGATACTCGACTCGAGAGGAAATCCCACTGTAGAGGCGGAGGTGACCCTTGCAGACGGCACTACCGCACGGGGAGCAGCCCCCAGCGGCGCTTCCACGGGAGAATTTGAGGCGCTGGAGCTGCGGGACGGGGACAAGTCCCGATACCTGGGCAAGGGCGTGCAAAAGGCAGTCAAAAACATCAACAAATCCCTGAGCGAAGCGGTCTGCGGCATTGACGCCGCCGACATTTACGCCGTGGACGACGCCATGCTGAAAGCAGACGGCAGCCGTGACAAGTCAAAGCTCGGAGCGAACGCCATTTTGGCCGTTTCCATAGCGGCGGCAAGGGCGGCATCAAAAGCAATGGGGATTCCTCTCTACCGCTATCTTGGCGGCATGAGTGGAAACAGCCTGCCTGTGCCCATGATGAATATTTTAAACGGCGGTGCGCACGCCGCCAATACCGTGGACGTGCAGGAATTTATGATAATGCCCGTGGGGGCTTCCTGCTTCAGAGAGGGACTGCGTATGTGCGCAGAGGTGTTCCATTCCCTGGCAGCGGAGCTTAAAGCCAAAGGACTTGCCACCTCAGTGGGTGACGAGGGCGGCTTTGCCCCTGACCTGCCCGGCGATGAAGAAACGATAAAGGTAATATTGCAGGCAGTGGAAAAGGCGGGCTATGCCCCCGGCAAGGACTTTATGCTTGCCATTGACGCCGCCGCCAGCGAGTGGAAGGGCGAAAAGAAAGGCGAGTATGTATTGCCCAAGGCAAAGACCCGCTGCACTTCCGCCGAGCTGATAGCCCACTGGAAAGAGCTTTCGGAAAAATATCCCATAATCTCCATTGAGGACGCCCTTGATGAAGAGGACTGGGAGGGCTGGCAGCAGCTGACAAAGGAGCTTGGGGATAAAGTCCAGCTGGTAGGCGACGACCTGTTCGTCACCAACACCGAAAGGCTCAAAAAGGGCATATCCGAGGGCTGCGGCAACAGCATTCTCATTAAGCTGAATCAGATCGGCACAGTTTCCGAGACCCTTGACGCCATAAAAATGGCGCATAAAGCGGGCTACACTGCCATATCCTCCCACCGCTCGGGCGAGACCGAGGACACCACCATTGCCGACCTTGCGGTAGCCCTGAACACCTGCCAGATAAAAACAGGCGCTCCCAGCCGCAGCGAACGTGTCGCCAAATACAACCGTCTGCTGCGCATAGAGGAGCAGCTTGGCAACAACGCATATTATCCCGGCATGAAAGCCTTCAACGTAAAAAGATAGCAAACAAAAAGCGGAGACCGTCGCAAACGATCTCCGCTTAAATCATATTCTTATATATGTCACGACCTGTGAAAGTGAAACAGTATCTATTACGGCTGCCCCGTCACAATGCTTCCGCTGTCGTCAAGATAGATCTTTACACGGGTGGTCTCGGTCTCGAACTTCATTGTCTCCGAGTCGATCGTGACCTTTACCCCTGGGTATGCTGTGCCCTTGCAGATGACCGACTTATACTGCTTGAGTTCAAGGTGTTCGTTTATTTCGGCGATCCGCTTTTTAAGCTTTTTCTTCTCCATCTGACAGCCAAGCTTGGTCTTGACGGTAGTGCCCATAAGCTCTTCCTTGTCCTCGGGAAGTCTGCCCAGCTGCTTGCGCTTTTCGTTAAGGAAATCCACTATCTGAGTGCAGCGCTCTATGGTGTTGTCCAGTTCGGGTATCCGGTGGTTAATATCCTCCAGCTCCTTTGTAAGCAGAGCGTTGTCTCCCGCAACGACCTCGGTGGGAGCGTAAGTCTTTGTACCCAGATACTTGACCTCGGTATCGCCTATTACCCTGTAAACACCGCCGCTGAGAGATTTTGCCGTAAGGTTGCCACCGCAGTGCACATCGCACACCACAAAGTCATTGACCTTAACATCTCCCTCGGCATAAATGTTGGAATACTCCGCAAACTGGCAGGTAATGTTCTCCCCTGCCGTCAGCCCCGAATTTATCGAGCCTTTCTTTATGGTAATGCTGCCCCCCGCCTTTATGGTGGATTTGGAAACATTCCCCGCCACCGTAACATTCTTTTCGGAAACTATGGAGAAACCCTCCTGCACCTCGCCCTTGATGATAACGTCCCCGATAAAATCAATATTGCCTATGGAAGCGTCCACATCGCCGTTTACGGTAACGCTACTGTCCACGCAGAAGGCGTTCCCCGAAAAATAGATATGTCCGTCCGTGGCTGCAATAAGAGACAGCCCATCCTCGGAAAGAGTAGTCCCCATGCCGATATTGTAGTTTGCCTTTTTGCCCGGAATGGCTTTCATGGTAATGCCCCTTACGTCCGTACCGTCAGTGCCCGGAGTAGGCTCGGTTATGACCGCAATTACCTCGTTTTTTCTGATATTGCGGATAAATCCCAGATCCTTGTAATCCACAAACCCATGCTCATCCTCCTTGGGGGCAAGAGTATTGTCACGGGAATAATAATATGTAATCGTACCGTCAACGCCGTTTACAGGCATATCCGCCTCAGCTATTTTAAACTCCTGATCATATATCTTGTTTTCAATCATAAGCCTTATATTGTCGTTTTTAAGATTATGCCTTACGGATTTTGCGGCAATCTCCGCCATCGCCTTTTCATATGTGACCTCTCTGCCGCCGTTTACCGCAGGGTATAAGGTCATAAACGCAGCTGAATTATTGGGCAGTATGGTGATTATCACCTCTCCGTCCTTTGCGTAGCCCTCCTGTTCCTTTGCGGCGCTGTTTGTTTCGGCCATAATAATGCCTCCTTTGCGGTGTGGTTTTATTTATAATTCTAAGTATTTCTTTAAGATGATACACTTCTCTGATTTTATTATAACATATTGGTCTTGATTTGGCAATAGGTACGGAAAATTTAATATTTTATTCACATAGCAGACAAAAAGAGCTGTTGCACAACCAAAGCAACAGCCCTCTACTTTTATTCTGCGAAAGTACCGATTAAATCTTTTTCGGCAATAATGTAATCTCACAAATGTATATAAGCAGTTTTCCTCCGCCTGCGGCGGGGGAAAACTTTAGCAACTCTCAAGCTTACTGCTGAACATAATTCTCGGGGTTGATATACTTACCCTCCTGCCTTATCTCGAAATGCAGGTGATTTCCCGTGGAGTCGCCCGTGCTGCCCACATAGCCTATGAGCTGCCCTGCCTCCACATACTGACCGTTCTCTGCTGCCAGCTCGGACTGGTGAGCGTAAACGGTCACGTTGCCGTCATCGTTCTGGATCATAATGCAGTTGCCGTATCCGCCGTTATAGCCCGTGCCTGCGTCAATTACAGTGCCCGAGGCTGCGGCATAAATGGGAGTGCCGAAAGGCGCTGCTATATCAATGCCCTTATGGCCTCTGCCGTCGCCCTGATGAGAGGAAATATAGCCTCCGTCAACGGGCCAGATATATTCGCCCTCCGCTCCCTCTATAAACTCGGGAACATTGTAGTTTATCTGAGGCTTCATCGTGCCCACACGGACGATCTTCGCCACAGGCTCTTTATAGGTAACAGTCTCAAGAGTTCTCTTGCGCACTGCCACGCCCTCGCGGTAGGTGACAATGGCTCTCGAACGGTTCTCGCCGTCCTCGCCCTCCTTGTCGATAACGACCTGTCCTTCGGGCAGAGTAGCGTCCTCTATGGTAATGGTCTCAAAGGGAACATAGCTGCGCAGAGTCTGCTCTTTCTTGCATTCAACCTCTAAGAAAGGCTCTTCGGAATCTATCTTTATAAGCGTGCCTACTCTCAGAATGCCGCTGTCCAGATTGTCCACGACCTGTCCGTTATAAGTGGCGTATGCCTTGCTGAGCTCGGAAAATTCTATCCCCTTGCTTTCTGCGATCTTCCACAGGTTATCACCGGGCTGCACCTCGTAATATTCGGGAGCGGATTCATAGCCCGTCAGCATTCCTATAATTTTTTCTGCGGGCACAATGTCCCCGGGATCGACATATTCCTCCAGGTCGTACTCTATATCCTTATCAAAGCCTATTTCCGTATATTCGCCGTTGTCGTAAGGCTCTATTATATTCTGCAATGCGCTGTCTATCTTGTCAAAGCTTTCCACAGCTCCCACAAATTCGCCGTCAACTCTTACGGCAAATGCCTTTACCTTGTCGCCGTAAACGTTAGGATCCTCCTCGGGCTCTGCCTCCTGAGGCTCTTCGGGAACTATCTCGTCATATTTTTGGGAAATGAGGTTCTCCATTTCCTTGGCAAGAGCCGCCTCATCTATCACGCTTGCGTCCGAGGTCAAGGGAGTGATCGACAGAGCAGCGGTAACATAGCAGTCTCCGTGGGTATCGTAATACCGTACACGGTCAGCCACCACCAGCTGCGCCTCGCCCAGTACCTCTTCACCGCTGACAACGCCTATCTTCTCACCGTCATATTCCACCTCAACGCCGTAATCCGTGGCAAGGGTGTTATTGACAATTACCACCAGAGCCGCAATGGAAACAGCAGGGAACAATACATTAACGACTGCATTCAAAAGACCGCCGCGTTTTTTGAACCACAGCATAATATCCTGCAAGCCCAAAGTCACGGCTCTGCCCGTACCCGACGCCGCACGGCGCTTTTTGAACCTGTCCGCCGCTCCGCAAACAGTCCTGCCTGCGGTAACAACAAGCCTTACAGGCGTTAAAGCAGCTCTGCACAAAAACAGAGAAATATCCTTTGCCGCGGGAGTTACCGACTTTTTCACACGCCCGCAGGCACGGCAGGCAGCCGTAAATACGCTTTTAACGGTAAGTCTTGCGCTCTCGCAAACCAACCGTCCTACGCTCTCTATGCCGCACACAAAGCAAGCGGGTATACTCTTATGTCCTGCCATTTAAGGGTCTCTCCTTCCCGGAAAATTTTCCGAAATTTTTCGCAAATGCATTCTCGGTTTTATTTGATTTAAGTGAATGGTCAATTTCACATTGTAACCGAATTGTAAATATTTGTTACCGATTAGAAGTGATTTTACGGAAATTCATTGGATTTTATTCCAATGTAACCGTTATCATTCCCCGCAAATCAAATTTTCAAAGAAAAAAATATGCTAATTTCACAAATCGGGCAATGTTTTTTTGATGTAAAAGGTTACAAAACGGTTACACTCTGTAATAATTATACCGCATTCACAGAAAAAATCAACCGTTTTCGGGCAATTCCGTCTTTTTTGCCAAGACTTTTGGTGGATTGCACAATTTTATGCAAACAAAATAGCCCATAATTTGTATATATTGCAATCATTTTTTGGTGAATTCTGTAAAAAGCCCAAATTCTTTTGTGCATTTAGACAGTAGGCGTTTTTCGATAAAATTTTCCGAAAGACTTTTTCGGGGGGATTTCGGGATTTTCACCGCCATTCCCTGTTCTTTTTTCGGAGGCAATATCATAAAATTAATCGGGAACAAAAAAATCCTTTATTTAAATCAATTTTAAAAAGGGGACAAGCAATATGAATGAAAATCGGATAAACAATACCTTTGTCGATCCGGCAGCCGATTCGGCTATCGAATCTGCTGCCGAGACTGCCATTTCCGCAACACCTGCCGTATCGGCAATATCCGCCGTGTCGGCAATATCCGCCGTGTCGGCAATACCTGCGGAAGCCTCCCGGATATATCACGCCGAGGGATCCCCCTCTTCACACAGTCCGCGCAAAAAAGACGACCGCCCCATATTTATCCGTGCGCTGATCTTCGGAGGCTTAGCGGCGCTGGCTATGTTTACGGCGGATATTTCACGCGACGGCAATATTTCAAACCCTCCCGAAGCAGCCGAAACGGACAGCAGCGAGCAAAGCAGTGACGACCCCGATATTCAGGAAAATGCAGCAGAGGACATTCCGGAAACTCCCCCTGAAACCGACCGTGAAAATCCTCCCGAAAATATCACAAAAAAAATATTCACCGCCATTTCCGATAAAATAGGACAAGCCGCCGGGGTATTCAGTCTCGGTGCGGCAAAGGCAGAGCTGTGGAGCTTTACGGATATGCTTTCGTCAGCAAAACAAAAGCTTGACGGGCTTGGATATTTTTTTGAAAATAATGAGAATATTTCCCAAAACAGTGGCAATACTAATTCCGTGACCGGCGGCAGGCTGACACTTTTGGGTGACGACAGCGGTATATTGTCAAAGGGCGTGCGGCGAATGCCCTCCTCCTCGGATGAGGAGGGAGATGTGCCCGACAGCCCCTTGCCCGCAGCCTCCGGCAACGCCTCCCCCCTCCCCTACACCTCCTGCGGGGACGAGGCAGGGGGAGATATTCTCAGGCAATCCTACCCTGCCTACACGGGGGAAAATTATATCAATTTGCCCCTTGCAGGGCAGCTGCGGAATGTTACCGCCCTTTCTGCTGAGGAAATATTAGCCGAATGCAATACTGCTCCCGATTTTTGGGTTGAGCCGAACTCCCCTCTGCCCCAGGTGCTGATAATGCATACCCACACCACCGAGACCTACGAACGCTCCGAACGTTTGAATTATGACAGCGACTTTCTTGCCCGCACCACCGACAGCGATATGAATATGACCGCTGTGGGCAGGGCAATGGCAAGGGTGTTAAATGACAATGGCATAAATACCCTTCATGATGAGACCGTTCACGATTACCCCTCCTATAACGGTTCATACGACCGCAGCCGTGAAACTGTCGCAAAAATACTGCGGGAAAATCCCTCTGTAAAAGTAGTGCTGGACGTTCACCGTGACGCCATAGAGCGTGCAGACGGCACAAGAGTAGCCCCCTTTGTCGAAATTAACGGCAAAAATGCAGCCCAGATAATGATAATCTGCGGCTGCGACGACGGCACTATGGATATGCCCAACTGCATGAAAAACCTGCGAACCGCCTCCCTTTTTGAGCAATACATAGAATCGAACAGCCCCGGGCTTACCCGCCCCGTGCTTTTCGATTACCGAAAATACAATCAGGATATGACCACAGGCTCGCTGCTTATAGAGGTGGGCGGTCATGCCAACAGCATTGACGAGGCGGTATACGCGGGCGAGCTTGCCGCAAAGGGCATTGCAGACGCGCTTATACAAAATGCGCTTACAGCAAACGCCGGATAAACTGCAAAGGGAAGGATAAAAAATGAGGACATCCACAAAAAGGCTTCTTTGTAAAATAAGATATTACCTGCTCATTACGGCAATATTCATATTTGCGGCGGCGGCCCTTGTTACGGGGGCTGCAATAGTCAGCGTAAACTGCCACAACGTTATGAACGCCGAGCGCATTTCCCTTTTTGAAATAGAAAAGCGGGGCGATGAAACAATAATATCGGTCATGGGCAGGGAAATAAGAACTTCCGATGAGGACGAAGCAGCGTCGGATTGAGCTTACTTGCTCTCGTTTGATTCCTTTAAAATTCTTCCCTCACGGAGAAGCCCCCGCAAGGTCTCGTGATCCTCGCTTGCAATGGCATTGCGGTACTCGGTAAGGCGCTCGATAATAAAATCTATCTCAAAGCAAAGAGGGTCTTTATTCATTATAAAAAGCGGAGTCCACATATCCTCGTTCAGCTTTGCCACGCGGGTAAGATCCTGATAGCTCCCTGCGGAAAAGCCCATCTGCCTGTTGTGAGTGGGGCTTTTGATGTAGGCATTGGAAACCACGTGGGCAAGCTGGCTGGTAAAGGCGATTATGGTGTCGTGTTCCTCGGGGGTGGCTGTCACCACATTCTTGAAATGTATAGCGTGCGCCAAGTCCTCGATAATGTGTATCTCCTCCTTGGGAGTGCTCTCTGTGGGGGTCATAATGAAGCTTGCTTCATCAAAAAGATTGTCGAGGGAATATTCAAATCCCGAAAATTCACGTCCCGCCATAGGGTGCACACCGATAAAGGTAACTCCCCTCTCCGACAGCAGTTCTGTGACCTCGTCAACAATAACTTTTTTGATACCGCCCGTATCAATTACAATGCTGCCCTCTTTAAAAAGGTCGGCATTTTCCTTTATAAAGCTTATTATGGTGGGAGGGAAAAGGGATACTATAGTAATATCCGCTTCGGAAACGTCCTTTGCCTCATAATCTATGGCATTCTGGGAAAGCGCCATTTTAACGGTCTTTCTGTCAATATCTATCCCGCCCACCAGATGATTGGTGTGTTTTTTTATAGCCTTGCACAAAGAGCCTCCTATAAGCCCCAGACCTACTGCAACTATTTTCATTTGTTTTTCTGTCCTTTCAAGGTATATTCGCCCTGCCCGTGCTTTGTAAATGATCGGCATTTGACATATTTTATTATACATCATAAAAATGAACATTCTGCGAATATGCTGTAACATCTTTAAGCGCTGTCTTTTATAAAAATTGCAGTTTAGCGTGCACACTAAACTGCAATTTATCTGCCGTTTTTCAAGGCGCCGAAAATCCAACTCAGCTGTTCACCGCCGCAGCAAACAGCACATTCTTATTCCTGCTCCATATATCGGGATATTCGGCAATCCCCAGAGGACACTGATTTTTTCCTATCTCAATAAGAATGGGCACGGTCTTTCCGCCGCCGTTTTCAATTATCCAGTCGCAGTATCCCCCTGCGGAATCGGGATCACGGGGAACAAAATCATATCCCGTCACCGACCGTACCGTCCTTGCCATACTTTCGCACCGTCGGGCAAATTCCCCCGTCTGCCCGTAATCCCACCAAATAACCGAACCCGTGGCATGATAGCTTACAGCAGTAACAGGATTTGACAGCGAACGGGTAAGATCGCAAAGCGCCTTTGTTTCCGACTCCGATTCCGCCTGCCTGCCCTTGTAGAACTGGGAAGAAGTGCCGTTTATCTCATCCACATATTTCCATCTTCCGTCAAAGTTCCGATTTATGTCCACACCCTTGCCGTTGGCTTTCCAGCGCCTGTAGTAATTGGTTTCGCTTAAATTTGTGTACCGCCATTTAACGTTATTTTTATAAATGCTCGATAAATTAAGGCGCATTACGGGATTTTTTATGCCGCTTTTTCCGTACTGGCTTATGCTCACACCGTCGGGGTTCAGCATGGGGATTATGTGCACCTCGATTCCCTTGAAGCATTCCCTTGCCGTCCTGCCGCCGTAAACCACGCTGTCGTAATTATTAAGGGCATATTCAAGCTGCTCCATTACCAGAAGGCTTGTCATATATTCCCGCCCGTGACAGGATGCCTGAACGATCATCTGCTTGTCAGCGCCTATGTCCCCGATGATGATATCGTAAATTTTCCGTCTGTCTGCCGTCGTGCCTATGGCCTGTACCTTAATAATGTCTCCGTAAACCTCCTGCAAGCCCTTTATGTCCTCGCACATTTCGCTGTAGCTGTAAAGGGCTTTTGAAGAATCCACAAAATCCGTGGGGGATTTTTTCTTTGATTCGGAGGTGACTATTTTTTCGCTGTCAAACCAGAGAGTGGTTTCGGTCCGGGGTTCTGTAACGGGAGCTTCGGTAGAAGTTATCGGCTCATGTTTTTCCGAGGGCTTGATAATGCTTACAGGCTCGCTGCCCTGTACCAGACGGTTTTCCGAGGAAGAACCGCCCTGCGGATTATCGGAGGCATTTTCCTCAACATCTATCACCGAATTGGGCTTGCTGACATCCTGACCGCCGCCCCAAGGGGAGGCATAAACGCTGCCGCCCAGGCTCACGGTCATAACAGCAGCAAGAGCTGCCGCAAGCAATTTACTTTTTTTCATAGTCACATCACCTCCGATAAAATAAAAATGTACAAAGTACAATTTAAAAAGCACTTCAAGCGCACATACGCCACTTGTTTGCTTTAGTGCGCTGCCGACTGCAAAACTTACCGTTAACTATTTCACCGCCACTGCTGCATTCTCCTCACCCACCGCTCATAAAGCTCTTCCATAATTTCCGGGCAAAGGCGGCAAGTCTTGATTTTATTATGAGCAATGGTCTTGCCTATATCCGAAAATCTGAAAAAAACAGGATTGTTCCCCGAATATTTCCCAAGTATCTCAACGCAGCGGTCAATAGCTGCTCTGTTGCTGCTTTGGCAGCGTATAAAAAGCTTTCCCTTGCCGAAAACATTCTCCGCAAAATCACCCGCAGGAATAAGCCTGTCCGCTAAAATGTTCCGCTCCCCCTCACGGTCGGTGGAAAGCTTACCCTCTGCATAGACCCCCTGCCCCTCGTTTATCAGCGGTTTATAGGTCATATACGCCTCGGGAAATATTACCCCCTCCATTTCCCCCGCCTTGTCCGCAGCACGTATAAACGCCATGGCTCCGCCGTTTTTGGCAGTGTGTCGGCGCACCGAAGTAAGCGTGCACACCAGAGAAACTCTCGTTCCCTCCCTCATTTCACGGATTTTACTTATATCGGGCAGGCGGCAAGCCTTTGCGGCTGCAAGCGGCTTTTCCAAAGGGTGTCCCGAAATATACACACCCATTATCTCCCGCTCCATTTCCAGCAGAACTTCGCTCTCATATTCGGGAGTTTGCGGAATATTCTTCTCAATACCCGATACATCGCCGCTATCCTTGCCGCCGTCCGTATCGCCAATATCGCCGCTCATACCAAAGAAATCTATCTGACCCTCTATAGCCCCTTTGGAAAAATCCGCCACGCTGTCCAATATCATATTCACATTTTCCAGCATCTGTCGGCGGTTAAGGGGGAAGCTGTCCAGCGCTCCGCATTTTATAAGGCTTTCTATAGCCCGCCTGTTCAGTTCCTTGCCGTTCATACGGCGCACAAGATCGGTAAGATTTTTATATTCCCCGCCCCTTTCACGTTCACGGATAATTTCGGTAATTACCCCTCTGCCGAGATTTTTCGCTGCCAGAAGCGAGAAACGAATGCCGTCATGGGCAGCGGTAAAGCCCACACCGCTTTCGTTTATATCGGGGCGAAGTATCTTCACTCCCCTTTTGCCGCACTCGGAAATATACTCCATCAGTTTGCCCGTGTATTCCGTAAACGCCGTCATCAGCGCCGCCATATATTCCTTGTAGAAATGCCGCTTCAGATATGCCGTCTGAAAAGCCACCACCGAATAAGCTGCCGCATGGGATTTGTTGAACGCATAGGAAGCAAAACCGGCCATTTCGTCAAACACCGAGTTAGCGGTCTCTCTCGGGATATTGTTTTTCACCGCCCCCTCAACAAATACATCCCGCTCCTTTTCCATTATATCGTGCTTTTTCTTTGCCATTGCCCTGCGCACAAGGTCAGCTCTGCCGTAGGAATATCCCGCCATTTTACGGCATATTTCCATTACCTGCTCCTGATAGACTATGCAGCCGCAGGTAACTTTCAAAGTCTCCTCTAAAATCGGGTGAGCATAGGTTATCTTTTTGGGACAGCGGCGGTTTTCCAGATATTTCGGAATGCTGTCCATAGGCCCGGGACGGTACAGGGAAAGGGCCGCTGTCAGATCCTCAACAGAACTCGGCTGAAGCTTGATAAGCAGCTGTGTCATGCCCCCGCTCTCAAACTGAAATACTCCCGAGGTATCCCCCGCAGACAGCATTTCAAAGGTTTTCTTATCGTCATAAGGGATATTGCTTACCGCAAACCCGGGATCATTCTTTTGAATTTCTCTTTCGCATTCCCTGATAATGGTCAGGTTGCGAAGCCCCAGAAAGTCCATTTTCAGCAGCCCCACCTGCTCCAATGCAGTCATGGTGTACTGAGTTGCCATAACGCCCTCACGGCATATCAGGGGCACATAATCGCTTACGGGAGCGTCGCAGATGACCACTCCCGCCGCATGGGTAGAAGTGTTCCTCGGCATTCCCTCAATGCTCATGGCAGTGTCGATTATCTCCTTTGTTACCCTGTCTGTGCCGTATAATTCCGACAGCTCGGGGGAGCTTTCCAGCGCCTCTTTCAACGTGATATGAGGGGCAAAGGGGATAAGCTTTGAAATATTGTCCCCTGCGCTGTATGGCATATCCAGAACCCTTACCACATCACGCACAGCCGCCTTTGCCGCCATTGTGCCGAAGGTGACTATCTGAGAAACCCTCTTGCTGCCGTAACGCTTTATAACGTAATCTATGACCTCCTGCCTGCGCTCGTAGCAGAAATCTATATCAAAATCGGGCATGGAGACCCTTTCGGGATTCAGAAACCTTTCAAAAAGCAGCCCGTATTTCAAAGGGTCAATATCTGTTATGCCAATACAGTAAGCCGCCAGCGACCCTGCCCCCGACCCTCTTCCGGGACCCACGGGAATGTCACGGCTTTTTGCATAGGCAATAAAATCCCATACTATGAGATAATAGTCCACATACCCCATTTTTGTAACGACCTCAAGCTCATAATCAAGGCGCTCCCTTGCGCCCGCAGGAGTTTTTTCGCCGTATCTTTCGCTAAGCCCTTTAATGCACATTTTACGGAAAAATGCGGGATTGTCCTCATCTGTCACGCCGTATTTCACACGCTGCTCATCGGTAAGATCGAATCTCGGCAGCCGCAGCCTGCCGAATTCAAATTCAAATCCGCACATTTCGGCTATTTTCTCTGTATTGTCCACAGCCTCGCAGCCCTCGGGGAAAAGCCTGCGCATTTCCTCCTCGCTTTTAAGGTAAAATTCATCATTGGGAAATGCTATGGCAATATCTTCGGAAAGGGTAGTACCCGTCTGTATTGCCAGCAGTATCCGCTGCACTCGTGAATCCTCACGCCTGACATAATGAGCGTCATTGGTGGCGGCAAGGTGGATCCCCGTTTCCTCGGAAAGTCTCATAAGCCCCGGGAGAACCTTGCCGTCCTCGGGAATGCGGTGGTTCTGCACCTCAATAAAAAAGCAGCCCTTCCCGAAAATGCTCTTATACCACAGAGCCGCTTTTTTTGCACCGTCATAATCCCCCGACATGATAAGCCTCGGTATCTCCCCCGAAATACACCCCGAAAGGCATATAAGTCCCTCGGCGTGCTCCGCAAGCAGCTCCTTATCAACCCTCGGCTTGCCGTAAAAGCCCTCGGTGTAACCGAGGGAAACCATTTTTATAAGGTTCTTGTACCCACGGTCATTTTTGCAAAGCAGGATAAGGTGATAAGGCCGGGAATCCTCCCCATAGCTTTTGTCAAAGCGGGTACGGGGAGCAACATAGACCTCGCAGCCGATAATAGGCTTTATCCCCGCATTTTTGCATTCATTGTAAAAGTCAACCGCACCGAACATATTTCCGTGGTCGGTAAGGGCAAGGGCAGTCTGCCCCATTTCCTTGGCTCTTTTTACCATATCCTTTATTCTGCAGGCTCCGTCCAGCAGGCTGTATTCGCTGTGAACGTGAAGATTTACAAAAGCCATGACTATGCTGCGTCCTTTCCGTACAGATGAGGCAATTTTTCCGATACCGCCTTAAAAAAATTGCCGTTTTAAAGCCTCTGCTCTCCCCGCTCGCTTCGGATATCCGCCGCAATTTCCGACAGCTTTTTAAGGCGGTGATTAGCCCCCGACCGTCCCACAGGCTTGTCCAGCATTTCCCCCAGCTCTTTCAGGGAAACATCGGGATTTTCCAGCCTTACCTGCGCCATATTCCGCAGCTCGGGAGTAAGGCTTTCGAGGCCTTCGGTTCTCATGATATATTCAATGTCCGCTATCTGCTTTTCGGATGCCGCCAGAGTGCGCTCAATGTTGGCGTTGTCGCAGTTTGCTATGCGGTTGGCCTTATTTCGTATGTCCTTTAAAATTTTAACATTCATAAGCTCTATGGAAGAATGGGTAGCACCCATGAGCGTCAGCATATCCTCAATATCCTCGCTGCCCTTGAAATAGAGGATATACAATCCCTTTCGCTCGATATATTTAGAGGATATCCCCAGCCCCTCCAGCATTTCTTTCAGGTCGCCGCAAAGCTCTTCAAAGGGCACGGCAAATTCCAGGTGATATTCCTTTATAGGCTCTGTCATGCTGCCGCAGGAAAGGAACGCCCCCGCCAGAAAAGCAAAGATATTGTTATTGCTGATTATATCCCGCTGAATGCGGTGGATAAGGGTTCGGGAGGATATTCTGAATCGGTAGATGATCTCCTCTCTATCCTCCTCACGGGGGATTTTGAGTGTATAGAGCACCGAGCCGTTTTTTTTGGGGGATTCTGTAACATGAACGGAATTTTTCCTGCCTAATATCTTATCGCAAAGTCTGTCAAACATATCCGCCGCCAGCTTGTTTTCCGTGCGGAAGATAATTTCCTCCGCACCGAATCTGCTGCAAAAAAGCAGCATTCCGTAAAGGCAGGCAAATTCCTTGTCCCTGTCGGTAATGCAGGAACAAAGCTCCATTTTTACATCCTGTGAAAATGACACAGCAATTGTCACCTCCCGAAAATTTTACGGCATAACAGCAATCGGAGCACGGAGCATTTACAGCTTGCCCACCTCAATATCCCTGTGAGAAATTCTTGCCTTGATATTTTTTTCGCAAAGGAACTTAAACATATTTTCCGCAAAGGTAACGCTCCTGTGCTTGCCGCCCGTGCAGCCGAAGGCTATTACAAGAGAGGTCTTGCCCTCGCTGCGGTAAAGGGGCAGGAGAAAATCTATCAGTCCCCTGAGTCTCGTTTCCAGCTCCTTTGACTGATTGAAGCTCATTACATAGTCCCTCACGCAGTTTTCAAGCCCCGTATGCTTTTTCAGCTCCTTTATATAAAAGGGATTGGGCAGGCAGCGCACATCAAAGACCAGATCCGCCTCTCTGCACATTCCGTACTTGAAGCCGAAGCTCATTACCTGCACCGACATTCTGTCGTCGGGGTTGTCCATGAACAGGTCGACCACCCTTTCTTTAAGCTGCGCCATGGACATATCCGAGGTGTCTATGTAAAAATCGGCGGCTTCTCTTATTTTGGACATTATCCCCCGCTCCATGGTAACAGCCCCCTGAATACTGCCGTCGCTGCGCTCGTAAAGAGGATGACGGCGGCGGGTCTCCTTATAACGCTTTATAAGGGTCTCGTCGGAGGCGTCCAGGAAAAGCACGCCCACCTCCTTTGAGGAATTCCGCAGATAGTCAAGCCCCGCCAGCAGCTCTTCGAAAATGTTCGTCTTGCCGTTCTCCACATTGCCGTTTTCGGCAGCAATCCCTCTTATATCGGTGACTATGGCGACCTTTTCCATTCTCGACTGGAAGCACACGTCCGCAAATTTCGGTATAAGCTGAGGGGGGATATTGTCAATGCAGTAATATCCCATATCCTCCAGCACATTTACCGCTCCCGATTTTCCCGACCCCGACAGACCGGTAACTATTAGAAATTTCATTTGCTTTGAACTCCTTTTTATTGGTTATATTTTTGTGTTACGGTGATCTTTGGTTTGCTGCCGAAAGACTGAGAAAGCAGCAGGAAATTTGATGTGAACGATTGATCTGCCTCATCTGTACCACTTTCCAATATGAAATTTTTCCCGATCTGACCAAAGCTTTTTTCGATAATCCGATATTGTGCCTCTGTTAACGCTGCTGTATTTATCGACAGCGGTCGTTCCGTCATCCTCCCATTTGCAGCAAGGGCAAATGTCATACCCTGTCCCCTCTTTCGGGTCATACCTTTCCGTCAAGGTCTTATATCCGCAGCAGGGACATTCGTACAGTTCCTCCGCTGACCCGGTAACACTGACGGAAATGCCGGTACAAGTACGTATCAGATCAGAAAGATATCCTCCGGTCACCCCCAGACATAATATGTCAGTCTCGTCTCTTTCATCATTTTCATCTGAAAACATCCTCTCAAAATATCCCTGCAATTGTGCGTCCCCGTCGGCAAGACGGCGTATCCTGCCGATTATTTTCAAAGCCTCCTGCCTGGAAATGCTGTTCATACAATATCCCCTGACTTTTAATTACTGTTGACCGATCTGATGATCTCCGGCTCACATTCCAGCTCATACCCCGTCTGCTCCTTTACCACCTTCTGCACGTGCTCAATGACAGCACGTACATCCGCAAAGGTCGCCTCTCCCGTGTTTATAACAAATCCGCTATGCTTTTCGCTTACCATAGCGCCTCCCACAGCATAGCCCTTTAGTCCGCACTGCTCAATAAGAGCTGCCGCATACGCCCCTTGAGGGCGCTTGAATGTGCTGCCTGCGCTGCGGTATTCAAGAGGCTGCTTTAGCCTGCGCTGCTCCGACAGTTCGGACATTCTCGCCCCTATCTTTTCCTTGTCGCCCTTTTGCAGCCTGAAGCAGACCTTTGTTATGATATTCTTTTTCCCGCAGAATATGCTGTGACGGTAGCTCATATCCATTTCCGAAGCCGTCAGCCTGAACTCATTCCCCTCGCAGTCCACAGCCTCCGCCCATTCGATAACGTCCTTTATCTCGCCGCCGTATGCCCCTGCGTTCATATAGACCGCTCCTCCGACCCCTGCTGGGATACCGTAGGCAAATTCCAGCCCTGTCAGATGATTGTCCCTTGCGCAAAGACACACCGCCGAAAGCGCCGCCCCCGCCTCGCATATGACCCTTTCCCCCTCTGCCCTTATCTCATTCATAAGGCTGCCCGTGTGGAGGAAAACCATATCTATATCGCAGTCCTCCGCTAAAATATTTGAACCTCTGCCTATAATAAAATAGGGCAGTCCCTCACTTTTAAGAAATTTAACTGTCTCACTTGCGGCCTTGCTTCCGTTCAACTCTATCAGAACAGGGATCTTCCCCCCCGTGCCGAATGTGGTAAAATCCCGCAGCATAGCCCCCTTGATATATTTGCAGCCCAAAGCTGCCGCCTCGTTGCCCAAGGCTTGAATTTGTGTATCAGTCATCGATCCTCCCGGAAGCAAGGGGCAAGAAACCTACTTGCTCTTGTCTGCTCACTTGCTTCATTAAAACGTTAAAATTTTATTTAGAAAAACAGCAGTCTTTTTATTATGTGCATTTCCCGCTTATTATTATTTATTAAAAATCAGTCAAATATATGTTTTTTTCTGTTTATCCTTTCAAGCATTCTTTCTCTGCTTGCATTGATTACCAGGATTTCGGGAAAATCAAACTCCCTTAAAAGCCTCAGGGAATTTTCATATTTCCCAACAGACATGCAGAAATGAGCGTCGCTGTTGACAATGACAGGTATCTCCAGCCGCTTGCAAAGAGGGATTATCTGCCTATAAAGTCCCTCGGAATTTTTCCACAGCAGGGTGCTTTCGTTTATCTCCACCACCTTGCCGTGCTCTTTGAATGCACGCAGAGCGGTCTCGATCTCATAGGGAAAACTGTGGCTTACAGGGTGACCTATCACGTCCACCAGAGGATTTTTCGCCAGACCCACATATGCCGCCGTATTCTCCTCCGCAGTCCCCGGAGAGAGCATATCGCTGTGCAGCGAACCTATCACCCAGTCAAGAGCGGCGCATTCCTTGTCGGGCATACTGAGATGCCCCTCAAAATCTATCACGCTTGCCTCAACGCCGTAGACGATCTTCACCCCGAAAAGCTCTCTTGGGATAGCCTTGTGCAGATTGTGAAAATGCCATATATGCGGGCCGTCATTGTCCCCTGCGGCATGGTCGGTAACAGCAAGAAATTCCAGCCCCGCATCCCTTGCCGCTTCTGCCATTTCCTTTACCGTGGAATAGGCATGAGTGGAGGCAACGGTGTGGGTATGCATATCGGAAACAAGATTCATTGTTATATAACCTCATTATTTCGGGAGAGGCAAGAAGCAAAGAGACAAGAAGCAAGAATTTAAAGCCATTGCACTTACACATCTGTCCTCCGCCCGAGAAATTTTAAGTATCGTTTAAAAAATGTAAACCTCAAAAGTAAAAAGCTAACGCAAACAAGATCATTATTAATAAATATCCCATTTTTTGATCGTGTCCTGGCGCTCCATTTCGAGGCCGAGATTGTCAAGCAGCTCCTGAGCGGCATTATATCCCATTTTCTTCTGACGGTTGTTCATAGCGGCAACTTCGAGAATTACCGCTAAGTTACGGCCAGGCTTAACGGGAATGGTTGAGCAGGGCACTTTTACTCCCAGAATAGAAGTATATTCGCTGTTCACGCCCATGCGGTCGTAGACCTTTTCCGAATCCCAAGGCTCCAGCTCCACGATCATATCTATCTTTTCGGTGACCTTTACAGCGCCCATACCGAAGAGTCTGCGGGCGTTGACAATGCCTATGCCGCGAAGCTCCAGGAAATGGCGGATATTCTCGGGAGACGAGCCTACAAGACTGATATTGGAAACTCGCCTTATCTCCACAGCATCGTCCGCTACAAGCCTGTGACCTCTTTTTATCAGCTCCACAGCGGTCTCGCTCTTACCAACGCCGCTTTCGCCCAGTATCAGCATACCCTCGCCGTAAACCTCGATAAGCACGCCGTGACGGGTGATTCTCGGTGCAAGGTGCAAATTAAGATATGCAATAAGTGCGGACATAAAGCCCGAGGTGCTGTCCTTGCAGCGCATGAGGGGTATCTCATGCTTCTCCGCCAGCTCCACCATTTCGGGGAAATAGGGCAACTCACGGGTGATTATCACCCCGGGGACGTGCTGGGCAAAGAGCATTTCGAGAATCTCCCTGCGTTCGTGCTCCTCCATTGTCGCCATATATGCAAACTCCGCCTTGCCCACTATCTGAAGCCTCTCGTTGTTGAAATACTCGTAAAAGCCCGAAAGCTGCAAGCCCGGACGGTTTATCTCGGTCTCCGCAACGATAAGCTTTGACGCGTCCATAGGCAGGTAGATTGTCTCCAGATGAAATTCTTCGATAATTTCTTTCAGGGTAACGCTGTATTTTTTCTCCGCCATGATCTGTGATCATTCCTTTCAATATTTTGAGAATGTTTTAAACATTCTTGAAATTATGCAAACATATACTATTTAATTATATCACCTTTTCCCTGTTTTTTCAAGGGGTAATATGTAAATAATTTTATTTTTTGACATATATTACGAAGTTTCGGAAAATTTATCAAAAAAAGTTCTCCGCTCTTGACAAATCGGTGCAAAAAAGCTATAATATTAATGGTAATATCATTAAAGAATGGACGTCGGAAGTTAACGGTTTACTAGAGTATTCACGCCACTCGGGTTCCAATGGGCAGTTGTTTTTGCAAAACTGCCTTTGGCGGGTCAAGGGCGGCGCACGCAGCATAGAAATGCACGGCGAATGCCGGGTGCAACTTTAGTTGCACATTTTCATCGCTGCCGCCCGTAAGGGCTCACACGCCGAGGCTACAGCCGTGCCGTTGCCCCTATTTGCTCGTATAATAAGGCATTGCTTGTTCGATGTGTCGCTTTACTTTGTTCGCACTTGTTAATGACAATCACGCCTCGGCTCTGCCTCGCCTATGCGCCCTTACGGGCGGCAGCATGAAATGTGTGACGTTTGTCACACATTTCTATGCTGCTGCGCCGCCCGATTTTTACTTTTTGGGCGGTTGTGGGATACTTTGCAGTGCGTGACTTTGATTTTATAGGTCAAGCGAATCGGGCGGTGCACTTTGAGGTGCTCTTGTAGTGCGGTTTGTATGGCGGCTGTTAGAGGGGGCGCCGCCCCCCGACCCCCGCAAGGGCGCTGCCCCAGACCG
>CAMWIR010000021.1 GCA_947174365.1 uncultured Ruminococcus sp. | reverse complement strand
ATATGTTATAATAACAGTATGAGTTTTTATGATGAAATTTTAATTCCGGGAGCAGTTTGACCGACTGTAAATAAGCGGTAATTTATTACAAAATGTTGAAAAATGCCGACAGGATTTTTTGACAGGGAAAAATTATCGGACGGACTGTTCCCAGAAACAGAAAGAACCGAAAGGAAACAACAAAAATGACAAATAAGCACAATATCGGCGCCCGCAGAGTATGCGCAGTTCTGCTGACGGCGGCTCTTTCCTGCACTCTTACGGGCTGCGGCGAGAAAGAACCCGAACATCCTCAAAGACCCGTCCGCACTCAAAGTACAAATACATTTACCCTTCCCGATGTGGACGAATACAGGCAGGAAGCGGACAGGATAAGAGAGGAACAGGCAAAGCAAACGGAGACCGACGTTATCCCCGAGGAAACGGAGGCGGTCGGCGGCCTTTCCGAGACCGAGCCGTTCGACGAGGAAAACGAGGACTGGAAAGAGGGTCTCTCTTTCCCCTCCGCCACTCTTGCGCCTTTGGAAAACGAAATAGGCGAATCCGCTGTTAATGCGGTCACGGAAACCGTTGCCGACCTGTCGGGCGAAGAAACTGCTGTCGGCGATATGAATGAAACAGCTTTGCAGATAAGCGCCGCTAATCCCCCTCAGACAGCCCTGCTTGCCAATACCTCCGCAGGTTCGGAGACTATATCCGTATCCCCTGCGGCAGCGGTAAACGCTACTCTCGGGTATTCGGGAGAGGTTTCGAGCGAATATGACAAGGCATTTTTTGAATCCGATCTGTTTATAGGGGATTCCATTTCTACGGGATATTTCCTTTACGGCTTTATGGCTGAAAAGAATGTTTTCGCCAAGATAGGGCTTAACCCCTCTTCTGTGCTTACAAAAAGCGTTCCCACGGTTTACGGCGAGATAACCGCTGCGGATATGATAAGCTACACACTCCCCAAGCGGGTGTACATAATGCTTGGGTCAAACGGCATTCAGTGGCTCAGCGGGGAAAGTATGCTCCGGTCCATGAAAAGCCTTACGGAGATGATAAACCTCACATCTCCCGAAACCGAGATCGTTATAGTCGGCGTGCCTCCCGTTACTGCGGCTTACGACGCCACCGTTGAGGGTATGGACATAATGGCGGCGGTCAATGACTACAATTCCGGGCTGGCGCAGTTTGCGGCGGAGAACAGCTATATTTTTGTAGACCCAGGAGCTATTCTCAAGGATTCCACGGGATATTTTGCGGGGCAGTATGCCGAAGGGGACGGAATGCACTTTAAATCCGCCACCTATAAGGTTTTGCTCAGTTACATCGAACGTGAGGTAACCGCGGCAGAAGAGCGTGCGGCGGCAATGGCGGCAGCCGAGGAGGAGGCAGCCCTTGCAGCGGCAGGAGTGACCGAGAGCGCGGATAATGCTGACGGAAATGTTTCCGAAAACGAAAATGCCGAAGATGACTTTGTTGAAAGCGGCGAAAAGGTTTTGCCCGATGATATGGCGAAGGTTGTCGAAGATGTTGACAAAACCGTAAAAAATGCCGTAACGGGTATTCCGCAGGAGTTTGTAACATTGCCCGAGGCATTGTCGGCTAAGGCGGAAAAAGAAGCTGCCGAATCCGAAAAGCAGAATGCATGGACGGCAGCGGAGTAATACGGTAAAAGTAAATTGATCGGTAAGAGGCAAGAAAAAATTTCTTGCCTCTTGGCATTATTTCAGAGGATAATATTTATGGAAACAAAGCAAAATTACCAAAAAATTTTAGAACAGACAATTTCCCAAATCGAGGGGCTTCGGGAGCCTACGACATTAATGCTTCACAGTTGCTGCGCCCCCTGTTCGAGCTATGTGCTGGAATATCTGAGCCGTTATTTTGCCATAACGGTTTTTTATTATAATCCGAACATTTACCCACCCGAGGAATTTTACAAGCGGCGGGAGGAGCAGGAAAATTTTATTGCAAAATTTCCTGCCCGTATCCCCATAAAATTTATGGGCACGGAGTACGGCAGCGAGAAATTTTACGAAGCCGTGAAGGGTCTTGAACAAATTCCCGAGGGAGGCGAGCGCTGCTTTGCCTGCTTTCGTCTGCGGCTTCGGGAAACGGCGCTGGCTGCAAAGGCGGCGGGGTCGGATTATTTTACCACCACCCTTTCAATCAGCCCTTTGAAAAATGCCGCCGCTCTTAACTGCATAGGGGGCGAGATAGCCGAAGAGATCGGCATTAAATATCTGTATTCGGATTTCAAAAAAAAGAACGGCTACAAGCGCTCCACCGAGCTTTCAAAGGAATACGGCATTTACAGGCAGGATTACTGCGGCTGCGTTTATTCGCTGCAGGAGACAAGAAGCAGGAGGCAAGAATCGGAAACCAATGGGCAGCAGTAAAAAATTCTTGTTCCATAAAAGTTTGATGAAAATTTTGTGTGAAGTTTGTGAAAAATACCGATAAATTTTTCCCGTGTTCTGCCGATATATACGATAAGCGATTGTTTAGGAAAATTCTTGTGCGGTGTGAAAATACCTTGAGCTTAAAGATGTTCACAGTGCGGAAAAATACAGAAGGAGACCTGATAAAATGAAAACAATAGTGATCTACAATTCGCAAACGGGCTTTACCAAGCGGTATGCCGAATGGATAGCGGAGGCGGCGGGAGCCGAGTGCGTCGACCTTAAAACGGCGGAGAAGCAGGATTTGTCGGCTTATGAGGCAATTGTTTTCGGCAGTTGGGCTTGCGCAGGCGGGATCAGCAAGCTTAGTTGGTTCAAAAGCGCTGCCCGCAGGCTGGAGGGCAAAAAGCTTATTGCATATTGCGTGGGAGCAAGCCCTATGGAAAGCCCCGAGGTGGAGAAGTCTCTCGAGAGGAACTTTAAAGCACCGGGGTTTGAAGGAGTAAGCGCCTTTTACTGTCCCGGGGGGCTTGATTATGAAAAAATGCCTGCTCCTTCAAAATTTGCCATGAATATGTTGGTAAAGGTGCTCAGTGCGAAAAAGGAGAAAACAGATGAGGATAGGGAAATGATAAAAATGATCTCCTCTTCCTATGATATTTCCGATAAAAAATATATTGAACCTATTCTTGAAGCACTGGGAAAATAATTTCCGTGGGTTGTTGCCGTGTGCCGCCAAAATTTCATGGTAAAATTTGTGTAAAATATACCCTAAACTTTCGGGAAATACGGTCGATATATATGATAGGGTAAATTATCCAATAAAACGATATGATTCTCGGGGTCGGTGCAGACATTTTGGCGTGCGGGTATGCCGGCGTGTTACATCGCCCGGAAAGGAGCAATGATATATGGACTTTATGAATATAGGCTCGATAAACAGCTATATTAAAACCATGGATATGGAAAATAAATGGAGAACCAAGAAAAATTCGGGAAATTTTGCCGCAGACGGCGCAAAGACCGTTGGCGAATGGATGGAGAAGCAGAAGAAGAAAGCCGAAGAAAAAAGGTCTGCTTTGAGTGATTTGGGGAAAAAGGGCGATTCCACCCTTGCCAACATAAATTACAAGCTTTCCCGAGGAGCGAGGCTTACTCCCGCCGAAAAAGAGTATCTGCGGAAAAAGGATACGGCTGCTTATCAGCGGGTGCAGAATATCGAGGCGGAGCAAAAGGATTTTGAAAACAAGCTGCGCCAGTGCAAGACCAAGGACGAGGTAAGGAGGCTGAAGCTTGCCTATGCAGCTTCTGCTCTTTCCTCCGTGAACAGCATTAAGAACAGCCCGTATATTTCCGACGGGGCAAAGGCGGCTCTTATTTCCGAGCAGCAGCAGAAAATGGCTGCCATTGACAGGTCTCACAGCGACTTTGTAAAAAGCGGCGAATTTTCCTCCCTGCCCACGGACGCAGAGCGTGCGGCGGCGGCCAAGAAGCTGGCAAATGCCGAAAACGGCAATGACGAAAGGGAAACTCATGAGGATCGTGAGCCAAAGAAGGTCAAAGTTGTCAGCCACGACAAGGACGGCAAGGTGAAGATCGAGGAAAAGGAAGCCACAAAGGTCAAAAAGTCCAAGGGCGCTCGTAAAATAGCCGCCAGGGCAAAGGCAGAGCAGTCTTACGAGGTGCGCAAGGTTCGCCGCTCCCGCAAGCCTTTCCGCAGTACCGCAGCCGGCGGGGATATCATTTCGGCCGGAAGCGTAAGCTCCAAAACGTCAGTGAGCGTTACCCCAAAGCAGACTGTAAGCGTGACACCCAAACAAACGGCAAGCACCGGGCAAAAATTTGACGCAAGGGCATAGAAACACAGAAATAAATATGACCGACAGGATCGTAATGCTCCTGTCGGTCTTTTTAATTTAGTGTATATGCTTACGGTCTTACGCTCTTATTTCCGCTCCCAGCTCGGCAAGCTTTTTCAGAGCCTTTTTAACGGCAGCGTCCGCCTGTTCGTCGGTGAGAGTACCCTCATGGGAGCGCATACTTATGCTGAATGCCACCGACTTTTTGCCCTCTTCTATCTGCTTGCCCTTGTAAACGTCAAAGAGCTTAACGCTTTCAAGTATCTTTCCTACGCCCTCTTTTATAGCCTTTTCCAGATGAGCTACAGGTATATTTTCATCGCATACCACTGCAAGGTCTCTTGTAACAGCAGGGAATTTGGGCAGGGGCTTGTATTTTTTCACCTCGGAAGATTCCATAAGTTCGTCAATATTTATCTTAGCCGCATACACTCTTGTTCCTATGCCGTAATTTTCGGCAGTTTCCGGGTGAAGTTCGCCGAAGATACCTATTGCCTTGCCGTCCCTGAGTATTTCGGCGCACCGTCCCGGGTGGAATGCGGGAGCTTCTCCGAAATTCTCCGAAACGCCCTTGCAAGGCTCATACTCTGCGCCCTTTACTCCTACAGCGTCCAACAGTCCCTCGATAATTCCCTTTAAGCTGTAGAAGTCGCAGTTTCCGTACATTCCTATGCACAGTCTCTGAGGCTCTTCGGGCAGCTCGCCTCCCTTTGGCAGATACTCCTTTGCAAGCTCAAACAGCACAGCCTCGGGGTTGCGATTATTATAATTTCTGGCAAGAGTTTCGCACATACTGGGCAGGAGGGAGGTACGCATTACCGAAGTGTCCTCGCCCAAAGGATTGGTGATAACTACAGTGTCCCTGAGCTTGCTGTCCTCGGGCAGCCGCAGCTTGTCAAAGCCTTTGGGAGATACAAAGGAGAAGCTTGCTATCTCGTTTACTCCAAGCCCCGTCAGGGTCTGCATAATTTTCCTTATGAATTTCTGCCGCTCGGTCAGCTCGCCGCTGGCAACGCCTCTGATAACAGTTCCGGGAATGTTGTTGTAGCCGTAAAGCCTTGCAATTTCCTCGGCAATGTCGTTTTTGTATTCAATGTCGATACGGTAAGGAGGCGCATAAGCCACACCGTCCTTAACGGTGATTTCCAGCTTATTAAGATATGCCTCCATATCCTCCGCAGAAAGGGTTATGCCGAGGAAACGGTTTATCCAAGCAGGGTCAAAGGGAGCGGTTTTTTGGGTATCTCTGCCATTGGAGCAGTCGATAATACCGCTGACTATTTCGCCGCAGCCCAGCATTTCCACCAGCTCAAAGGCACGCTTTAAGGCTACCTCGCACATTCTCGGGTCAAGCCCCTTTTCAAACCTTGCGGAAGCGTCCGTTCTCATGCCGAGAGCCTTTGCGGTGGTTCTTACTGAAGGACCGTCAAAGCAAGCCGCCTCGAAAACCACGTCCACCGTGTCGTCCATTATGCCGCTGTATTCGCCGCCCATAACGCCTGCTACAGCCACGGGCTTTTCGCTGTCGGCGATAACCAGCATATTTGATTTAAGAGTGCGCTCTGCGCCGTCCAGCGTGGTTATTTTTTCACCCTCGGCCGCATTTCTTATTTTAATGGAATTTCCCTTGATGTATCGGATATCAAAGGCGTGCATGGGGTGGCCGTATTCCAGCATTACATAGTTCGTAATGTCAACGAAATTGTTGATAGGGCGCACTCCGCTTGCCCTCAGCCGCTCCCTCAGCCACAGGGGAGAGGGGGCTATTTTAACATTCCTTACAACGCCCGCCATATACCGTGAGCAAAGATCCTCATTCTCTATTTTAACGGTCAGGTGCTCGTTCACATCTCCGCCGCAGGTCTTATATACAGGCTCTTTGATGTTAAGAGGGATATCAAATGTAGCCGCAGTTTCCCGTGCAAGCCCCGTTACCGACATACAGTCGGGACGATTTGAGGTTATCTCGAATTCAACCGTGGTGTCATTGAACTCAATGGCCTCCCTTATATCCATTCCGGGAACAAGTGTCTTGCCGCAGTCCTCTTCATTCAAAATGAATATCCCGTCCGCAATGGCATAGGGAAAATCATGCACCGTCAGCCCCAGCTCACCCAGTGAACAGAGCATACCGTTTGAAGCTACACCGCGAAGCTTGCCCTTTTTGATCTTAACTCCCCCGGGAAGGGTCGAACCGTCCAAAGCCGCAGGAACAAGATCACCCACATTTTCCTCTCTTATATTGGGCGCACCCGTGACTATCTGCACAGGCTCACTTTCGCCCACGTCCACCATGCAGACCACCAGATGATCCGAATCTTCATGGGGACGGACGCTCAGAATTTTTCCCACAACAACACGGGAAATCTCGCTGCCCTCCTCCTTGTAGGTCTCTACCTTTGAGCCGCTCATTGTAAGCCCGTGGCAGAATTCCTTGATACTTAAAGTTTCTACATTAACATAATCGGAAAGCCATCTCATTGAAAGATCCATTTTGCCATACCTCCAAATAAAATATAATTTATTATTTAAAATTCACACTGAATTTATTGACCCGTTATACCATTCACACCTTCCCCACCGGAATATACCCGCTGTTGTCGGGATTCTTTTGTCCCCCGGAGCCACCGGACCCACAAAGACCCTTGCGGGAAAGCAGAGCCATAAATTCATTGTAGCTCTTTTTGTAGTCCCGCCATTTGTTAACGGAAAAGTAATATTTTATATTTTCCGAATCGTATATTTCTATAAACACACCGTCGGACGCACCATTGGTGGAGTGGTTAATGGTTTTGAATTTTTTGATGTCATCATATCTTAAAAGCAGCCCTGCCTTTGGCACAAAGAGAAATTCATCAAGAACATAAAAGCACTTGAAATACAGCTCTGCCGCCCGAACCTCCTCTTCAAGCCGCTCCAGGGAATACTCATCAAAGGAATCCAGAATACGCTGCCGCCTGCCAAACGCCCGCTTTTCGTTTAACAGCGATTTAACGGTCATGACCGCAATAACCGCGAAAAGCGCAACGCATATAATTACCCCGAACCAAAACTCAAAGTAATCCACGATCTCTGCATCGGCCACGTAAAATATCATGGCAGCCACAACAGCCGGAACGGCAGCCGCGCTCAGAAATATCTTGACCCCAAACAATACCCACTTAGGTTTTAACGCCTTGTAAACCTTGCCTTTTTTCATATTCATCACCTCTTAAATCAAGGGTCGCATACAGCAGTATAAACAGCTTTGAGAAAAAATCAAAATAAATCAGATGCTAAAGATCACACAAATTTCCTCTCCGTCTTTATTCCCATTCCTCCGGCAAATACCGCGAAATTATCAAAGGAATCATTGAGAGCAAGTATGTCCTCCTTCCGCAGAACGTCCAGCCGCTCCACGCTGTTGTCCGCCAGCAGTATCATGATCTTAGCCGACTTAAAGGGGGTCTGCTCATATCTGCCGTGCCCGTAGTAAAATTTCATCTTCACTGCCCTTATATCCTGCCACCTGTACAGCATACCATAGGGACTGAAAAGCCATTCTCTGCCGCAGTAGATCCCCCCTAAACATATCCCCTTTGCAAGATCGCCGCAAGACGAAATATATTCCTCCCTGCTCATAGTCCCGACTTTTCGGGCTATGCTTTCATATACCTGCCTTGCCCTGATGATAAGCCCCACGGTACTCTCGTGACCTATAGCCACAACGATAAGACATAACACCGCTATTATGACAACAGTCATCAAAACGCTCGCCGGGGTGCTCATATTATTCCAGTAATTTGTAGGCAGGATCAGAGCGAATAAAATCGGCACTAACATTACGCAAAATAAAACCGACCAGATGATCCCGTCAGCGGTCATCGACCTTTTCTGCCTTAAAGCCTTTTCAATAATAAGTCCGCCCCATTCGGACACATCAAGCACATCAGCCGCATTTGTCATAAATTTTGTCCCCTTTCTTTTCTGCCTCTAAATAAATTCTCTGCTTACCGCTATCCCCCTGTTTTCGGCATATTTTGCAAAGCCGTCAAAGCTGTTGTTCACCGCAAGAATATCCTCCTTGCCCAGCACAGTGCCCTCAATGGTGCTGCTGTTTTTAAGGGTAATGCGAATGACTATCCATTTGTAAGGGTGAGTCTGATAACGCCCCTTGGGGTAAAAAAATTCTGCATTTATCCCCCAAATATCCTCCCACCTGCACAGCACGCCGAAAGGTGAAAACAGCCATTCACTGCCGCAGTATATCGCCCCGAATTTTGCACAGACGGATATTTTGCGACATTCCTCATCACCCATATCATGCGCCTTTTGCTCAATATTGCCGTAATTTGCCCTTGCCTTGTTTATGACCGTAAATCCGTATTTGAAAATCACGGCGCAAACCCATATCCAGACAAGCAAACCGATTGTCAGAGAAATGAAATCTCCCGGGTCACATCTCACGGCTTTCGGCAAATCGGACAATTTGATAGGAGCCCTCGCAAACACTGACAACATATACAATGAACATACGGCGAAAAAGCCCGGCCACAATAATCCCACTGCCGCTCCCGACATCATTTTACTGCGAGCCTCTTCAATAATATCCATGCAAACGCCCCCTTGCAAAGTCTCCGAACAAATTCCCTGTGTTTATGATTTATTGGTACTGATCCTGTATCGAGCCAAGATATTCCAGAAACTCTTTTGTGCCGGTCATACCGGGCGTAAGACCGTATTCTTTCCCGTTTTTCATACGGAACATAATTGTTACAGCGGGTCCCTCGGTCACGGAATATATCCTGTCCAACTCTTCATAGCCAAAGGTAAGCGGCTTTGCAAGGAAATTATGAATTGTAAATTTTTCCTTTCCCCAATACCATGCGCCTTTTGTGCAGGCAACGCCCGCAAACACCGAAAACGCCGCAAAAAAAACGAATATCGTAAATACTGCTGCCGAAGCCATAACCGCAAAATTAACTATTATCCCCGCTATAATAAGAACTCCCGCAAAGATGTAAAACCCTATGCCTGTCCATTTATTCATGCAGATACATCCCAAGGGCTCGTAATCCAATTGGATTTTGTTATTATCGGTCATTTTATCTCCTCCATTTTTCAAATCAGAACTGATTCAAAAATCTAACATCATTCTCATACAAAAGCCTCATATCATTGATATTATACCGCCCCATGGTAATGCGCTCGAGACCTATGCCGAATGCAAAGCCGCTGTAAACCTCCGGGTCAATGCCGCAGCCCGCAAGCACCTTCGGGTGAACCATACCCGAGCCGAGAAGCTCCACATAGCCGTCTCCCTTGCACATGGAGCAGCCCTTGCCCCCGCAGTTGAAGCACATAAGGTCAACCTCCGCAGACGGCTCCGTATAGGGGAAATGATGAGGCCGCAAACGTATCTGCGCCTTTTCGCCGTAAAGCTTTTTCATGAGAATTTCCAAAGTGCCGTACAGGTCGCCGAGGGTTATACCTTTGTCAACTACAAGCCCCTCTATCTGATTGAATATGGGGGAATGAGTGGCGTCCACCGTATCCGAACGGTAAACACGCCCCGGAGAGATAATGCGGATAGGAGGCTTGCGCTTTTCCATAGTTCTTATCTGAACGCTGGAGGTCTGTGTACGCAGGACTACATTTTCATTGATATAGAAAGTGTCCTGAGTGTCCCTTGCAGGGTGGTGCTTGGGGGTGTTGAGCGCCTCAAAGCAGTAATGGTCGGTCTCCACCTCGGGCCCCTCCACTACGTCAAAGCCCATGCCGAGGAAAATCTCCTTGACCTCCTCCAGCGTTGCCGTCAGCGGGTGAAGCCTCCCGTGAGGGGGAGTTTTCCCGGGCAGGGTAACGTCAATGGTCTCCGCTGCCATTTTCATCTTGGCAGCCTCCGCTTTAAGCGCTTCCGCCCTCTCGGTAAGCTTTTTCTCAATGTCCGCACGGACGGAGTTTGCCAGCTGACCTATAACCGGCCGCTCCTCTGCCGATAAACCTCCCATTTGCTTTAATATGGAGGTCAGCTCGCCCTTTTTCCCGAGGAATTTTATACGCAGTTCCTCCATTACTTTAAGGTCGCTGCATTTCGCCAGTTCCTCCGCTGCAAGCTTTTTGATGTTTTCCAGTTGTTCACGCATTTTAAGATCGTTCCTTTCTATGAAAATTTTTATTTATTATCATTACCGCTTTCGGTTAACGGTCATGGGTCTTAAAATCTAACTTCTTACCTCTAACTTCTAACCTCTAAAAAATTAATGCCCTCTCCATTCGGACAGGACATAAACCACCTGCGAATAAGCATTTGAGGACGCTCGCTTCCTCCCGTGCAATAACGGCGCACTGCCGTCCGCTCCTACTTGTATCTTCCGAAACCGTAAGGTCTTTCGGATAACGTTCAAAGCAGCCGCTCTCGGGTGAAATTTCGGCTTGCAGACCGCTGCGGAAAGCTTTCAGCCGTCGGCTTTCCTCTCTTTTGCAGCTTTATTTTGCACGCTTACTTTGCCCGGTCAAGGCGTTTTATATAATTCGTGTATATGAAATTTTTAAGTGAATGAGATTATTCCACACCAACCCTTACCACTATTATACACCATTTTCAAAAAAAAGCAAGGGTTTTTTCGTAAAATAGGAAAAAATTCTTGAATATTTCACAATTATGTGGTATAATGTTTTAAAGCCATGCCGTAAGGCGGTTCAAAGTGTATTCGTGAAACAAAAAACAGCAACGTCGACCGGAAATCCGGAGTGTTTTGAAAAAACGGTATCTTGTTATATTGTTATCCTGCCGGATTTTGTGGGTTGCTGTAAAAAAGGAGTTTGAAATTTTAATGATAAACAGTGATTTTTATGCAGAGTATCTTGTTCCCCGCAAGCCCAGCGCCGTTGATCTGTTGAAAAAGGGGCTTATAGGCGTGGCTGCCGCCGCCCTTGCTGCGGGATTTTTCCTGATGTTTTTTATGATGTTTCCCCTGAATCTTGCGGGGGTGGGGCTTATCTTTTACCTTGGGTATCTTTTTATTACGAATATTGATGTGGAATATGAATATATTGTGAGCAACGGTGAAATGGACGTGGACAAGATAATGGGCAAGCGCAAGCGCAAGAGGCTTGTCACCGCTCCTATAGACGAATTTACCGCTTTCGGCAAACTGGAGGACGCCCCCGAGGAAATCGACGGCTGCACCACTGTTCTTGCGGATGACGGCTATTCGGAAAACCGCTATTTTGCGGACTTTGTTCATAAAAGTGCAGGGAATGTGCGGATAATTTTCTCGCCCTCGGAAAAGATTCTGGACGGCATGGAGCTTTTTCTGCCGAGACAGCTTAAAGCGGAGTTTAAGAAAAACCGCAGGGCGAACAGCGGTAAGTAGTGTATATCCGTACACGAACAATGCCGTTACGGAAATGCACTTCCGGGCAGAGTGGGATAACGGTATATTTGGAGAAGCCGGCGTATTCCCGCGAAAGCTGATTTTTTATTGGGGATAAAAAATTCACTCATGGAGGAAAAATATGAAAATAGAAAGAGGCTTCAGAGGGAAGCTGAGCGATCACTTTGATCCAAAGCTGCCGGTCAGAATAAGAATGACTACGGCGGGCGGGGCGGTGTATGATACCTGCTGCTTCGGTCTTGATTCGGGCGAAAAGCTGTCGGACGACAGGTATATGATCTTTTACAACCAGCCCGCCTCTCCTGCCAATGAGATTACATATAAGGCACAGGGCGGTGCGTTCGATTATCTTGTGGACGTTGCCCGTCTCCCCGAATCTGTCGCAAAGCTTGTATTTACCGTCAGCATTGACGGTGACGGAACTATGGGGCAGATAAGCTCTCACAGCATACAAATTTATCAGGGAGACGCCCTTGTTCTTGAATCGGTTTTCAACGGCTCCGATTTTCAAAATGAAAGGGCAATAATCGGACTGGAGATATATCGGAAAAACGAATGGCGCATTAGTGTTGTTGCAAGAGGATTTGACGGCGGACTTGTCGAGCTGCTCAAAAAATACGGCGGCGAATTGGCGGACGAAAATGCTTCCGAGCGTCCTGCGGCGGCAGCTTCCGCTCAAAGGACTGCTCCGGCTGCAACGCCTGCTCCGACGGCAGCTCCTGCTCCACAGGCAGCGCCCGCTTCGGCAGCAGACAGCAGCAAGCAGATTTCCGATAGGATAATGGGAAAAATAAATCTCTCAAAGGATAAGGTCAATCTGGAAAAGCACGTTGTGAATCTCTCGAAATGCGTTGTTGATCTGAGCAAAAAAAGCGGCGTGGATCTTGGCAATATCCGTGCTAAGGTTGTGGTTGCGCTTGATTACAGCGGTTCAATGGGCAGTCTGTACAGAAACGGTACTGTTCAAAGCACGCTTAAACGCCTGGTGCCTCTGGGTCTCACCTTTGATGATAACGGCTCGATAGATATTTTTCTTTTCCAGAACGATTTCCGTCAAATGGAGGAGCTTACTCTTTCAAACTATGAAAATTATGTGGCTTCGGTGATAAACTGTTCCGGATATACAATGGGCGGCACTGCTTATGCTCCTGTTCTCAGTGCCATAATCGAGGGATACAGCGTAGGCAAGGGACTTTTCGGCAGGTCTGCCGTGCCTCCCATAGTAGATAACGGCGACCCCACGTTTATTCTGTTCATAACCGACGGGGAAAATGCCGATAAACTCGCATCGGATTCCATTATAAGAAGATCTTCGGGAAAAAATGTTTTTATCCAGTTTATAGGTATCGGAAATGAATCCTTTAAGTATCTGAAGAAGCTTGACGATTTGCCCGGAAGGGTCCGTGACAACACGGGATTTACAAAAATGTCCGATCTTTCAGAGGCGGATGACAGGGTGCTTTACACAAATGTTTTAGAGCAGTTTTCAAACTGGCTCAAGGGACTTCAATAAATATGTGAAACGTGCGAAACACAAGAAAAATATTAACTTCGGAGAGTGATACATATGGTAAATTTTGGCAACGACTGGGACGAGGTAATGGCAGGGGAATTTGACAAGCCCTATTATAAGCAGCTTAGGGAATTCCTTAAAGAAGAGTATTTTTCACGGGAAATTTATCCCGATATGAACAACATATTCAACGCCATGAAGCACACTTCTTATTCGGGGGCTAAGGCGGTAATTATAGGGCAGGATCCTTATCATGAGCCGGGGCAGGCGCACGGGCTTTGCTTTTCGGTGCAGAAGGGCTGTCCCATTCCGCCGTCCTTGCAGAATATTTACAAGGAAATTGAAGCCGACCTGGGGATACCTCCTGCGCCTCATGGGGAGCTGTATAAATGGGCGGACAGCGGCGTGCTTATGCTCAACACCGTGCTGACGGTGCGGCGGGGACAGGCTAATTCTCATAAGGGCAAGGGTTGGGAGACCTTTACAGATGATGTTATCATCAAACTGAATGAGCGGGAGCGGCCTTTGGTGTTCTTGCTGTGGGGCGGCAATGCAAAGGCGAAGAAAAGGCTTATCACTAATCCCGATCATTTTATTTTGGAGGCGGCGCACCCCTCGCCCCTGTCGGCGTACAACGGATTTTTCGGCTGCCGCCATTTCAGTAAATGCAACGAGTTTTTGCAGTCACGGGGGATAGAGCCTGTGGACTGGAAAATTGAACCGTGATTTTTATTGGCGGGAGGAGGAGACCTGTATGACGGACAAGCTTCAATGGGCTCTTGTAAAACTGCGGCACGATCTTACCTTTTGTCAAAGGGAAAGGGCTATGGAAAGCCTTTCGGCTGCACTGGAGCTGTTGCCTGCGGGCGGACTTTTGCCTGCGGGCGGACTTCTGCCCTCGGACAGTGAGGAGCTATTGCATAAAATTATCGGCAGCGCACTGGCGGAGGCGGGGCGTTTGATAAATGAGGGCAGTTTTGATAATGCTTATGATCTGGTTGACACCGTTCACTGTCTGCCCGAAATTTCTGAATGTCCCGACAGAGATATGAAGGCTTACTGGCGGGGTCATATTGAGAAGTATCACAGAAAATGGGGTGCGTTTTTTATGGGGTTTAAGAAAGAGATTTTGAAAATGTAGGCTCTGATGAGAGTAAAAAAATCTCCCTGCAAAAAAACAGGGAGATTTTTTATCTATCAATATTGATCGGCTTTATATTCTCCAGATCGTATGGCGTTTCCTGATAAACGCAGTAGTTGAGCCAGTTGGAGAACATAAGATTGGCATGGCAGCGCCAGTTGAAACGGGGGGGCTGCCCGGGGTCGTCATAGGGGAAATATCCGTAGGGCACGGATATGGGCAGGCCCTTTTCCACATCACGGAAATACTCCTCCCGCAGTGTGAAGCGGTCATATTCCGAATGGCCTGTGACAAAAAAGAGCCGTCCGCTTTTATCGCCGATAATATGCACTCCCGCCATATCGGAGGATGTGATTATTTCAAGCCCCTTTGCCTTTTCTATATCTTCACGTCTCTGGCAGGTGTGGCGGGAATGGGGCACATAAAAGGTCTCGTCAAAGCCTCTCACTATAGTACTCATGGGCTTTTCTATCTTATGGGGGAAAATGCCGAACATCTTTTGGGGCAGGGGGTATTTTTGTATTCCGAAATGGTGATAGAGAGCTGCCTGCGCTCCCCAGCAGATATGGAAGGTGGAAAACACGTTTGTGAGAGACCAGTCCATAATATCGCAAAGCTCCTGCCAGTAGTCTACCTGCTCGAATTCCAGCTGCTCAACGGGTGCGCCTGTGATTATAAGTCCGTCAAACTTTTTGTCCTTTACGTCCTCGAAAACCTTATAGAATTTGTTCAGGTGTTTGACGGGGGTGTTTTTCGACACGTGGGAGGCGGTTTGCAGAAACTCGATATCAACCTGTATGGGAGTGTTGCTCAAAAGCCGCAGCAGCTGGGTCTCCGTTTGTATCTTTTTGGGCATAAGGTTAAGAATTGCGATACGCAAGGGACGTATATCCTGATGAGCCGCTGTTTCATCGGTCATCACAAAAATATTTTCTTTCCGCAGCTCGGGCACGGCGGGGAGATTGTCGGGTATATTTATAGGCATTTTGCCACTTCCTTTATGTATTCTCTCAAAATATTTTTGAGGGGATTTTTTGATTTATATTAATTGGATCAATTTGTTTGAATTATTTTTATTGCACAAAGCTATTAATAGATGATAGTTGATTGTACTACAATATTTATGATATTTATGGTAGCGCAAAGTTAATTTTGCTCATTAAAATAAAGATCAACGGTTGAAATCTGCGGTGTCGAACTCTATATCTCCGAAATCGGGGAAATCATTCATGGCGGGCATATATTCCCTTATGTCAAAGGGTTCGGTTTGCGGGAGTGTGCCACCGGTGGTTGTCAGGGTTTCCGGGGGAACAGCTGTAACGGTGGTTTCCACGGGGTAGGAAAAGGTGAAATCGGGCATTTGCGCACCGGGGAATGCTGTTTCCACACGGGCGGTCGCAGGCTCGGTCATATTTGTCATTGCCTCGTCGGGGACGTCCTCCCGGCTTATGGAAATATCGTCAGGGTCGGTATAGGGCACGGAAGTTTCCGAGGCGGGGAGGTGTTCGCCGCTGTCGTCCTCAGGGGCTACGGAATAATCGGGGTATTCTGCGCTATTGTTTCCGAAGAGGGCGTAGAAGTCGCTGTCAAACGGGTTATCGGCGGCGCCCATATCCATATCGGGAAAGTTTGGCATAGTCGGCATATCGGGCATATCCAGATTATTCCGCCTTTGGGTGGCGGAGGTAGAGGGGACATACTCGACGGTTGTGCCTGTATAGGTTGAAGATGTACGGGCGGGAGTTGTGACGAGGTGCAGATTATCCGTGGGGGGAATTGTCGGTGTTTCCTTACAGGCAGTGAGGGCTGCTGCGGTCATTATTGCGGCAAAAAAAACTGCGTTTTTTTTGGGTTTATGCATTGGATACCCTCCTTTCATAAGTATCGCTCAGACGCCGTGGAGAAAAGCCTCTGTGGCGCTATGCCTTGCCGCAGCTAATCAAGGACGAAAATTATTATCCGATAATCCTTGTAATAATCAATATAGCTTATACGTCCGGTGAAATTCAGCTTGGAGACTATTCGGTCAATATCGGACGTTCCCGATTCATCGGGCTTTATAAGATTGGCAGTGGTTTGCAGGTAAAGGTTGGAGGAATCAAGCTTTACCATGAAATATTTCTCTCCCGAGTCTATACTGCGGGCGCAGGACTGCTCAATTATTTCCAGAGCCTTTGAATAGCTTTCGGCGTACATTCCCTCGTGCCTGAAATAATTCATTTCCTCCGAGTTCGCTTGTGGTGGCGCACCCAGCATGCTGTTTATGGTGCGGTTGTTTTTGATTATATCGTCGCTTACGAGAAAATACTGGTACAAGACCATATCCGGGTACCCCGCCGCAAGAGACTGAGAGGGTTTATCCCAGCCCACGTCGATGTGATACCAATTGCCGCCCAGCTTGACCATATTCCACATATGGTCAACATCGGTAAAGCCTGTGACGATCATATTATCTATCCCTGCAATATTGCACAGGTAGGAAAAGGCTTTGGCAAAGCCCTCGCACAGAGCTTTTTTCTCAACAAGCGCACCGTAGACCGAATCGGCGTAGGGGTCGTCGGTGGAGCTTTCCACATTCAGCACAAGGTAATCGTGGAATATTTTCAGCTTTTCGTAGTCGCTCATGCCCTCGTCCGTCATGGCGATTATCTTCATGGCTTCCCTTTCGGTTTGACGAAGCATTGCGTTGGTTTCGCGAACGGAATATTTATAGGTAAAGTTCATCTCAAAGGTATGGGCGGAGCTGTCAAATGCGCCCTGTGTTCTGTTCTCCAGAAAGAAAAATCCCAGCTGCTCGCACCGAACGGTTTCCAGCACCTTGGCATAGTCAGAGGTACTGATAGTCAGGGGAATAAAGGATTTTTCCCTGAAGTTTGTCATGGTGGAGACCACCTCGTTATATGCGCCCCGCATACGCTCGTCAAAGGACAGGGAGATATATCGGGTCTCCATATGGTCGGGGATAGTGAGCTTTTCCGAGGATACCTCGCTGTGGGGGTCTTTACCGTCGGAGAGGGAGCTGTTTTCGGCAACCTGTCCGCTGCCGATATTTTCCGAACTTATGCTTTGGGAATTTTCTGAGCCAATACTATCGGCGTCAATTTCATTGGTGCCAATGGGATCGGTGCCAATTTCATTGGCAATTGTGCCGTCGGAGATAACGGTATACTCTATAGGGGTTTCCGCACCGCTTTGGCAGCTTGTGCAAAGATATATCATTCCTGCCAAAAGAACGGGAAGTATTTTTGATCTGTGTTTAAAGAGCATACAAATTATCACCACCTAATCTATCAAAGGCAAGAAATTAAGAAGCAAGATTCAGAAACGTCCGATATAATTAAATTTTTCGTATGAACCCGATTTTGAGCGCATATGAAGTCATTAACTTATTGGCAAAGGTCAATAATCAATATTCAAGGTAAAACTTAATGACTCTCGTTTTATCATTCATGCTGTGCTGTATGGTATAGGTTTCAAAGGGATTGGCGGCTTCGGGAACGATCTCTTCCAGGATCACCAGAATATTCCTGCCCGAATTTGAGAAAAGCTGCCCGGATATTTCGCTGTAGGCTGCGTCATCGGCGCACATGAACTGAACGGTGCTTGCTTTTGTTTTGGCGGCGGCAAGGGTCTCCCTGCGGATTATCTCTTCCGCTTCCTTTATATTTTTCGCTGTAAGATTGTTATAGGTGAAATACTGGTATTTCCTGCCGCTCGCTGCGGGAATGTCGTAGGTATATTCCTCCGTGTCCCGAAGCTCGTTTATCCGCTCGTCCGTAACGCCGAAATAATCATAGCTGACGGAATCGGGGCGCTCGGCTCTGTCGGGGTCGTCCCAGGTGCAGTCCACGTGATAATATTCCCCGTCCATTTCCGCAATATTCCACATATGCGGGCCGTTGGCCTCCCCGAAAACACCGTAGGAAACAAGCCCTGCTTCGGAGCAAAGATACATAAAGCTTCTGGAATACCCCTGGCAGAGAGCTTCTCCCTCTACCATGCAGCCGTAGACGGTGTTCATATTGTCGCTTTCAATATAGGTGCAGCCCTTTATTATGGAATCGTGGATCAGCTTCACTATTTCATAGTCGCTCATTTCGGGGGTGACGGGTGACAGTATTTCATCGCAGCGAGCGTTTATCTCGGCTTTCATCTGCTCGGTCTGATTGGCGTTATAGGTATACTGGAGCATTACGCCTCCCAGCAGCCCTGTGGAACGGTCGGTATAATATTCGATCTGGTTTGATATGTAAAAAAGCCTGTACTCGTCGTTATAGATAAGCTGATACATATCGAAAAATTTCTCGAAGGTAATATTGTCACTGACTGTAAAGGTCAGTCTGCTCTCATGATTTAAAAGAGCGGTGACAACACGGTCATAGAGGGATTTGTCCGCTTCGTCAAGGCTGTAGTAGCTTTGGGGGTGGGAGATGATGTCACGCCCCGTATATTTGCTTTTCCTGCCGTCGGTAAGAAGCTCGTGAAGCTCTTTGCTTTCCCCGTAAACAGTGTCTTTCTCGACAAGCTCGGGTTCTTCATCGGCTATAAGGTCGTCATCATCAATGAGGATTTCGGAGGAGGTTTCGGCGGCAGATGTGATCCTGACGGTGGTCGCCTGTGTAGTGGTTACGGTGGTGGGGGTGGTGCGCATGGTCTGAGTGCCCTTGTAATACTCGGAAATGCCCACCTCGGGCAGATCCTCCAAAGAGGGAGCGGCAGCAGGGAGGGTGGTTTCGGCAGTTTCAAGGGAGACCTCCGATACAGGGGCGGTCGTTTCCGAAGCGCTGTCAGAATAATCTCCTGTTCCGAAAATCTGCGAGGTGGTGGTTTCTGTAGTGGTGCGCTTGGGAGGTTCGGTGGTTTCGGGGGCAGTGTCGGTTTCATATATCACTTGAGCTGTCCGCTTGGTGGTATAGGTAGGCAGAGCCTCGGCATCCTCGGGATAGGCAATTTCCCCGCAGGCGGTGAGCATGAGCAGCGCCGGCAGGGTAATTGCAGCTTTAAGGGATAAAGATTTGATTTTCCGCAAATTTTTTTCAGACAGCTTCATAAATTTTAAGCTTTCCTCCCTATTCATAAAACATGGATATATGAATTATAAGCTCATCGTCGTTGGAATAGCGCACATATCTGCTTTCCAGCACACGCTTGGGTGACACGCTGTTGACATAGGCGAAAACATCCCGTATTTCCTTGCTGTCAAAAAGCTTGGTATAGGCGCTTTCATAGGATCTTTTGTCGGCAAAGCGCACGGCTGCGTCTTTACGGCCGTTTGCAAGAGCAGCCACTGCGGCGGACTTGAGGAGCTGCACGCCCTCTTCTCCGCTTTGAGCCAGAAGTCCCTCCCGTTTATAGTAATTCTCCCGCGAGGTGCATATGGGAAATGTAAAATATGTATTGTCGGGGATATGGGTAACGCCTATAATGTCCGAATCGCAGGCTAAAAAATAGTAGTATCTTATAAAATCGGGGTCGGGAGTTTCAAAAATAGGGTCATCCCAAGTGCAGTCCACATGGTACCACATACCGTCCAGATTCACCATATTCCAAGCGTGAAGCGCTCCCTGGGGGTTGGTCCCCGTAACGGTAAAGCACTCTATGCCCGCCTGTTTGCAGAGATATTCAAAGGTAAAGGCATAGCCCTCGCATTGGGCAGTCCCTGCTACAAGAGCACCGTAGATGGTATTGGAATACTCCGTGCCGTCATTAAAGGTGCAGCCTGTTACCAGGCGGTCGTGAAAGATAAGGAGCTTTTCATAATCGGTGGCGGAGCTGTCGATGGATGAGAAGATCTCGCTGACCTTGGAATCAATTTCCTGCTGCATAGACTTCACTTCTTCGGGAGTGAAGCGGTAGTCAAGCTTATGGGTGAAGGAATCCGACTGATGACGGTAAAAAACACTGTCCAGCCAAAAGACCTCATTTTCCCCGTAATAAACCGAAACAAAGATCTTGCGCAGGGTCTCGGCGGGGAGCGCTTCGGGGAAAACAGCCTCCTCTTCAAAATTATAGACCGCGTCCCGCATAATGCGGTAGTATTCCCTTTCCTTTTCGGAAAGCTGATTGTAGATATAGCCGCCTGTATTTCCCTCGGCCTGTGACGAGACATAGGAGACGGCAGTGCCTGCGGACTCGGGCAGCACTTCCTCCACCTCTGCGCATCCGCTGAGAACACACAGGGTAAGGAGAAAGGCTGCCGCACTTCCCGCAGCCGATCTCATTATTCTTTGAAATTTCATTCAAACTCCGCTTTCGGCAGCATTGCATAAAGGGCTGTGCCGCCAATTTATATTTGGAATGATCTGTATAAATTTGCCGCTGCGTCAATTCTGTTCTTGTCTCTTGCTTTATGCTGCTTGCCTCTAAGAAAGAGCTGATTTTAATTATGCCGGGCTATAGGCGGCGGCTTTTCTTCCGAGGGCATATATGACCATGGCGGCAGGAAAAGCCTTTAATCGGCAGTTCTCTTAATATGCCAAATTAAGCTCAATGACCAGCGTGTTGGGGTCGCAGTTGGAGGAAACGGCGGTTACATTGGAGTTTTCGCCTTTTATCCAGGATGCGTATTCCTTAAGGGAGGCAGATGAGGTGAGAGCGTCGTAGATCGCCTTGTCGCTGACCCTTATTTCCGCTGTACGAAGGGAATTCGCGGCGCAGCTTTTCATTTTCTCGCGCAGAGCCTTGTCGGCGCTGTCCTTATCGGTGTAGAGCTCATTCTTCACCTTGAAGTAGTTAAGGTCGCTGTCGGTGCAGGCGGGGGGAGTAAAGTATGTTACCTGAGTGCCTGTTATTTTCTTGTTGATGTTATAGTGGGATTTGTTGTGGATCCACTCGTCGGGCACAAGGAAATACCTGTGGCGGATATTGGTAACGTCCACGTTGGTAAGAATGGGATCGTCCCAGGTGGTGTCCAGATTATACCATTTGCCGTCAACTTTTACCACATTCCATGCGTGGGAGCTGTTGGCGTCGTTTGTGCCCACAACGGTCATGGCTTCGATACCTACCAGGTCGCAAAGGTAATGCATGGATTTTGCATAGCCGGCGCACTGGATATTTCCGCCTATGAAGCTGTTGTAAATGGTAGTGGTGCTGCTGTTGTCGTCCTTGACAAAGTTGTTGTGGAGTACTATATAATCATGGAAATATTCCAGCTTTTCCCAGTCGGACATTCCCTGAACGGCGGTAAGTATCTCGCTGACCTTGGCGTCGATCTCTTTTTGCATTCCCGAAATGATATCCGGATCGATCTCCCAGTACCAGAGCTTGCCCTTTGCCATTCTTGCGGCAGAGAGCCAGAAAAGCTCGGGCTCCTGGTTGTAGACCATGCCGAATACCTTTATCCACATTTCATCGGTAACGGATTCGTCCAGGTCAACTTTAAGCCTTATGGAGTTCGCTGCCTCAAGAATATCCCGATAAAGCTTCTGCTCGGCTTCATTTAGCTGATTATAGCCATAGCGGGTGGTGCAGTCAATGTTATAATCCGCCATGACTGCTGTTTTGGCGGTGGTAGTGCCTCCTGCCTCGATCATGGATACCACATCCTCATGATTTTCGGGGAGGGTAGTTTCGGCAGGATCGCTGTCGAAAGAGGGATCTGTTCCAAGTTCGTCGCTGTCAAGCCCCAGAAGCTCGGCGGGGTCAACAAATTCGGTGGTGGTCGTTTCGCCCTCGGCATTGCCGCTGTCGGAGTTTACAAGCTCTCCGTCGGTTATGACGTTTATCTCCGCTTCGGTCGGGGTTTCCTGCGGCTCTTTGTTTCCGCAGGCGGTGAGCGCCATGCTCATTGTAAGTACGGCCGCTGTTAATGCGGCAATTTTCTTCTTCATTTTATTTTATCTCCTTTTGACTGCCGCAGGCATGGGGCGCAGGGCGGAAAACCGTCCGCTGCCGCGGCGTTATGAATTCGGTTTAAGCGTTACAGCGTTATTGCTGCCGCTGTCATTTATGAATAGATCACGTCGTAGTGGACTACCTGCACGCCGCCTGTGAGGGATTTCTGGCGCTGTATCCTTGCTACCTTGCCTGATTTGCTCTTGGCATACTTCTGATATGTTCTGTAGGCATCATCGGTCATCATCTGATCGTAGACGGATTTATCGGTGACTCTCAGCTCCACTACATTGTTGCCTGCGGCGATCTGAGCGTCAAACTCTGCCTTTAATGCGGCGTCCGCCTCGGCGTAGCTGCTGTATATCTTATTGTAGGCGGCAAAGTAGTTGCAGCCCTCCTTGGTGCAGGCAGGGGGATCGTACATTCTTACCGAATTTCCGTTGCTTCTTATAAGGGTGCTTACATTATAGTGGGTGATGTTGTGTATCCATGAATCGGGAACGAGGAAAAATTCATACTGAACATAACTGGAATCGAAGTCATTGATGGGGTCGCCCCAGGTGGCGTCGATATTGTAATAGCCGTTCTGACAGTAGACCACATTCCAGGCGTGGGAATCACCTTCGCTGTTCGTTCCCGCAACCACGCAGCACTCTATCCCCGCCATATCGCAAAGATACTGCATGGTCTTGGCATAACCTGCGCACTGGAGATTGCCCTTGCCGGTAAGTCCGTTATAAATAGAGCCGTTATAACCGCCCTCAGATTTGCTGAAATCGCTGTTTAAAACGATATAGTCATAAAAAACCTTGAGCTTTGAAATAGTGCCGCTGTAGCCCGAGGCCTTGGAAAGAACATTTGCGGCTGCGGAGTCTATTTCCGCCTGCATGGAGGCTATTTCCGAGGGGTCGGTGGTTTTAAAGGAAATGGTGGCAAAGCTTGTGCCTGCGGAAACGGAGGTACCCAGCCAGAAAAGCTGAGGTTCGTTGTTGGAGACAATGGCATAGACCTTTACCACATCGTCCTTGCTCATTCCCGAGGGAATGGCAACGGCGCTGTCAAAGCTGTAGGCGGCGGAAACTATGTCGTTGTACAAGGTCTGCTCGGCGGCTGTAAGCTGCTTGTAGGCATACCTTGACGATGGGGATATGTTATAGTTCCCTGTGGAAATGCTGCCGGGGTTTACAAAGGGAGCGGCCGTGTTCTGACCGACATCCGGAGTGACTGTGGGAGCTGCGGTAACGGATGCGGAGCTGCTGTCTGTGGAGGGGGCGGCAGTTGCGGGGGCGGCTGTGGTGACAACGGGTTTATTCTCGGAAACATAGTCGGAATGGATAAACCCGCCCGCAGCCAGCTTATAATATCCTGTGTCGGTAATTGCCACGACCTCCACGCTGTCTCCTATGTAATGCTGGGAAATGGGAGTAGAGCCTATGATCGCACGCTCACGGGAATAACAGTTTTCGGTGATGTACATGACTGCTGTCATTTCCGTTTCGCTCCAGGTCTCGGCGGAGGTGGTTTCGGTCGTTTCCTCGGCGGTGGTTTCGTTAGTGGTCTCCTCTGTGCTTTCCTCGGGGAGAGTATCGGTTTCCTCGGGTGTGGTTATTTCGGTGGTGGTCTCTGTGGGGGCCTCGGTCATCTCGGGAGTGGTTTCGGTGGCTTCCGTATCGGGAGGAGGAGGCAGCACCATATCCTCGTCTACGTTCTTCTGGCAGCCTGCAAACAGGGAAAATGCCATGCAGAGTGCCATTATTCCGCTGATCTGCCTTTTGGTTCTTTTTGTTTTCATTTTTCGTGCTCCTTTTCTTTTTATTTGGATATATGAATTACCGGTATATTGAATAACCGTATTTTCCGTTAAGTCACAAAGTTTCGGGGTTGGGCGGATCGGAAGGCTTAGGATCTTTTACTGCCTTTATCCTTACTATGCGCATATCCTCCGCCAGAATCACGGTAAAGAGGATGTTCTCATACTTCACCTGCGGAGTTTCGCCGTCCTCCGGGATACGCCCCAGGAGACCTGTGATAAATCCGCTCATGGTGTCGTACTCGCTGTCCTCGGGGAGAGGACAGCCAAGAGTCTCCATTATGTCTCCTGCGTCTGCGTTGCCGCTTATGGCATAGGTGTTCTCGGATATTTCGGAGATATCCTCGGCTTCGTTGTCATACTCATCCTGTATGCTGCCGACTATTGCCTCCACAAGATCCTCCATAGTAACAAGCCCTGCCGTGCCGCCGTATTCGTCCACTGCCACTGCCAGCTGGAAATGTCCTGCGGTCATGGCGTGGAAAAGCTCGCCGCACATACTGCTTTCGGGGACGTATTCCGCGTCCCGCAAAAAATCCTTTACACTGGCGCTCTGGGCAGTGCCTGTGCCTACAAGGCACAAAAGATCCTTTACATAGATGATACCCTCGATATGGTCAACGCTGTCTTTGTAAACGGGGATCCTCGAAAAGCCGCTGTTGATGGCGGCATAGACTACCTCGGTGATCTCCGCCTCGGTACTTACCGCCACGATATCCGTGCGGTGGGTCATAACGTCGCTGACGGTCATATCGTGAAATTCAAAGACGTTGTTTATCATTTCTTTTTCGGAGGATTCTATCGCACCTGTTTCATTGCCCGCGTCCACCATCATAAGGATCTCTTCTTCGGTAACGGGTTCTTCTCCCGATCTGACATCTGCGCCGAATAGCGCTGCTATGCCTTTGGAAACAGCTGTGCAAACAAAGGTCACGGGCAGCAGGAGTATCCGCAGAAAATTCACAAAGGGAGCGGAAATAACGGCAAATTTATCCGCCTTTTCTCCCCTGACCGTGCGTGCGGGCACGCCGTCTCCCAGAGAGAGCAGGAGAATCACTGCTGCTGCGGTAAATGCCGCTGCGGTGGCTGTCTGCTCCCAAAGGGCAAGTCTGTCATCGGCGAAAACTCTTTTCAAGGCTGCCTCGGAAAGAGCAAATGCAAAAAGCACCGAATTTATGAGCCTGTGGGCGGCAAAGGTATGCCGCAGCGCCGAGGGACTTTGGAGAAGCCTTGCCAGCAGCCCCTCGCTGCCCTTATGCCCCTCGAAGGCTTTAACCTTGCTGTCGCTTATTTCCATGCATGCCCGCTCGCAGCAGGCGTAAAAAGTTCTTAAAGCCAGCAGCGCAATACAGACTGCTGCCCCGGAACTATCGGGATCCATAATCGACTTCCTTTCATTGGGTTATTTGGTGAACGGCAGGATAACTGTCCTGCGCTTTTGTTTTACTTTTTTAAAATGAAAATATTCTTTTACCGGTACAGTTTGGATTTAACGATGTAAATCGATAAATCGGATTTTGGCCGTCAAATTTGACGATACCGATACATATATAATTATACACCAAAAGATGCGCTGTGTCAACGTAACAAAAATATAATCTGTAAGGGAAAAGAGGGGCATAATTCGGTTAAAATAACCGAAGATTTGTTCAATATTGGGTTTTGTTAATGCTGCTGCCTATGTTTTTTAATGAAAAATTCATTTTTACGGGTCGGAGAAGTGGGGAGAGGTAAAGCTGTTCAACTGTGCAGTTTTGGGCAAGTCAGCAAATTACAGTGTGCTTATGAGGCTGTTTTCACAAATGAAACACTGCCTATTAATATAACAAATTTGAGGGGCAAAATGTTTCAAAATGCACTATAAAATTTGTGTGAAACTCTTGTGAAAAAATTGTTGAATATGTACAGTAACGGTTTGTCAATTGGAAAATTTATCCAAAAAAGGCACAACGCATTTATTTGCCGAAAAACACTTGACATTTATCCGTAAAAATTATATAATAGTATTATGTAGGCTTATGCCTTGTTTCAAACTTGGACTTGAGGTGATAATATGCTGCCGGGTGATCCTGTTATGCTTATGAGCGTTATCAACACAAAGCTGAGGGATTTTTACCCGTCCGCAGAGGCTTTTTTTGATGATGTGGACTGGGCGGAAGAGAGAATGTCACGGGAGGATGTCGAAAAAAAGCTGCTTGATGCGGGTTTTAAGTATGACCCCGGAAAAAACCGCTATATTTAATTGATAATGAGCGGAGTGTTCCCATGTATGGGGCAAACTTTATTGCACTATGGCGTATATATTTAGTATAGAACAAATTTACTTTTGCGTTAACGGCTTTATGCAAGATATTATTGCATTTTTATATTTAAGAAATTGCGCAAAATATCATGAAAAATCTGTTGATTTTTAGCTTGTATATAAAATCATTATTAATAAACCGTAAGGGGGAGGAAAATGAACCCGGAGAGGCTTTACGAAATATTGACGGAAACGCTGGCGGATGAAAAGATCCGTGCGGAGATAGTGGACAGGATCTCGGCAAAGGCGGCCCAGGATGTGCTGCCGGGGCAGACGGAGCTGTTTCCCGGGGGAGACGGGCTGGCACTGTCGGCGGAAAATACGGAGCTTTCCAGGCGGCTGGCGCTTTGCGAGCTGGAGAACGGGAGGCTGCAAGGGGAAAATTCGGCTCTTATCGGGAGGATAAGGGGCTTGCAGGAGGCTATTAATCAATACAGCAGCGCTTACGGTATGCAGATCTCTCTGCATACACGGTTTGGGTCGCTTTCCGACCCTGTGAGGGCGGATGTGAAGGGGTTTTTCAAAAATACTTCGGCGGCGGGGCTTTTCCTTTGCGGAGTACAGCCCGATAATTTAAAGGCTTTCAGAGATTACACGGAAAGGCTGGTCATCGAGGGGGACGGGGCGGCGACAGGCAGCGATATTCAGCTGCTGGACGACCTTTATGTATATCTGATCTCCTGCTATAATTCTACATTTTCCTCCCCTGTTTACGTTCTTACGGGGGTACGGGCGGGAGATGAATTTGACGGGAATCTGCACCACAACATCGGAGTTGCCAAAAGCGGAAAGATCACGGAGGTAAAACTTCAGGGGTGCATTGCGTGCGCAAGTAAGCGGATAGTACGCAAGGCAATTGTGAAGATTTGAATGCCGCAGGTTAGCTTTTGGAGGCAGGAGATTCAGAGGCAAGAGTCGGGAGAGCGTGCACGGGTCACTTTGCCGATGTTGGTCAATATGTTTCGGATACCTACAGACCGGGGTCTGATCGTTTTATATAAATTTTGTTTTAAATGGATAAATTGATTTTTAAAATCTCTATAACTGCGAGTTACCGAGCCACTATATAAAAGTGCTCTGAAAATAAATAAACGAGTGGGTGCAGCGGTATGCTGCGCAAGGGTTAGGAGTTAGCGTTTATGGATACGAAAAAAATAAAGCTTATCCCCACGGAAAAGGACTATATATCAAGTGCGGTGATAAAGCGCATTCCCGAGACCGCTGCAGCGCAGGTGAAGCTCTTTGACGGGGCTATTGCCAAGATCATGAAGCAGCTGGAGAAGACATGGGTGAAGTTTGCGGATAAGGACATATGGTTCAACACGGCTGTGAGCGGAATTTTTCCGAATCTCGACACCTTTAAGGTCTCCAGACAGAATATTTTCTTTTCCTATGTGGAGAGCAAGTTCAACCGCTCATTTGAGGGATACGAGGGCACGCTTATGACTTTGGTGGAGCTGCGTGCTTCGGAGGTCCACAAGCTGCACCAATTTGACAAGTGCCTTTTTGCCTACAAGGAAAACGGCATTGTCAAGGCGGCGGATATTATGGGTAACGAGACCTATTCCTTTAATACGGCAAATCATCAGGAGGCGGCGTGCATACCTTCCTTGCGGTTTACAAAGAAAAACGGTCTGCCGCTGACAGGGGAAGAAATTATAATGGTATTTCTGGATCAGGAGCTTACGCCTGCGGGACTGACTCCGGAGGAGGCGGACAGCTTTTCCGATCTCGTTTCCCTGTACAAAGCGGACAGGGGGTATGTGGGGATCTCCGCTGAGGGGCATATTTCCTTTGATACGGAAAAAATTGCCGAGGACATAAAGTCGGGGGAATTTACGGGAAGCATTAACGGTCTGGACTTTTCCATGAATACCCTTTTGGCTGTGGACAGGATAAAGGCCGATGACGATTTTACGGCGGCGCTCAAGCTCAGCCTTTTATGCTGCGACAAGCGGCGGGCGGATATTGACCCTTATGACGACAAGCTTTTATCCGACCCCAACAGGGGGCACTGGGAATTATGGACGGACGGCAATCCCGAGGAGGACTGCGAATATGCTATTGAGATCTCCGAGCCGCTTATTGCCAGAAACCCTGCGGCGGACATTGTAAAGGACGGCGTTATTGCCATAGATTTCGGAACAAAGAGCACGGTGGTGGTCTACCAGAAGCGATCGGAGCACACGCTGCCTATGGCAATAGGCACGGGGCGATTGAATGAGGCGGACAGGGCGGAGCATTACGAAAATCCCACGGTAATGGAATTTGCGGATCTGGAGGACTTTTTGACAAAATACCGGGCGAGGTTCGGGAGACCAGAGACCCTTTGGGAAGATCTGCCTGTTTCCCATGCGGCATATTCGGATATGATGAGAAGCTCCAGCAGGGATTATTATTCTTTCTTCTGCGATTTGAAGCAGTGGGCGGGAGACGGAAACTCGTCACTCAGAATATGCGACAGGAAAGGCGGAGAATATCTGCTGCCCCCTTACATGAGCGACGACCCTGCGGACTTTGACCCTATAGAGCTTTATGCTTATTACATCGGGCTTTATATAAACAATATGAGAAACGGGATTTACCTTGATTATTATCTGTCGTTCCCGATCACATTTGAAAAGGCAGTGCGTGAGAAGATAACCGCTGCTTTTGAGCGGGGGATAATGAAAACTCTGCCTCAGACTGTGGCGGAGGATGAGGAGATAATGAGCGACTTCAGGGTGGACGGCTCGGTGAGCGAGCCTGCGGCTTATGCGGTTTGCGCTATGGAGGAGTACAGGGTCTATCCTCAGAATGATGAGGAATTCCATTACGGTATTTTTGACTTCGGAGGCGGCACGGCGGATTTTGATTTCGGCGTGGTGACTGTTTCCAAAAAGCGGAAATTTGATTATACTATAGAGAATTACGGTTCGGGCGGGGACAGACATCTGGGGGGAGAAAACCTGCTGGAGCTTATGGCGGTAACGGTTTTCCGAAATAATTATTCCACGCTGGTGGAGAATAAGATAACGTTCACGCTGCCCCCCCGCTGTGAAGAATTTGCGGGCTCGGCGGCGGTAACGGCGCAGTCAAGGGAAGCTCAGGCGAATATGCGCCATTTAATGGAGGCCTTGCGGCCGCTGTGGGAGGACACAAGGGACGGCATTGACGATTTTGACAGAGGGGTTCTGCGGGTCGACCTTTTTGATAAGGACGGAGATCTGCTGCCAAGGTTTGAGCTGAATGTTAATGATGAGGAATTAACGGCGCTTATCAGGGAAAATATTTCGGGGGGCATTGACAATTTCTTTACATCCATGAGCCTTGCTTACACTGCGGACAATGCTTCGGTGCCAACGGAAGTGAACATTATGCTGGCTGGAAATTCCTGCCGCAAGAGAATGGTTACGGAAATATTCAGGGAAAAATTCGACGAGGGGGCAAACAAGCTGCGGCAGGCGCTGGGGATGGATATTGATGTGCAGTTCAATCTGTTTCCGCCCCTTGGTACGGAAAGCGCTTGTGAGCTTATGGAGAGCAAGGGGATAGACCCGCACAGGGGCAGTCTTGAACACCCCACGGGGAAAACGGGGGTTGCGTTCGGTCTTATCAAATGCCGCAAGGGCGGAGTTATCGAGCGGCGTGAGCTTAGCGCAAAAAATGATGAGATACCGTTTAAGTATTTCATCGGGTTCAACAAGCGCGGGCGGTTTACGGTGCTTGACAGCGGCGGCAGCCCCATGAGCCTCAGCGGCAGACCCGATTACAATGTCTGGTACAACTTTACCGACGCTGATGAGGACACCTTTGAGGTTTACTATTCGCCCTTGCCGGACGCAGTGAACAACAACATTCCCATTGAAAAGGTAATGAAAAAGAAATGCAGGCTCAATGTGGTTTACGAAAAGGCCTGTGTATATGTTCGTGCGATCGGGCCGAAAACGCTTCAGTATGTGGCGGCTACGGAAAACGGGATAACCTTTGACACGTATCTGAGCAAGATAATGACAATAGAATTAAAATAGTGTTTGAATGCCTTTTATAAAACGGGGGATATTTTATGGGCAGGGACGGTAAAGCAAAAATCAGGAGAAAAGGGCGGCTCGGTAGCCTTGGGCAAGACAGGGCGATAACGGCGTCTATTGTACTGTGCGTTTTTGCGGCGGTTATGGCGGCGGCAGGGGGATATCTGACAGAGACGGGCAGCGAGGAAAGCGTGCCCGTGATAGTGGATATTATTGAGGAAACTTCTGCTGCTAAGGCTCAAACCACTGCGCGGGGCGGCGTAAAAGAGGGTATTGAGATCATTGACGATGCGGCGGAGGCGGTTACGTCGGTTATTGACGGCAGCGGTAAAGCGGACAGCGAAACCGCTGCTTCCGAAACTTTGGCGGACGTTGTCGCCGCGGACATTGCTGCCGAAACGGAAAGCTCCGGCAGCGAAGGGCTTATCAATATCAACACTGCCACTGCGAAAGAGCTTGAGAGCCTTTACGGTATCGGCGAAAAGCTGGCGGCTGCGATTATTGAGTACAGGGAGGAGCAGCCCTTTGAGAGGCCCGAGGACATTATGAAGGTGAAGGGAATAGGCACAGGAAAATTTGATAAGATAAAAGATAGGATAACCTGTTGAGTCGAAAAAGAGGTTTTTTATAGTGCATATTGCTGTAAAAATCTTCTTTTTGCGGCGATAATCTGACTTATTTTACAAATCGCAAGATTTTTTAAAAAACCACTTGACAATGTGGGAAAAATATGTTAGAATAATAAAGCTGTCGGACACGAATGGAAAATTTGTGGAGGCGGCAAAAATATCGCAGAAATTTCTGAAAAAAGTTTTGAAAAAGACTTGACAAACAGAAAGAAATGTGATATAATAAAATATGTCGCTAAAGCGGCGTGCGAATTCTGACGGAATTTCGGTTTTGGAAGAATTTGTCTGAGGAATCTTGAAAATTGAACAGAGAAGCAAAGGAAAGCGAAGAATTAAGGAAAA
>CAMWIR010000020.1 GCA_947174365.1 uncultured Ruminococcus sp. | reverse complement strand
TTCATAACTTTATTGGTGCCTTTCGCTGAAAGGCGGATTATAAATGTGTAAATGCATTTTCTAAGGAAAAAATGTCAACACTAAAAAAGCAGTATAAAATGAGGCAACGCTGAGGAGCGACCCAACGCAAACTGTGAAATATTACGATGAAGAGAAAAGCCGCTGTTTTTCTCTTCATCGGGTATCTCCAAAGCGGATAAACCTCGGGGTTTGGGGCAGAGCCCCACAGCCGTCAGGCTGCAAATCTGTCCTCAAAGAAAATCGCAAGCTGCGCATATGCAAGTCCCCAGTCACGGACAGGCATACTCCACTTTTTGGAAATCTCGCAGACACTCATATAAACGACTTTGCGTATAGAATCATCCGTTGGAAAAATCGCCTTGGATTTTGTAAATTTTCTCACCATTCTGTGATATGATTCAACTGTGATAATACTTCGTACCGAACAATAAACAAACCCAATAACTAAGCCAACGACAACAGAATAATGTACGGCACAAACGGCTCGCTATGGAAAAAGTTGTGAGCTGTTCGTGTATATACAGGACTTTCAAATAATTGGAAGTCCTTTTTTGTTTGTCCTAATGGCAGAGGAGGAACAGAAAATGAATTATGTTTTAAGAACCGTTTTAAACGGTCTCGGCAAGGACGAGGTGTATATCCCCCGACAGGTAATGTGTCGTGAGGACATCAGCGACAATGCAAAGCTGATATACGGAATGATTTTCAGCGAGTGCCTTAGCAAAATGGAAAACATAGATGAACAGACAGTTAATCAAGCTGCAAAAGTTATTTCGGACTTTTGCAAAGACGTTCCGATGACAACCATTGAACGTGAATGTATGAGCTGCGGAGATGAAGCAATAAGGATACATGAAGAATTGTATTCTCTCTCGTCCAAAAGTGATACAGCAGTCTTTCTCAATGAATGCAAAAGCTACTTCATCAGAATGCAGAAGCCTGTCTGCAACTTCTGCTCCAGTGGACGAATGATGTATAAGGCTTTTGACCTCATAAATAATCTCGTTTGCAGAATGCTTGACGATACCTATGTCAGCGAAATGTTTTCAGACGAGGAGATAGAGATACTTAACGAGTATAACAAAAATCACAATGTGGAGCTTCTTGATGACGTGATTGACATTCTCAAAGAGTAAGTCAGGAACTTCACACATTCGTATGCGATAAAAACAGGAAAACAGCGGTAAAGAAATTTGCCGCTGTTTTGATTTAAACAAATACTATAATACAGGAGGAAACATTTGCCGCCGCCCACATCGCAGCAGCCCCGCTGTTGGTCAACGGAGTTCAGTATATGAAAAAACTGGCTCACACTTTCCTTTTCGGACTCACCCGAAACGGAGTTCATTTTCACAAAAGCCACTCTCACAAATCTCGACTGCGAAGACAGATCTCCCGGCAATCCCATACCCCCCATTCCACGGCTGTAGCGGCTTAAATTCAACTTGTCCGAGAAACTGTTTTCGGGATCCTTGGGCGATAACCCCATATAATTATTCAGATTCATCATCTGCATATCAAATGGCGGATTATTCGTCAGAACTCCCGCAGGATTATCATACACCCTAAGCCCCTCCCTTACCGATTCCACCGTTATCGCCCCGTCTTTATCGGCAATTATCCAGTGAAGCTGTGCAGCGGGCAGCCTTTCGTTAAACTGCTCATTATCAATATTTATCCTCTCCAGCAAAGCCCTCGCAGCGCCTACCGAATCACACTGCGAAAGTATCCATGAAATAAATTCAAACTGGGAAACATTGTCCTTTCCCGCTTCCTTGTCCCTGTAAAAAGCGTTCCCCACAAAATTAAGCCCCGCCATTCCGAGACCCTTTTCATTTACAGCGTCATAGAACAGCGGACAGCCGTCCTCCACATGAGCCATACCGATCATTGCATAGTGATTCTCCATTCTGCCCATGCTGCGGAATACCAATGGGAAATTCCTTGGCATTATAACAATGCTGTCGCCGTAAGAAAACTCATAATCCAGCGTCCTGCCGAAATAAAAATCTTTTGAATTATAGGTTGCTGCCGTACACATTAAACATCTTCTCCTTTTTAATATTATCAATTATCCCTTTTTCGAATGCAGCGCATACAAAATTTTCCGCTGCAAAAATATTATACCAAATAATGTCGAAAAATACAACCCTTACAGAAAAATACGGAAGCATTAATGGGAGACCTCAGCAAAAATGCATATACAAAAGCCCCCTCCGACGTCTGTGCAGCGTCAAAAGGGGACTTTCGGAGAATCCACCGAAAAATGGGAATAATCTGAAAATAGTTTCTGTCACCTTGTCGGAATTTTCGAAGCCGAAAATGGCGGTCATTTAAAAATGGTTTCTACAACTTTCTCGGAATTTTCGGAGCCGAAAAGGGGGTTATTCAAAAATAGTTTCTATAACTTTCTCGGAATTTTCGGCCGAGTATCTCCAGCGGTCAATGTGACCAACATCCTCGGGAATGAAGTAGTTTATAGGATCCGGAGGCAGCTCCTCGTCAAAAACGTCCACGATTATCAGCTTTACTTTCATCTTTTCGGGAATGAGAGCTTTTATGTATACCCCCGTCCGCTGCCCTGCCTTTACCCCCGCACGAGGCTCGGCAAGCCCCGCAAGATTCGGTGCAAGCTCCACGAATATTCCGTAATCCTCCACCGACCGCACTATCCCCGAAACCGTTTCTCCGCAGGAAAAGGCAGCCGCATTTTCCTCCCACGTTCCCAGAAGCTCCTTGTGGGAAAGCCAGACCCTGCTGCCGCAAACGTCTTTCACCACTGCTTTTATAAGCTGTCCCGGAACAAACCTGTCCCCCGGGTGGGATATTCTCGAAACCGAAACCGCGTCAATGGGTATCAGCGAGGGCAGACCGCAGCCAATGTCCACAAACGCCCCGAACTGCTCCAGATGTGTTACCCTTGCAGGGATAATATCCCCCGGACGCAGCTCCGAAATATATTTCTCTATGCATTCCTGCTGCACAGCCCGCCTTGACAGGGTAATGCCTGCCTTGCCGTTTTCCTCGCTTATATCCGTTACCTTAAAGCAAACCGGACGGTTTACCTTGGTTATCAAAGCAATATCCCTGGTAGAGCCGTCCTCAATGCCCACCGCACCCTCTGTTCTGGGGATAATACCCTTGCCGCAGGGCAGGTCGACAATTAGATTATGCCCGCTGTCGCAAACGCCCGCACGCCCCTCCAGCACCGTTCCTTTCTCCATAGCCTCCCTCAAAGCGGAAATACTGCTCACAGCCGCCTTGTTTTCGGGAGTACCCAGCAGGCTGCCCTCGGGAAAAAATCTGTTCATTTTCAGTGACCTCCTGATAGAGAGGTCAAAGGGGTGTCCAGTGACCGTCTCCGATTTAATTTATCTTGTAATTATGCTTATGCGGGCTTTGTGGCGGATATGCTATGGTTTTGATATTATTTGATTCGGTATTTTTTTCGGGAAATATAATTTAGTGAACCCCAAACTCCGGCATATGCAATTGTCAGCAAATGTCATATATACTTCATTACCGATACGGATAAAATTTTGATTGCAATATGAAACATACAAAAAATTTCGGTTGACCTCTTGACAGCCCTTTACAAAGGTGGTATACTTAAAGTGTACTTTTTGAAGTGCCAAGCAACTTAAATGACCTTAAAATGCGGCATATCAGCTGCCGCGCAGATTCCGGAAAGGATGTTAAGTATGGCAGCCGGAGTAAAAATTCTGTTGAGCGGAAATGTCTCTGTGATAATATTAAATCAGATTGCTCTGCGGCTGACTTCAATGGGCATGACGGTGATTATCGGAGGGCGCGGATATAACAAGCTTTCAAATGATATTGAGCAGCATGATCCCGATATAGTTATGGTATGCAGTATTTCCGAAGCGGAGAAGCCGTTGGAATTTACCGATAAGCCGAATAAATACGGAACAGTCCCGTTTTTTATTTTTACTACCGCATACAAAAGTGTTTACGAGGAAATGCTGCACAAAGAATCGCCTGCGTTTTTTGTGATTTATGAACCGTATGATATGAACGTTGTGAGAGATATTATCGAAAGGTATTTAAAGGATAACAGATGAATTTTCAGCATTTTTAGAAACTGCTGATCAAGGTGTTGCGTTTATAAAATAAAAATATTTTTAAAAGCGGTCAGATCGGTGCTTTCTTAAAATAAACCGAAAATTTTTACTTTACATTTTTGGAAAAATATGATATAATTAAAGAAAAATTTTCGGGAGTCGCCGAATCCACTCGCCGATTTGAACGGACTCGTTTGGCGCTCAGCGGCACGGTAACTCAAATAACAGGGATTTCTGCAGCATTTTCAGAGCAGTCTGAATTGTGCCGATATTTTGATAGATTGAAAGGAGAAAGTTAAAATCTTGTTTGATCTTTTTGAGGCTTTTGACGGATAATTTAATATTTTTTGATATAAACGCCATATGGTATATATTTGCGATACTTTTGGCCGGGAGGTTTTGGCATGATAAACATAGCGGTCTGTGATGATAACAAGGCTTTTTTGGATATGATGTGCCGTTTGGTAGATGAAATGATGACGGAGGCGGAGATACCTCATAAAATCAGGGATTATCTTTCGGGATGTGTATTTCTTGATCATCATAAACTTGAGCCGTTTGATGTTGTTTTTCTTGATATTATTATGCCCCAAAAAAGCGGTTTTGAAATAGCGGATGAAATGCGTAAAATTTCCGAAAAGACCTACATAATTTTTGTTACCACGGAGGACAGTCTGGTTTATGACAGCTTTGATTTTACACCGTTTTACTTTGTGCCGAAATCAAACCCGAAGCTGCTTAAAACAAAACTTCATCATGTTATTGAAAAGCTTGCTGCGCATATTTCCGCCAACAAGCCTATCTACATTGAGATGGCATTTGGCGAAAAACGGTATATTGAACCTTCAACGATCGTTCTTATTTCCAGTAATGCAAATTATGTGGATTATACCCTTTCCTCGGGAGAGGTCCTTCATATCCGAGGAAAGCTGGAGGAAACGGAAAGTCTCCTTGACACAAGGTTGTTTGTGCGCGTGCACAACAGAAGTATAATAAATATGGCATATATCAATCAAATAGATAATCCGAACAACCGTGTTATTTTACAGGGACACGGTGAGGTAGGTGTAAGCAGGCGTTATAAAAGCGAGCTTGAAAGGGCATATCTGATATACCAGAAGGATTTAAATTAAGCAGGAAAAATGACGTGATTTTACGGAATGTCTTTAAGGCAGATGTCACACTGCTTTGATGAAAAAAACGACTGCACGGGGTCTGTTGGGCAAATCGGCTGCGTTAAAGTCTTATAGGGATTTTTTCGGCACACTGTGTTTTTCTGCGAAAATTCGGTATAATATTCATGTAAAAAAGGCAGGTGAATATATGGAAAACCGCAGATATGTTGCCATTGATCTGAAAAGCTTTTACGCCTCGGTGGAATGCGCCGAAAAGGGGCTTGACCCCTTGAACACAAACCTTGTGGTGGCAGATGAGGGACGCACGGAAAAAACCATTTGTCTGGCGGTTTCTCCGTCCCTGAAGCAGTACGGGATACCCGGCAGGGCAAGGCTTTTTGAGGTGGTGCAAAGGGTCAGAGAGGTGAACGCAGACAGACTGCAGAGGCTGCGGGCTTCGGAGAAAAACAGCAAAGCGGAATTTATCGGGGAATCCTTTTCGGATTCCGAGCTTAAAGCCAATCCTGCCCTGTCCGTTTCCTATATCACAGCCCCGCCTCGAATGGCGTATTATATGGAATACAGTTCACGGATATATAAGATCTATTTAAAATATATTGCTCCCGAGGATATTGTGGTCTATTCGATCGACGAGGTTTTTATTGATGTTACGGGGTATTTGCAGATCTATAAAATGACCGCCCGCGAGCTTACCGTTACCATGATAAACGATATTTTAAAGACCACGGGAATCACCGCCACTGCGGGCATTGGCACAAATCTATATCTGGCAAAGGTCGCTATGGATATTGTGGCGAAAAAAATGTCGCCGGATAAAAACGGCGTGCGGATAGCCGAGCTTGACGAAATGAGCTATCGTAAAATTTTGTGGGATCACCGCCCCATTACCGATTTCTGGCGGGTGGGAAGGGGCTATGCAAAAAAGCTTGCGGAGCACGGAATGTACACCATGGGAGATGTGGCAAGATGTTCGGAGGGAGATGAAAATTCCTATAGAAATGAAAATCTTCTGTACAAGCTTTTCGGGATAAATGCGGAGCTGCTCATCGATCACGCATGGGGCTGGGAGCCGTGCACCGTGACCGAAATAAAAGCCTACCGTCCCGAAAGCAAAAGTATCAGCAGGGGACAGGTCTTGCAGACTCCCTATGACCGTGAAAAAACACGGCTCGTCGTTCGGGAAATGACCGATATGCTGGCTCTGGAGCTGGTGGACAAGGGGCTTGTTACCGATCAGCTGGCGCTTACCTTGGGGTATGATACCCGGAATTTAACGGACGAAAAGATCAGCCGTGAATATAAGGGGGAGGTGACGGTAGACCGTTACGGCAGGCGAATTCCGAAGCACGCTCACGGCACGGTAAATTTAAATAAAATGACCTCTTCCGCACGAATGCTTGTTAACAGCGCTATGGAGCTTTTTGACAGAATAGCCGATGAAAAGCTGCTGGTGCGGCGTATAGCGGTAGTGGCAAACCGTCTTGAAGATGAGCTTACGGCAGAAAGTGAAAATGCCTTTGAGCAGCTTGATCTGTTTTCCGACTATTCGGAAAATGATGAAAAAGAACTGAATATAAAGCAGGAAAAAAATATGCAGCAGGCCATTTTGAAAATGAAAAAGAAATACGGAAAAAATGCCGTTCTCCGAGGAATGAATTTTGAGGAGGGAGCAACTGCCATAAGCAGGAACAAGCAGATAGGAGGGCACAAAGCATGAGCGGAAAATATGATGATATAATTGACCTGCCTCACCATGTTTCACGGACGAGAACTCCTATGTCCATGCACGACAGGGCAGCCCAGTTTTCCCCCTTTGCGGCGCTGACGGGCTATGAGGACTGCATTGACGAAACCGCCCGCATTACCTGTGAAAGACTTGAGATTACCGAGGACAGGGCGGAAATGCTAAACGGCAGAATAGCCTATCTGAATGAGCACGCTCATGAACGTCCCGCTGTTATTGTGGAATATTTTTACCCCGATGAAACAAAGCAGGGCGGCAGGTATATCACGACTTCGGGAAATTTCCGCCGCATTGATGAGGCGGAGGATAAAATGGTACTTGCAGGCGGCGAAAAAATCCCCATGGGAGATATTTACAGTATTGATATCACGGAGGAAAAATGATGAAGGTAATTGTATTCAGGGGGCTACATTTTTCTTTACATAAAAATTTTTGCAGAGTTCATAAAACGGAAATAAGAATATGATATACTTAAAAAAATTTACATGGAAAGAGGCTGTAAATATGCGTAAGGTCTGTGAAATGATAAAAAAGCAAGTTGCTCCGAATTTTATTAACCTTGAAACCGCCATTAAAACATATGACCGCAATGCATTGTTTTGCGGCGCTCCCGCATGGAGGTATGTATATCACACTATCCATTCGGCGGATAAATGGTTTTTCAATCCTTTTGTATATGACGAGCCGGAGTTTCACGAGGCCGGAATGGATAATCCCGATAATCCATGTTCCGTGATTTTTAGCGACAGCGAGCTGCTTGATTATCTGGAAAGGGTGAAACGGAAAACCTTTGATTATATAGATTCTCTTGATGATGAGATGTTAGACGAATGCCCCGAAAATTGCAAATATACAAGGCTGGAGCTTGTGCTTATGCAGTTCCGTCATATTTCCTTTCACACAGGGTTGCTTAACGGTCAGACTGCTTGTCTTACGGAAAAATTTCCCGTTTGGGTCGGAGCGGACAGCCTGCACAGACTTAACAACGGTTTGTTTGATGCATAACAGGTGTGATTTTGTGTTGATTTGTTCATTAATTAAAATCAAAAAAATCTTCCGATAAAGAGGCTTTCGGCAGGAAGTTAAAAAATTTGGCAAAAGTAAAAAGGCAGAACGTACGACCGTCCTGCCTTTTTAAATTTAATACAGCTGCTAAGTATTAACTGTTTATCATTTTACCGTTTAAGCTTTTTCTTTCCTCAGAAGCCACCCGAAAATAAGGCAGACAATGACCCCCGTTACTCCGATAACAGCGAATAGAAGCGCCGCACCTGAGCCTTTGCCCATACCGAAAATTTCATGCAATATGCTGCCTTCGGCTTGTATTGCCATAAACGGCTCGAATACATTATCCACCAGCAGCCCTCCCAGGAAAAAGCCCAAGGGGATAGTGAAAAACTGCAAGGTGTTGCGGCAGGAGTAGACGCGCCCCTGCATTTCGGCGGGAATGGTGCTGCGGAAGATAACGTCCATATTGGCGTTCATGTAGGGGATAGGCAGCCAGCCCAGCACTGCACCTATGCACCATAATGCAGGAGTGCGCCCGAATGCCAGCAGGAAATTTTCCGTGCTCATGGATATAAGCAGGGAAAGACAGATCGCTCTTACTCTGCTTTTGGGCGCAGGCAAAGCGGTCACAAGAACACTGCCGAGCAGAGAAGCCGCCCCCACAAAGGCGTTGACAGCTCCCAGCGCCGTCTCGTTTTCCTTGGAAAGCACCATGGCGGGCATTGCGGCGTCGTAAACGGAAGCCACTAAATTAATGGCAGCCAGAAACATTATCAGCTTTAAAATAAGGGGATTTTTCCCCAGCCAGCAAAGTCCCTCCTTTGCGGAAGAGAGCAGGGGAGCGGTCTCGGTTTTTTCCGCAGGTTTTTCGGGAATTTTTATGAAAAACATCAGCGAAATAAACGCTACTCCGAATGTGACAAGGTCGACCGTAATTACCCATTCTATCCCTGCAAAGGCGAAAAGCGCCGTTGCCAGAACGGGATTGAGAATGGTGGTGAGGGACTGGGAAAAGCTCCTCATGCCGCTGGTTTTCTGATAATATTCGGGAGGCACAAGCAGGGTCGCCGCTATCTCTCCCGCAGGCTGCTGGACTGTGTTCATAAGTCCGCCGAATGCGTTTATCAGGTACAAATGCCATGGCAGCAGACTGTCCGTTTTAATAAGTATCAGCACCGCCGCCGTCCCCACAGCCGCCAGCAGGTCGCATATGAGCAGAACCTTTTTCTTGTTGAATCTGTCCGCCAGCGACCCGGCAAAAATGCTCATAATCACATAGGGGGAATAGGTGCATACTGTCAGCAGTGCAGTCTGAAGCGCCGAACCGCTGCTTTGGTAAAGCCACAGCACCAGCGCATAGCCTGTCATGGCGCTGCCCAGTGTGGAAAGGGACTGGGTCAGCCAGAGAAAAATGTATGCTTTTAAATTTTTATTCATAATGACTTTGCTCCTTTTGATTTTTTTAAACCCTGAAAGTGCAAAGTCCGAGGACTTGCGGTCAATGCTACTTACAAGCTGCAAACGCTCTGTGCGGCAAATTCGCTGCCTCCGTGCGGCGTCCTCAAACCTTGCACGGAGCGGAAGCACTCATTAATATCATGAAATTTTCACCTCGTTTTTTCCTTATCGGGAAGCTTTATTTTTGTCCTGCCTGCAAGGTGGGATGAATATTCTCATCGTCCGACCTTGTAAACAGAAAATCAAAGCTTCCTTTTTCCGCTTTAAGGCAGGTCTCCAGCACACGGGCGTAAAGACGGAGCTTGCGGTATATACTTTCGCTGTCGGAGGGGAAAAAGGAATTATCCAGAAGAAATGTCAGCATGGCAACTATCATTTCCGCGCTTTCCTTAGGCGAATCGGTATGCACCGAGCCGTCCTTTGCGCCCTCCACAAGCAGCTTTGTGAGAATAGGGGAGATAGTGCGTATGGCGGTTATCATCATTTTATAGTGCAGCAGGGGATCGTCCTTTAAATGCAGGGATACGATCAGATTTTTGCTGCTGTCCTTGAACTCCTCCCGCAGAATGGAGCGGAAGAGAGTCTTTATTTTTTCGGGAGTACCGCTGCATTTGTCAATATTATCGAAATATTCGCTTATGGCGGTGGAATAGCTGCGCTCGATAACAGCGTCGATAATTTCGTCCTTGCTCCGGAAATAATAATATATGCTTCCCTTGCCTATGCCTGCGTTTTTGGCGATCATATCCACGGTGATGTCCTTTCCGGGATCTGCCATGGAACACATAAGCTGCCGTGCGGAATTTAATATTATGTCTATCTTGCTCTCGCTCATTGGTTCACACCTTGCTTTTGCTCCTCATTAATCGGGGGATTTTTCATTGCAGCAATTTGCATTCATTGTAATTTGCACTGCACTGTAGTTATTATAACATAAAAATTCTTAAAAATCAATATAAATTTTAGCTAAAAAGTAGTTGACTGTCGGTCGAAAATATGATATAATGTAAACAGTTAAATCGACCGGCGGTCGAAGCGATGTTTTTTTCGCAGCCGATTGCTATGTTAAACGCAGGCGAGGCAGTTTTTTTACTTCAATACCTAAACTATTTATTTATCATTTTATAACGACCACAGGTCGGAAAATTTTTTAAGCATTTTTCGACCGCAAGTCGGAATTTTGTTAAGCATTTTTCGACCGTGAGTCGACAGCCATGTTTCAAGCAGCAGGAACATCTTTATTTATAACATTTTTTCGACCGCAAGTCGAGACTTTTAACCAAATTTCGACCGACAGTCGGAAAGACAAAAAGCAGACAATCCAAATTACCGTTAAATCAGGGACTTTTTGGACAAATCGAATTTATCGGGAAAAATTTGAAAAATTATCAAGCTGAATAAAGCAGAGCGAAGAGCATAAAGGCGGCAAAATTCTTGCCTCTTGCCTCTACACCTCTTGCTTCTAATAGAGGAGGACTTTATATATGGGAAATTTATTACCGGGTGCGCTTATATGCACGGCGGCAGCCGCAGGAGTTGCCTGCACGGCGGGAGCGCTGACTCTTTTTAACAGGGTCATACCCAGACAGGACACTTTAAGAGTGGATCTGAACGAAATGGCGGACATGGAAAAATGGGAGGAATACAAAAAAATAATCACCCCCAACAGAGAGTGGCTTACGGCGCAGGAGCTGGAGCATATTACAATAAAAAGCCGTGACGGGCTTACCCTCCACGGAGATTTCCTGCCTGCCGAAAAAGAGACCGACAAGCTTGCCATATGCAACCACGGCTACACGGGCAGAGGCTTGCAGGACTGCTCTTCTATAGGGGTGTTTTTTCATAAGCTGGGGTATGATGTGCTGATAGTGGATCACCGTGCTCACGGCATGAGCGAGGGAGATTATGTGGGCTTCGGCATTCTCGACCGCTTTGACTGCCAAAAATGGATAGAATATGTTGATAAGCGTTTTGATAAAAAGAAAATGATCGTTCTTTACGGTGTTTCCATGGGAGCGACGATTTCTGTTATGACGGCGGGGCTGTCATCGCTGTCAAGGTCGGTAAGGGCGGTCATTGCCGACTGCGCTTTTACGTCCCCTTATGATGTGTTCGCCCATATTTTAAAGAGAGATTATCATCTGCCGCCTTTCCCTGTGATGAATATAAATGATATGCTTTGCAGACAGAAAGCGGGTTACGGCTTTTCCGATTATTCAACCCTTGACGCTGTAAAGGTGACTGCTGTTCCTATCCTGTTTATTCACGGGCGGGAGGATGATTTCGTTCCCCTGTGGATGAGCGAACAGAATTACAGGGAATGCCGCAGCGCTAAGGAACTTCTTATAGTTGACAACGCAGCCCATGCAGCCTCTTATTACGAGGACAAGGACGGCTATGAGGAAAAAATAAAGAATTTCCTTGGGAAATATGCTTGCTAGAGGCAAGAGGCTAAGAGGCAAGAATTTAATATGTTATTTTTCTCGGCTTTTGCTTTGTAAAACAGTTTTGTTCGGATAATTTTATGGATAGATATTAAGATAAGAGGATAAAGAATATAAAATATGGAAAAGGCAGGAAAAAATATGAAAGAGCTGAATATTAACGGCGCTGTTATGCAGTGCTACCCACTCAGCGCCGCCCAGAGGCTGCATTATTACACTATCCGCTACTGTCCCACTCAGGTGCTTTGCATAGGCACGGGGCTTTATGTACAGCAGGATGTGGATTTTAATGTGCTCAAAAAGGCAGTATATGCCGCTTACAAAATGTTTGAGACCATGCGGCTGCGGTTTGCGCAGGATGAAGAGGGGAATGTGTTCCAGTACATTGTTCCTTTTGAGGAGAGGGAAATTCCCTTTGAGGATTACTCAAACTGTTCCGAGGAGGAGGCACACGCTGCCATGCGGCGGCGAACTGCCGTTCCCTTTGAGCGCTTTAACAGCCCCATGAACGAGGTGGTAATGGTAAAGCTGCCCGGCGGCTACAGCGGTATCTACCTCAAAGTCGATCATATGACAATGGATTCCGCTTCGATCATCGGTTTTAATAAGGCGGTATTGGAAAATTACTGCCATATGAAATACGATTATCCCGAGCCTGCTCCTTTAAAGCCCTATATCCCGCAGCTTTTAAAGGATCTGGAGTATGAGGCGGATTCGGAGGCGAAAAAGCGTGATGAAGAATTCTGGGCGGCTAAGATCGCCGAGAGCGAGCCTATGTACACCGATTTTGCGGGGCAGGGCAGACTGCTGACCCAAAGACGTGAGAACGGCAACCCGAATCAGCGGTATGCTATGGTGGTCTCAAAGAGTCCAGAGGCTTCCATATCGGTTTATCCTTTGGAAAAAGAGCCGTCAATGCGGCTGATGAAGTTCTGCGAGCTTTATAATGTGCCTATGGCAAGCCTGCTGCTTATGGGAATGCGGACGGTGCTGTCCAAATTCAACGACAACGAAAAGGACGTGACGATCAAAAGCTGCGTTGCACGCAGGGGTACGCTTTCGGAAAAATACAGCGGAGGCACAAGAATACACTTTTTCCCCATGCGCACCATACTTGAGCCTGATGTCACATTCCTGGACGGTATAAAGGCAATATCCGCCGAGCAGAACAAGATATTCCGCCATGCGAACTACGACCCTATCGAGCTTATCATGAAAAGGGGACAGTACTGGAAATACAAGCCCGGCACAAGCTATGAGAGTATTTCCCTGACCTATCAGCCCCTGACCATAAACAGGAATACCCCCGATATGCCCGATATTGCCTATAAAAGCTTCTGGTATACCAACGGCGTGGCAGGGCAGCCCTTATATTTAACGGTAATGCACCGCCCCGAGGACAACGGCCTCAACTTCAACTTTGAGTACCGTGTGGACGCTGTTACCGAGCAGGAAATGGAATATTTTTACTATTATCTCTGCCGTGTTCTTTTCAGAGGCATTGAGGACGAGAACAGGACTATAGGCGAGATATTGGAAATGATCTGAGTCCGTGCGCCGGGAATTTCAAGAGGCAGCAGGCGCATACGATAAAATCAATTATAATTTGGAGGAAAGAGAAATGCTGGAAAAACTTAAAGGAATTATTGTGAATTATGTGGATGTGGATCCGGAAAAGATCACTCCTGAGGCAAGGTTTATTGAGGATCTGGGCTTTAACTCATACGATTTTATGAGTATGCTGGGTGATATTGAAACTGAGTTCGGGATAACCGTTGACGAGGCTCAGGTCGCTGATGTTCACACGGTGGGCGAGGCTATAAAATATTTTGAGGAACTGCAAGGATAAGCTTTTTGAATTTCAGACCGCAGACGGCTTTAATGCCATGAAAGGAAATGTGATCACAATGGAAAAATCGAAAATCAGGACACTGGCAAATCTTATTACCGAATCGGCAGGGGAATACGGCAGCAATATATTTATCAAGGAAATAAAGGGCGGCGAGGTCGCAGAGACGACCTTTGCGGGATTTTACGAAAATGTCAGACGGGTGGCAGGCTACATCCAAAAGAAAAAGGCAGAGTTTGGAGAAATGCCTTCGGGCAAGCAGCTGCACGGCGCTGTGATAGGACCGTCCTCAAGCAACTGGCTCACGGCATGGTTCGGGCTGGCGGCAAGCGGAAATGTGGCTGTGCCTCTGGATGCGGGACTCAGCTGTGAGGATATCTGCGATCTTTTAAACAGAGCGGATGTGAGCATATTTTTCTATGACAAGCTCTACGAAAAGATGATACCCGCTGTTAAGGAAAACTGCCCGAATGTACGTGAATATGTTTGCTTGGCGGATATTTATGAGGTAACGGGAGAGTGCGAGCCTATAGAGCTTCCCAAAATTTCTCCCTCGGAGCTGGCGGCGATAGTTTACACCTCGGGAACTACAGGCAAGAGCAAGGGCGTTATGCTTTTGCAGAGCAACTACATCGACAACACCATGTGCCAGGATAATGAAAGCAGCCCAGAAGATGTTGTTATGTCCGTGCTGCCTATTCATCATATTTACTGCTTTACCTGCGACATTCTCTGCTCGCTGCGGTACGGAGCTAACCTTTGCTTTAACGATTCCATGCTGCACATTACCAAGAATTTGCAGGTCTATAAACCCACTCTTATGCTGATAGTGCCTATGATCGCAGAGACCATATACAAGCAGATCTGCGCTGCACACAAGACAAAGCCCGAAATCCCCGTAGCTGCCATAGCGCAGAATGTTTTCGGAGGGAGACTTAAAACCATTTACAGCGGCGGTGCATATCTGCGTCCCGAGCTCCAGAGGGCTTATCTTGATATGGGCTTTAACATGGCGCAGGGTTACGGTATGACCGAATGCTCGCCGAGAATTTCCACAGCGGACCCCAACGATAAGGAATGCGCAGGAGATGTTGGAGTTATAGTAAACGGAGCTGCGGTCAAGACCGAGGACGGAGAAATTATGGTAAAAAGCCCCTCGGTAATGGCAGGCTATTACAAGGACGAGGCGGAAACGGCGGCGGCACTTACCCCCGACGGCTGGCTGCGCACAGGAGACCTTGGGTATGTTGACGATAAAAACCGCATATTTATCACAGGGCGAAAGAAAAATCTCATAATTCTTTCCAACGGAGAGAATGTATCTCCCGAGGAACTGGAGAATAAATTTGCGGGAAGAGAAATAATCGGCGAGGTGCTGGTTTACAGCGACGAGGGAATTATCGCTGCGGAAATATTCCCGTCGCCCGAGGCATCAAAGAGCCTGTCGGCCGAGGAGATCGATGAAAAGATAAAGGAAGCGGTAAATGATGTGAACAAAAGCGTTTCCTCCTCTAAGAAGATCCACAGGATACGTGTCCGTGAAAATGAATTTCCCAAGACAACGTCAAAGAAGATAAAGAGAAACGGCGCACCCGAGGGACGGATCATCGGATAAAGGTCAAAAACGAAGGCAGGACCTTTGTAATATAAACCGTGTATTTTGCGGTTTGATTTTACTTGCTTTCTGCCTCAGAGTGTCGCTTCAGCCCACTCGGGGTTAATAAAGCCCTGTGGCACGTAAAATTTAAAATGCTAAAATCCCAAAAACATTAATTTTGCAACAGTCTGGGGCTTTCTCCCCGCCGTAGGCGGGGAGAAAGCTTTAATCAACAGTTCATTAATTCAGATTATATTCCTGCCGAAAAATATTTTACGAATTTTTGTTGATATTTACAAAAAAATCCCTGAATTTTCTTGCAAGTTATACAAATTTTCCCTTGACAGAAAGCGATATAATATGGTAAAATAAAAATGCGGTGTTTTGACCGTAAAAGTGTATGTATATTCCCGAAAAGGGGGTTTCGGAAAGGTTCGGTGCTGTGAAAAAATACGCCGCGAATTCCGAAAGTAAACTAATAAAAGGAGAAATAGCAATGACCTACGAAGAGATTTTTGCAAAAACCAAGGAAAAGGTAATGTCTGCTGAAAGTGTTGATTACAAGGGTCATCTGGCGGTTGAGATCGACATTGTAGGCGAGGGAGCCGGGGCTTTCTACATTGAGCTGGCGGACGGCAAGGTTTCCTGTGAGCCTTATGAATACTATGACCATGACTGCAAGCTGCTTATTTCCGGAGAGGATTTTCTGGCGATCTGCGACGGCAGCCTGGATTCCGTAAAGGCTTTCACTGTGGGCAAGCTTAAGGTTGAGCGCAGCATTGACAAGGCTCTTGAGTTTTCCAAGATAGTAAACAGCCTTAACAAGGCAGAGAAGGCGGAAAAGAAGGCAGCCGCAAGGGCAGATAAATCTGCGGCAGAAAAGCCCGCACCGGCAAGCAAGGCAAAGACCGAGGCTAAGCCTGCCGCAAAGAAGACCACAAAAAAGAAGCAGAGCTGAGAAGGATATTTTCAAAGGTTCAAAGCGCACCGGTTTCCGCTGTTTTATACGGCGGAGCTTGTGCGTTTTAGTTTTGGAGGGGTAATGGACAGAGAACAGCGATTTAAATGGAGAAAAAATTTCGCAAAAATTTTTCTGTTTCTTGACAAATCTGTCCCGAAGTGGTATAATTTTATTATTGCAAAAAATGTCAGGCGGCTGACATTTTTTAAGGAAATGTCGGTCAAAGGTTTATACATGGATCGGCGTTCCTATAAAAAATAAGCTTATAAACTTAATTCAAGGGAGCTTTTTAAAAATGCTTAAACTGAAAAATATAGTAAAAAAATACGGTGAGGGGGACAATATTGTCACAGCCCTGAACGGTGTGGATATTTCATTCAGAGAGAATGAATTTGTGGCGATACTGGGGCACTCCGGCTGCGGAAAGACCACGCTGCTGAATATCATAGGCGGGCTTGACCAGTATACCTCGGGCGACCTTATCATTAACGGCGTTTCCACAAAGCAGTACAAGGACAGAGACTGGGACGCTTACAGAAATCACTCAATAGGCTTTATTTTCCAGTCCTACAACCTTATCCCTCATCAGACGGTACTTGCAAATGTGGAGTTGGCGCTGACCATTTCGGGAGTATCGAAGGGCGAGCGCAGGAGGCGTGCAAAAGAAGCTCTCGAAAAGGTGGGTCTCGGAGATCAGCTGAATAAAAAGCCCAATCAGATGTCCGGCGGGCAGATGCAGCGTGTGGCAATTGCCCGTGCGCTTATCAACAATCCCGATATACTGCTGGCGGATGAGCCTACAGGCGCTCTTGACAGCGAGACCAGCGTTACGGTAATGGAGCTTTTAAAGGAAATTGCGGCGGATAAGCTGGTCATTATGGTAACTCATAATCCCGAGCTTGCCGAGCAGTATGCTACGAGAATTGTAAAGATAAAGGACGGAAAGCTGACAAGCGACAGCCAGCCTTATGAGACCGAGGACGAAAGCCCCGAGGAAAGATCGGGGAAAAAGCGTGTTTCCATGTCCTTTGCCACGGCCGTGAGCCTTTCTCTCAACAACCTTATGACCAAAAAGGGACGTACCTTTTTAACGGCGTTTGCGGGGTCTATAGGTATTATCGGCATTGCGCTGATACTGGCTCTTTCCACGGGTATCAATGATTACATAACCCAGATACAGGAGGAAACTCTTGCCTCCTACCCCTTGCAGATAATGCGGGAAACTGCGGATACCTCCACCATTATGACCGCCATTATGGACAGGCACACTAACGCTGCCTCCGAGGACAGGGAAGGTGTTTACTCCAACACGGATATTTACGAAATGTTCAACGCTATGAATTCTTCAGCAAGGCAGTCCAACAATATGCCCGCTTTCAAGGAATTTCTGGAAACCGACCCCGATATAAAGGAAAATGCGGGGGCTATTGCCTATTCCTATGATGTGCCCCTCAATATTTTCACCGAAGACCCCAACGGTGAGATAATAAGGTGCGATATAGGCGAGGTCTACGGCTCGGTCATGGGCATGGATGATAACAGCACTGCCAATGTTTCCGCTGCTGCAAACACCATGCTGACCCTTACCGACTTACAGCTCTGGGAGGAATTTATTCCCGGGGAAAACGGCGAGCTTATCAGCGATATAATTTACGACAAATACGAGCTTATCCACGGAAGCTGGCCGTCGGCAATGGACGAGGTCGTGGTGATACTTTCCAAAAGCAACGAGCTGCCCGACATTGTGCTGTACACCATGGGCGTAAAGGACAGAAGCAGGATGCCCGAGGTCATGAAAAAGGCAATGAGCGGAGAGGTTATTGAGGATTACGGCGATACTTATTGGAGCTATGACGAATTTACCGACCGCCGCTTCAAGCTGATAATGCCGGGAGAATATTACCGTCCCGGTGAGGGGAGCAAGGGCTATGCCGACCTTACCGATACAGAAGCAGGGCTGGAGTATCTGTACAATGCCGAGGATGTGGGAGTGGAGCTTAAAATTGTGGGCTTTGTCCGTCCCTCCGAGGATAATATGATGGAGCAGACCACCACATATCTGGGATATACAGGGGCTTTGACCGAGTACATCATCAACACCACCAACGCAAGCGACATTGTAAAGGAGCAGCAGGAAAACGAGGAGACGGATATTATTTCGGGGCTGCCCTTTAAGCCCGAGGATTACGAAGAACCCACCGACAGCGAAAAGGCGGAGCGGGCCAAGGAATATCTTGCAGATTTGAACCAATCGGAAAAGGCGGAGGTTTTCACCTATATTTCCACAACTCCCCTGGAGGCAGAGGTCGAAGCAGCGGCCGAGCAGTATCTTTCGAGATATGACAGGGCGCAGCTGGAGAGTATGATCGTGGAAAATTATGCGTCGCAGATGGGCGTTGAAGCTGATTCGGTCAAGAACTATATTGCACAGATGGACGACGAGACCCTGTTCTCCTATATGCGCGAGGCAATGGGGGAGCAGTACAGGGCACAGTATGCAGAGGGAGCGGCGGCGCAGCTGGCGGTCATGAACGAGCAGCAGCTGGCGGCGGCTCTTGACGCTGCAAAGCTTAACGAAGAGCAGTATGTGCTTATTTTCGAGGAGTTCATTCCCGTGGAATTTTCCACCTCAACTTATAAGGATAATCTTAAAATGCTGGGGTGCGCCGATTTTAACGATCCCTCAAAGATAATGATATACTCAAAGACCTTTGCCAAAAAGGACAACATTTCCGACGCCATTGCACGTTATAATAACAGCGTTTCCGAAGAGGACGAGATAAAGTACACCGATATTGTGGCTCTGCTTATGTCCTCCATTACGGATATCATCAGCGGTATATCCTATCTGCTGATCGCATTTGTGGCGATATCCCTTATAGTTTCCTCTATAATGATAGGGATAATCACCTACATTTCCGTGCTTGAGCGAACACGTGAGATAGGTATTCTGCGTGCCATAGGCGCTTCAAAGCACGACATTTCCACGGTTTTCAATGCGGAAACCCTGTTGGTTGGTTTTTGCTCGGGACTTATAGGAATAGGCGTTTCGGCGGCTGCCATAATCCCCATAAACGCAGTTATATATAATCTTACGGGTATAGAAGACTTAAAGGCGGTGCTGCCTGTGTGGGGGGCTGTGATACTGGTAATTATCAGTATGTGCCTTACCCTGATCGCAGGGCTTATCCCCTCGGGAGTTGCCGCTAAGAAAGACCCTGTTGAGGCGCTGCGGACGGAATAAGCTGCGGACTGCGGTCAATGTGTTTAGAATCTATAATGCAGAGGTGAGATCGTGATCTTGCCTCTGTTGTTATTTCTTGACATTTATGGCGGCGTGTGATATAATGTGTGCAAGAGATAAATATAATGAATGACTAATGTTCATAAAATATTTACAATATAAATCCATAAAAACGGCATTCCCAAAACGTGTATTTATATGAGGGCATATATGAGGCATATATGCCAAAATTTCGGTACAGTCCGAAAAATTTTACATAAGGAGATGAGGTCAGATGAAGGTTAAAAAGAAAGCCGCAGCTGCAGCGGCTTTCTTTTCGGTTGCAATGAGTTTCAGCGCTTGTCATAATTACGGTTCAGGTGTATACGGCCCTCCTCCGGAGGATTTTGATGATGAGGCTGTTACTCAAAGCGAAACCGAAAATATTTCCGATAATACGGAAGATGAAAATACGGGAGATGATATTCGGTGAAAATAAAAAAGAAAGCTGCCGTTGCGGCGGCGGTGTTTGCGGCTGCTATGAATTTCAGTGCGTGCGCATACGGTCCTCCGCCCGAGAGCGATTTTCCCGATCACAGCAGCGGAGAGGTATACAGTACCCCCGCAGCCGAAAGCAACGATTTCGACCCTGTCGACAATGTAAATTATGACGTATACGGTCCGCCGGAAGAGGAATGGGAGGATGAAATGACCGAAGAAAGCGTGGCAGATGAAAGCTCCGATATGACCGTGGACACCAATGAAAATTCGGAGGTAAATGCCGATGAATAGCGATATAAGAGCCGTAAAGACAGGGCATATGAAACAGCTTGCCGAATACCGCCGCGGGCTTTGGAAAGAGCCGAAGCTGAAATTCCTGTTTCTGGAGCTTACCCTGCGCTGCAATGAGCAGTGTATCCACTGCGGGAGTCGTTGCGGCAACTTCCACAATGAGGAACTGACGCTTTCTCAATACAAGGATTTTCTCGATAAAATAAAGCGGGATTTCGGAACTCACGGCATTCAGCTTTGCATAACGGGCGGCGAACCGCTGCTGCGAAAGGATTTTTTTGATATAATGGGCTATGCACATTCCCTGAGATTTCACTGGGGAATGACCTCCAACGGCACGCTTATTACCGAAGAGGTTGCCGCAAGGCTGGCGGAATGCGGAATGGGCACGGTCTCCATAAGCCTTGACGGAATGAAAAAAACTCACGACGAATTCCGCCGTACTCCCGGGGGCTGGGAAGCGGCAATGAGTGGGATAAATGCGCTTATCGGGCAGAATTCCTTTAAAGAAATTCAGGTGACGACAGTGGTGCACAAGAATAATATCGGCGAGCTTGATGAACTGTACGATCACCTTTGCGGCGTGGATATTGACTCATGGCGGCTGGTGACTGTGGAGCCTATAGGCAGGGCGCTGGACGCGGGACTTGCCCTTGACCCCGATGATTACAGGCGTGTGTTTGAGTTTATCCGTGAAAAGCGGCAGGAAAATATGCCCGTGCTTTATGGCTGCACTCATTATCTGGGAACGGATTACGAGCGTGAGGTGCGGGACTGGTATTTCCTTTGCAATGCGGGCATTTACACGGCGGGAATACGCACCAACGGCGATATAGGTGCTTGCCTTGATATAGAAATGCGCCCGGAGCTTATAGAGGGGAATATTTTAAAGGACGATTTTACATATATTTGGAAAAACGGCTTTAAGACCTACAGGTCGGATATTTATAAAATGAGCGGGAAATGCTCCGCCTGCAATGAACGTGAATTCTGCGGCGGCGGTTCATTCCACAGCTGGGATTTTGACAGGAATGAACAGAGGGTCTGCTTTAAAGGGGTATTGTTTGAGTAAGAGGTAAGATGATTAGAGGCAAGAAGTAAGATGGTGATATCATCTTGCTTCTTGCCTCTGAATTTCTTGCTTCTTGATATTTACTTTTCGTTTTTATCGCAGTAAACAATGCCCATGCCCACAGTGGACATATAGCACCTGCCGTAAACGTTCATATCTCCCGAAATGAATTCGCCGTTGCCTGTACCGCCGAACGTGTGCAGATCGTCATTGACCCGCATCCAGCTTTCTCCGTTGTTTTCGGTCATGTAAATGCCCTTGGAATCCGAATCCGCAGCCGTGCCGTAAACATAGATAACATAAGGATCGCCCTCATTCTTAGGCTTTCCGAGACCCACTGCCTCGCAGTATTTCAGTCCCGGAACGAGCGCCATATTCTCGCCCTTGTCCGCCGTGGTCAGCAGTCCTGCGCCGCCGCCCGGGATATACACCCTGCCCTCCTCGTCGGGAGAAACCGCCATGCGCTTGTAGTTGGTCATTGTGTCATACTTGCGGGAGAATTTCTTTCCCCCGTCCGTGCTTACGTAGAATACGCTGTTGGCGCAAGCGTAAACGGTGTTGCTGTCCACATTGTCCCCGATAAGGTAAACATTCTGACTGCCGATTATTCCCTCGACCTGTTCCCAGCTTTCGCCCCAGTTTTCTGTGCGGTAAACGTAATAGGAATTGGAGGGGCTCCACAAAAGGGTCTTTCCGTCTGCGGTAAGTGCGACCTTGCCTTTATAGAAAACCTTGCCCGATTCGGGAGAATTGGTAATATCCGACCAGGTCTTGCCGCCGTCGACAGAGTAGCAGAGAAGCTGATTTGATTCATCTCCGCCCACCTTTGCCCATATATCGTGATTGTCCGCTGCTATGGTAATGCTTGTGGTAGAGCCTATCTGCTTTGTATGGCGGACAGCGGGGGTGAATATATCCTCGTGAACATATCCGTCAAAGTCGCCCACTGCCGAAACCAGGGGATAATCCTTATAGGTTATTATATCCTCGGGCACTGTTTCCTCAATGCCCCTTGATTCAAAGTAAAACTCGGGAGCGTCCGACCATATATTGTCGCAGGCGAAAATGCCGTTGCCCGAATTTACCATAACACGGTTTGAGTCGCTGCTGTCTATGGCAAGACTGCTGCACCAGTGAATGGCAGCTCCCTCTATCCATGGGATATTATTGAGCGACATAGTGTACTTACCGTCCAGATCTTCCCAGGTAGCGCCGCCGTCGGTGGAGCGGAAGAATTTATCTCCGAATGCGCCGTTGGGCTGTTCTTTCCATACCTGGCTCGTTACCAGCAGCATATTGTTGTCATTGGCGGGGTCTATCACAATATCCCCCACAGTCCAGGCAACTACCGATATTTCTTCGCTTGTTTTGCTGTCGGCATTGTATTTGTACAGCGTACCCTTTGCGCTGTTCCAAGGCCCCTCGTTGTTGCCGTAGGAAACGTACAGATTCCCCTTGCTGTCAAGATCGAAACGCTGGGGCATAAGCTTCTGGGCAGCCTCGCTTGACGTTTCAAAGACATTCCAGCTTTCGCCGCCGTCTTCGGAAATAAAGATGTTGTCGTCCTTATTCCTTGAAACTCCCGCATAAATTCGGGTGGTCTTGCCGCCCTCGTTTTTGTTGCCGTCAAACAAAATAATGTTGATACCGTTGGAATTGGAGGTGGAGGTAATGGAGAAGCTTTCCACCTTTTGCCATGTTTTGCCGCTGTCGGTGCTGCGTATCATTCCGCCTGTTCTGCCGCCGCAGTAGATAATGTCGGAATTGTTGGGGTCAACAGCAATTCTCTCGCCGTTTCCTCTGCCCATGCCGTTGCCGTGCACTTTTATCATATCGGTAACGTCCACAACGTCGAAATGCTCGCCGTAATCGTGGGAAACGAACACGCAGGTCTTGCCGCCGCTGAAATATTCCGTGCCTGCGATCATATAAACGGAAGCAGCGTCATTAGGGTCGACCGCAATGCCGTCTATTCCCAGAAGCCCCTTATCATCGTCGGAAACGGAATAGGAAAGGGATATCCACATATCCTTGTCCTTATCCCATCTGTATGCGCCGCCCACGTCCGTGCGGGCGTAGAAAAGCCCGGGTTCGCAGGTGTTTATTATTCCCGTAACAAAGCCGCCGCCGCTTATGGCGACCTGTCCGTAGCTCCAGTCGGGGTTTTCGTAAACGCTTGCCAAAGGGGTATTGGGGGCGGCAGGGCTTTCGGTGACCGCATCGCCCGTTTCCTGCGGTTCGTTATTTTTATTGCCGCAGCCTGTGAGACACAGCATACTAAAGCTCATAACGGCAGCTGTTACTGTTATCAGGGTTGCTTTTCTTGAATATTTCTTCACTTTATCAACGCTCCTTTTAGGTTTGTTTTCTGCAAATTATCCTTCGCTTTCGGGGGATTTTTTCGGGCTGTAAAAATTTCCCGTTCATATGATTTTATTATACCATTAAATTGCCCATATGTCAATCGTTTACATGATAAATTTTTTGTGAAATATTTACAGCTTGGGATATATCCCACACATAACAAAATTATTTGTGGTAAAATCATATTAAGGATATATCTCACACAAGGAGTGAATCAAAGAATGTCCAAAGATATTCCGCTTCGCCACCGTGACCGCTTTTTCCAAATCGGAATAGCCATATCAACATTACGTAGAGTTCGGGGGATGTCACAGGAGGAACTTGCAGAAAAGGCAAATATCAGCCGCTCTCTGATAAGTGCCGTAGAAGCTCCGAGCCTGCCGCATAATTTTACATTGGAAACTTTACTATCCATAGCAGACGCCCTTAATGTTGACCCCTCCGACCTGCTTAATGCTTCCATGTTTCCCGACAACGTCATCAATAAAAGCAATATGAGAATCGATAATTAATGGAAATCTTTCGTGTGAATTATGTCACGCCTCGGGGGTTACGCTTGCCGTCACCTATGCGCCCTTACGGGCGGCAGCAATGAAAATGTGCAACTAAAGTTGCACCCGACATTCGTCACACGTTTCTATGCTGCTGCAACTTTAGTTGCAATGACGCACCGATTTTTACTTTTTTGGCGGCTGTTAGATACTGTGTTTTGCGTAATTTCGACTTGTAGGTTTACCGAATCGGGCGGCGCATTTTGGGGTGCTATTGAAGTGCGCTTTGTATGGCGGCTGTTAGAGGGGGCGCTGCCCCCCGTCCCCCGCAAGGGCTCCGCCCTCTGACCCGCCAAAGGGGTCCCCCCTTTGGAAACCCAAGTGGCGTGTGTGCTCGTGTAAATCGCTTCTTGCCTCTTGCTTCTTAATTTCTTGCCTCCGGTAGCATAGTTTCGGAAAAACTCGAATATAATTAATTCAAAGAGGACAATCAGGCAGTGCGTAAAAAAATGATCAAGCCCCAAGGCGCTGCCATATTAACTTAGGAGGATTGATGGATCTTGAATTTCAAAGTAAACAAAGAATCGGTAAAATCATTCGAGAAGATCTGCCAGGCAGTTCAGGAGCAGCCTGTGGAGCTGGATTACGTGCTGCCCGATTATTACCCGGAAATATTCCGGATAATGGGCTGCGAGGCAGAGCCGAGAGTTACCCTTTGCGGGATCAGCGGCGACCGTGTGACCTATGAACTGACCGTGTGCATAAGGGTGATCTACTGCCCCGAATCGGGAGGACAGCCCGAGGCTGTGGAACAGAAGCTGAGCTACAGCCGGACGGTGAATCTGGACAAACAGGCTGTGAATGCGGCAGTGTACATCAAGGCAAGTCCCGACCATATAAACTGCCGTGCCGTAAACCGCCGCCGCATAGATGTAAGGGGAGCGGTAACGGTAACTGTGGAGGTAATGGGTGAGACCGATGTTCAGGTCATTTGCGACGCTTTCGGCGGGTCTGTGGAACTGAAAAAATCCGCCTGCCTTTGCCCGTCGTCCATAATTCACGGAGCAAGGCGTGTGACTATCTCCGACGAACTGGAAATTGGTGATAATCCTCCCGTGGGCAGCATAATAAAATGCGGCGCACGGGTAATATCCACCGACAAAAAGCTTGTGGCGGGCAAGCTTGCCGCCAAGGGTGAGCTGAAAATTTCCCTTGTTTACACCCCCTCGGGGGATAATTCCGACCGTCCCGTATGCGCCCTGCAATTTACTCTGCCCTATTCTCAGCTTATAGATATGGAGGGACTCGACAGCGATTACGATTGCTCGGTCTATACCGAGGTAGTTTCCTGCGAGATAATTCCCCGTTCTTCGGGGGACGGCGAGGCTACTTCCCTTGAATGCGAGGTAATGCTCTTTATCGACTGCACCGCCGTTAAAAGCACCCTTTGCGAAATTGCCTGCGATGAATACTCCACCGCATATAATTCATCCCATTCAAGCGTTCCCGTAAAGATCCGCAGCGAGCCTGAAAATATCGACAGCATTATTATTGTAAAGGGCACTTGCGAAAACAAGGACAGCCCTCTTGCGGAGATCTACGACGTTTCCTGCCGCACCGACAAGCTGCGCACCGAGCGTGAGGGCGATAAAATAAAGGTCACGGGAACGGTAAGGCTCACCGTGATAGGCAGAGCGGAAAACGGCGATTTTATCCTTTGCGAATCCGATGTGCCCGTGGAGGAGGTTATTTCGGCAGATCCCAATACGGCCTTTTCGGAAAACGCCGTTATCCGTCTTACCTTTAACGTTCTTTCATGTACCTATACTATAGGCTCGGAAAATACTGCGGAAATTAAAGCAGAGATCGCCGTAAGAGGGCGGATCGAGGATTACAGGACGGTAAATGCCGTTACCGAGATAACCCTTGATGAGCAGGCGCCCAGAGAACGTCAGGAGGAATTTGCCTTAAAGCTTTACTTTGCCGACCCCGGAGAGGAGCTTTGGGACATTGCCAAGGGCTGCGGTGCTTCGGTGGGTCTGGTAATGGAGGAAAACGAGCTTGATTCCGGCACTCTCTCCGAGGGACGAATGCTGCTTATCCCCATGGTATAACGTTTTTTCTTAAGAATTTTCTTGATAAAAAAATGGCTATGGGTGGCGGGGAAATACCTTTAATCAGAAGCTTCCTTTAAATACATCAACCGAAAACAGCGGCAGCTTGCTGCAAACACGTCTAAAAAAAGCAAGTTAGGAGAATATATTTTTATGAATACAGTTCAGAACAATATTTACAAGGATATTGCCAAGCGAACCGACGGCGATATTTACATAGGCATTGTAGGGCCTGTTAGAACAGGTAAATCAACCTTTATAAAAAGGTTCATGGAGCAGCTGGTCATTCCCAATATAGAGAGCGATTTCAGGCGGGAGCGAGCGGTAGACGAGCTGCCCCAGTCCGCTGCGGGCAAGACTATCATGACAACAGAGCCGAAGTTTATTCCCGAGGACGCTGTGGAAATTTCCGTCGGGGAGAATGACTTCAACGCACGATTCAATGTGCGCCTTATCGACTGCGTGGGATATATCGTACCCAGCTCTATCGGATATATCGAAAACGAAGCCCCCCGAATGGTCATGACCCCGTGGTTTTCTGAGGAAGTGCCCTTTAATATGGCGGCGGAGGTAGGCACCCGCAAGGTGATAACCGAGCACAGCACCATAGGACTTGTTGTCACCACCGACGGCAGCATTTCCGACATTCCGCGGAACGAATATGAGGAATCCGAGCAGCGGGTCATAGGCGAGCTGAAGGCCATTAACAAGCCCTTTGTGGTGCTCCTCAACTGCACCGATCCCAAAAGCGGCAAGTCGGAGACCCTCCGCCGTGAAATGGAGGAAAAATACGGCACGCCGGTAATAGCCGTAAACTGCCTGGAGCTTTCGAGAGAGGATATTGACAATATTTTAAAGCAGGTGCTTTTCAGCTTCCCCGTCAAGGAGATAAACATCGCCATGCCCAAATGGATAACGGGTCTCGGCAAGGATCACTGGCTCAAAAACGAGATCTACAGCGCCATAAGACAGGCGGCGGAAAATGTAAAAACCGTCCGTGACGCAGGGAACATTGCGGAAAATATCCTCACCTGCGAGCATATCACCTATTCGGATATACGCTCCATTGATCTTGGCAAGGGCTGTGCGGATATTTCCGTGACCGTAAAGAGTGAGCTTTTCTATAAGATCTTAGGAGAGACTACGGGCATAGAAATTTCGGGAGAAAGCGACCTTATGCCCCTGCTTAAAGACCTGACGGCAGTCCGCAAAAAATACGAGAAGATAGAAAACGCCCTGAAAGAAGTGGAAGCAACAGGTTACGGCATTGTAATGCCCACCATTGAAGAATTGACACTCGAAGAACCCGAGATAGTCCGTCAGGGAGGCAAATACGGCGTGAAGCTCAAAGCCTCCGCTCCTTCAATACATATGATGAAAGCGGATATTATAACGGAGGTAAGCCCGATCGTGGGCAGCGAAAAGCAGTCGGAGGAACTGGTCATGTACCTGCTGCGTGATTTTGAGGAAAACCCCGGAAAGATCTGGGAGTCCAACATATTCGGAAAATCCCTCCACGAGCTTGTAAACGAGGGGCTTCACAACAAGCTTTACCGTATGCCCGTGGATGCACGTCTGAAACTGCAGGAGACCCTCGAAAGAATAATTAACGAGGGCTGCGGAGGGCTTATATGCTTTATCCTTTAAGATGTCAGAGGTTAGAGGTAAGAGGTTAGAAAAAAGCGGGACTGTTGCTATCGGGCAGCAGTCCCGCTTTTTTTATTCGAATTTTTCGGTTTCCGATGTTTCCGTTTCCTCGGTCGGTTCAATGCATTCGATAACAAATTCGTTTTCCTTGCTGTCCACCTTTATCACCGTGAACGGTTCAAGGTCGTTTGCTATCATGGTTCTTGCAATAAGGGTCTCAATGCGGCTCTGAATGTACCGCTTCAAGGGTCTTGCACCGTAAATGGGGTCGTAGCCCTCTTTTACAATAAACTCCTTTGCCTCATCGGTCACCTCCACCGACAGCTGCTTGTCACGCAGCCGCCTTGAAAGGGATTTCAGCATAAGGTCGATTATGGGGTATATCTCCTTTTTGGAAAGGGGCTTGTAGAAAACTATCTCGTCCAGCCTGTTTAAAAATTCGGGACGGAAACGGCTTTTCAGCAGCCCCGACACCTGCTCCCTTGCCTCTTCGGTTATCTCATTGGTTTCGTTGATACCCTCTAAAATATAGTCCGAGCCAAGGTTAGAGGTAAGGATTATTATGGTGTTCTTGAAGTCCACCGTCCTCCCCTGTGAATCGGTTATTCTGCCGTCGTCCAGCACTTGTAAAAGAATGTTGAACACATCAGGGTGAGCCTTTTCCACCTCGTCAAAAAGTATTACCGCATAGGGCTTTCTGCGTACAGCCTCGGTCAGCTGACCGCCCTCTTCATAGCCCACATATCCCGGAGGCGCTCCTATAAGGCGGGACACCGAATGCTTCTCCATATACTCCGTCATATCAATGCGGACAATGTTCTTCTCATCATCGAACAGCGCCTCCGACAGCGCCTTTGCAAGCTCGGTTTTTCCCACGCCCGTAGGCCCCATGAACATAAACGAACCCAGCGGACGGTTAGGGTCCTGTATTCCCGCACGGGAGCGGAGAATCGCCTCGCTGACCTTTTTAACAGCCTCGTCCTGACCGATAACTCTGCGGTGCAAAAGCTCCTCCAAGCGCAAAAGCTTTTCCCTCTCGCCCTCCATAAGCTTCGATACGGGAATACCCGTCCACCGCGCAACGATCTTCGCTATCTCCTCGTCTGTCACCTTGTCACGGATAAGAGTGTGCTTTTCGTAATCGTCCGCAGCCGCCTCGGCTTCTTCAAGCTCCTTTTTCAGCGCAGGCAGCTTGCCGTATTTCAGTTCCGCCGCACGGTTAAGGTCATAGCCCCGCTCGGCATTTGTTATCTCGCTGTTTGTCTGTTCGATCTCTTCACGGAGCTTTTGCAGCCTTGCCACAGAATCCTTTTCATTTTCCCAGCGGGTCTTCATTTCATTGAACTCGTCCCGCAGCTCGGAAAGCTCTCTCTGAACCTCGGTCAGCTGCTCTCTCGAAAGCTTGTCCTCTTCCTTTTTAAGAGCCGTCTCCGCAATTTCCTTTTGCATGATCTTCCGTGCAATGTCGTCCAGCTCCGTGGGCATGGAGTTCATTTCCGTGCGTATAAGAGCGCAGGCCTCGTCCACCAGGTCAATGGCCTTGTCGGGCAGAAACCTGTCGGAAATATACCTGTTGGAAAGGGTCGCCGCGGTAATAAGGGCGCTGTCCTGTATCTTTACTCCGTGGAATACCTCGTAGCGTTCCTTTAAGCCGCGCAGTATGGAAACAGCGTCCTCCACCGTAGGCTCGGGCACGGTAACGGGCTGAAAACGCCTTGCCAGAGCAGGGTCTTTTTCAATGTACATTCTGTACTCGTTAAGTGTAGTCGCACCAATGCAGTGCAGCTCACCCCTTGCAAGCATGGGCTTTAACAGGTTGCCTGCGTCCATTGCTCCGTCGGTCTTTCCCGCCCCCACAATGGTGTGCAGCTCGTCAATGAACAGGATAATCCTGCCGTCGGATTTTTTGACCTCTTCAAGCACGGCTTTGAGCCTTTCCTCAAATTCGCCTCTGAACTTCGCCCCCGAAATAAGCGCACCCATATCCAAAGAAAAGATCTTCCTGTCCTTTAAATTATCGGGAACGTCCCCCCGCACTATCCTCTGGGCAAGCCCCTCCGCAATGGCAGTTTTACCCACACCCGGCTCGCCGATAAGCACGGGGTTGTTCTTGGTTTTTCTCGACAGGATTCGCACAGCGTTGCGTATCTCGCTGTCCCTGCCGATAACAGGGTCAAGCTTGTTTTTTCGTGCAAGATCAACAAGATCCTGCCCGTATTTTTTGAGCACATCATAGGTGTCCTCGGGGGTGTCGTTTGTTACTCTCTGATTGCCCCTCACGTCCTGCAATGCGGTCAGGAAACTGTTTTTGTCAAGGGCAAAGTCCTTGAACAAACGCTCTATATCCTTGTCCCCGTTGTCGAAATAGGAGAGCATAATGTGCTCCACCGAAACAAATTCGTCACCCATATTTTTTGCAATGACCTCCGCCGCATTCAGCAGACGGTCAAGTGACTGGGAAATATAAACCGTGTTCATATCCCGTCCGCTGCCCGTGACCTTGGGAATCCTGCCGATTATCCTCTCAATGCTGCCCGCAATAAGAGCGGCGTCCTTGCCCATTTTCTTCATCAGCTGGGGAATAAGCCCGTTTTCCTGGGTCATCACCGCCAGCAGCAAATGGGACTGGTCGACGTTGGTGTTCTGATATTCGATCGCCGTGTCCTGGGCTGCCTGGATAGCCTCAATGGTCTTTTTGGTAAGCTTTTGCATATTCATGAGTTTAAACCTCCTATAAATATTTTTTTCTTAACATATTATCGGATAACTCTCATCGGGCGTCTGCCTTTTTGAGATAATATTTTCCGTTCACTGTTTTTGCCAATATATTTCGCTCCGCTAAATAGTCAGTTATCTTTGGAAACGCCTTTGAATAGGGAACACCTGCTTCCTCCAGGGTCACGGCATTTTCTTCGCTCACCGCCCCGCTTTTTTTCAGTTTCTCAATGATAGTTTTTCTTCTTAATAAAAGTGCAGGTGTTAAAAACGTCATAGTATTCATCATAAATTCCATTTTCATAAATATCATCTCCTTTTTTCTTGCAGCTTTCGGGAACTGCAAAATTAAATCTTTATTACAAATTCCTTTCCTCTGTTTTTACTGTGTAATTATACTGTACTTTTAGAAAATTTTATAAATTCATACGGCAATCCTATATCTTCGGAATATTTACGTATTTCTGTCCTTTCGTCATCAGTCATTTCGTCATAGAAAGGGCGATCTGATACCTTCCGGTATGTTTTAACTTCATCTATTTTCAATACATCACCCCATGGGGCAATATATAATTCCCCGACTTTATATTTTTCGATTTCTTTATATACCCTCGTGGTATAACAATACCCCAGTTTATTTAAATAATT
>CAMWIR010000019.1 GCA_947174365.1 uncultured Ruminococcus sp. | reverse complement strand
CGTAAATTTCCCCCTCGGTAACATTCACCGCCGCAATGGAGATATCACTTAAATTCTGCAAAGTGTTTCTCGTATCAATTATCTTAAATCCGCTTGCCAGTCCCCCAAGCAGCGGATAATGATTTATAAACCACAGTGCAGCTCTTTGCGCCTCGGTTTTTATGCCGCTCTCGGAACTGTTACCCGCCTTGTTTATGACCGTCCGAACCGAATCTGCAAGAGCAAATGCAAACTCCGTGATATGCTCGTTCTTTTGGCCATTTTGGTAAACAAGCGGCTTGTCGGGCATTACCATATCGGTAAATTCTCCCGCCGTTCCGAAAATATTTTCCGATGAATCAATTTTATTTCTCACTAAATTATCGTAAATTTTTATTTCCCTTGAAACGCTGCCGAACCTCGATAATTCTTCCGCACGAATAAAGGGTGTTCCGAATTTAACATCCAGCAAAAATTTGCATATGTAAATATCGCAGGCCATATTCCACAGAGCATAGTCGCAGCTTACAACCCACTTGCGTTCTTCATTGTAATAACCCGGCATACGCTCTGCGTCAAAATGCCCGAATGACAAATGCAGCATACAGTGGGAAATAATATGCGCCCATTCGCCGGGGGAGAGGTCGCAGTCCTTGTTAAGCATATAATTGTAAACGGAAACTCTTGCGGGCATTTTTCCCATAGCATTTTTCCCGCAAATATGTCCATGGAAACACAGCCTGCCGAAAAGAGGGTGTTTTTTTACAAGCTCTATCCCGTCAAGAAGTTGCTGTTCATTTTTTGAAATTTTATTTTCTTTCTTTTTAGCCATTTTTACTTCTCGTTCTTAATAAGTCGGGGCAAATCGCGGACAATCTCTATCATGAACCATTCCGGCAGAACCTTTCCCTCATCGGAGGAAACCACCATTTGCGCCAGCTCAATATTCAGATGAGACAGGTCTTTAAGCATAGCCTTTGCACGGTGAGCAAGATTCTGCGTTTTAGCGTCAAGTGACTGCTTGTTTTCGGGCAGCTCCATAAGCAGCTTTGCACGAAAGCTCTGAGCCACAAAATATAAAACGTCCCGCTGCTCGGGAGCGGAGGGGAATTTTGCCTCTCCCTTGATAATTTCATTAAGCAGATTTTTATTCCCCAGCTGCTTAATAAAAGCAAGAAAATTCCCCGCATGAGATGAAGAAACGCAGCCGAACGCAAGCACCTTCAAAATGCCCTCGGGCACGTCCTTTTCCCCTGCCCCGTAGCTTTTCAGAGCGTCGCTCAGAGCGTGCCACGAACGGGGAGTGGAATACGGTTCTTCCGTTTTCGGCGGCTCGGAAAATAAATGATCGGGGCGCTGTGTTATGTAGTCCGTCACCCAAGGGTGCAGGTCATTTTCATAAGCCCAGTTCAGCCACTGGTTTGTGTCGGGGGCAAGCTGCACATGGAACATTCTGTTAATAAGCGCCGTGGACATTGTTTTAACAATAGCCCCGTCCTGCGAACGGTTGCCCGCCCCTATCACAACGCTTCCCTCGGACAAATGATATTCTCCTATCCGCCGCTCGTGAATAAGGCTGTAGAAAGCCTTCTGCACCTCCTGGGAGCAGGCGTTAAGTTCGTCCAGAAACAGCACATACGGCTCTTTCCGTGCTATCATTTTCGGGGGCATAAACTGCGAGGTCTCGCCCTTTATCTGAGGTATGCCGATAATATCCTCCGGGGCAAGCTGGCTTCCCAAAAGTGAAACGCACTCCATTCCCACATCATCCGCAAATTTTTGTACAAGCGCAGATTTTCCTATCCCCGGCGCACCCCATATAAACACCGGGCGTACAGTGGCAATATTCAGAAGTATATCCGAAAGCTCCTCGCCCGTTACTGTAAATTTTAAATTCATATAAATACTCCGAATTTTGTTGCTTTTAGCTGATTTTTAAAATTATATCATATTCCCCAAAATTTTACAATTAAATTTTTCTGCGAATAAAAGCTTTCTGCGAAAAAAGGCTTTCTGCGAAAAAGACAGAAAATTTTTTATCTGTAGATTTTCTCGTTTTTTTCATATGGTATCGGTGCAGGATCATTTTTGTACATCTGCCCTATTTTATCGCATATTATGTCATACAAATTATCCTCGGTGTAAGCGAGCTTCATAACGTCAAATTCCTCGTCGGAAATTTCGCCATTATTAAATTTAAAAGCATATATCCCGCATTCTTTAAAATATCCCATTATCACCGAAATTTTTTCCTTTTCCTCATCCGAAAAAATAGGCTGACCGCAAAGCGTGTCCGAAATAAAATCGCAGAAATATTCAAAATTCCCGTCCCAATTTATGTTGCCGTTATCCTGCGCCTCCCGGCGGAGCTTCTCGATCTCCCGCAGCAATTCCCCCTGTAAATTATCCGCCTGCCCGCTTTTGGGCACATAGTTTTTCCAAATGAATTTACATTCCTCAAAATAGATCTGCTCGTATTTTTCCCCCATAATATCTTCAATTTTTATCCCCTTTTTTCTTTTTAATAAATCAAAAAATCCCATAAATTTTTCTCCCGAAAATTATTTTATAAACTCTGAAATTCTACAAAAAAATCCAAGCTTTGTCAGTAATGAAAAACTAATCATGCCTCTGTTCATCATTAGAAAACATCTCGCAGAATCTTCCCGCAAACGCAGGTTCTTCACCCTTTGCATAAAGATGAGAAATATCACCGATCGCACTCGCCCTGAAAAGAGCAATACCCTCCCGCCGTTCCTCGGTGCAAAGGGTAGTGACAGACGTAGGCGCAGTCATAAGTCCGTGCCACAAAACCATGGGGGACAGCCCCAGCAAATGCCCCAGCATAACGCACTGCACCCCGAAATGACAGAAAAAAACTATCCTGTCCTCATTGGGCGTTACCGCACGGTAAAAACTTCCCTCCCGCCTGTAGCCGTGCTTTTCTATTATCCTGTCCAGCCCGTCCCAGACCTCTCCAAGCCTTTCACGCATATTTCCCGATAACATTATCGGCTGCTCATACCACAAATTCCTGTCGTAATATTCGGGAACCCCCGTCCATTTTTCCGGCAGCATATCCCATGGGATTCCTCTTGTTTCTCCCGTAACAGGGTCGGTAACGGGTGCGTCGAATTCCCTCAGCCAAGGCAGGGTCTCCGCCGTCCGCCCCGCCTTTTTCAAGGTCACATCGGCAGTGTCCCTCGCCCTGCCCAAAGGGGAAACATAGTAATCCTTCACATTCAAGGGCGCAATTCTCTCCGACAGCATTTGAGCTTCACGCCAACCCTTTTCCGTTAAAGAATCAATAGAATAATCCGGGTCGCCGTGGCGAATAATTAAGATTTTCATATGTAAATTTACCTTTCATTTTAACCGTATTTTATCCGTGATAATAAGTTTCCGTCAGCTATATTTTAACATAAAATCCGCTGATATGTCAAGAAATTTTTCAGCCGAAAAAAGTGCTTTGCGCAGTGTTGTAAATAAAACGGAGCTGCGGACGTTATTCACGTCACATAGCTCCGAGCCTGCACTGTCATGCTGTCAGATCCATTTTTTCAAGTCATCGCTGCTGCATTTTCCGACCAAACATTGGGCATTATTAAAGTGTTCGGGCACCAATGCAAAAGCTGTTATTCTAAGATGTCCCTCGACAATAACAAAATGCTTTGAATCTGCTGTCAATAAGATCGGTCTTAAAAATTTCCCGCCGCTTTTTATAAATTCCGCAGCTTTTAAAAACCCCTCATTGCTCTGACCGTAAATTTCAATTCCGTTCAGAATTGTCTGTGCAGCTATCAAAGGCGAATGAGTTCCTTTCGATAATTCATTCCAGTAACTGTAATCAATATATCTGATATTGTTCAGATCATCGCTTACAAAATTGCATAAGCTCCATTGGATCTCATTGGGAAAATTCTCAAATAATTCACGGTTCAGGCCGTATCCCCGAAATTCTCCGAGAAGCTTTTTTCTTGCAATATTTTCATTAGTGTTATTGAGGTCTTCGGACAATATTATGCTCTCGTCCAGCAAAAGCTCTTTCATAGCTTTTTTTATCTGTTCCGAAAATCTCTCGGAACGGTATTCTGCCTTTAAAAATTCCGAGATCATTTCCGCCTCGGAGCTTGTTCTCAAAATTTTCACGTCACCATACCTCCTATTGCAGATCTAATACAAATTCTCGCCTAAAACCTTTGCATCTCTGCCGCCCAAAACCGCATATATCAGAGCTTTTGTGCGGCATTTCTGCTAAGGTTTTATGGCGAGAATTAGTATAAGCCGTCGAGATAACTTTTTAAACGATTTTCCGTTTCCTTATCGCCAATGCTTTTAAAAAAGAGCAAAGAGTCCAAAGCGGAATAGATATGAAACGCACTTTCAAAAGCACCGAATTCGGATTTCCGGTAAGCGGACCGGTAATGTTCCAAAAATGTACTTCTGAACATTTCACAGTCCTGCTCGTTATAATTCAGCTTCATCCAGAATGTCAATCGGGCTATATCTGCCATCCAGCCCAGCGCCATAGCATCGTCCCAATCGATAAGCACTATTTCGCCGTTATCCTGCACAATTATATTTTTCTTTAACAGATCGCCATGGCAAAGGACAGACGGCAGATCTTCAAAATCATCCATTGTACTCAAAAACTTTTTCTTCATTTTTCCAAGCCGTGTTTTCGGAAACGTTTCCTTTAATCCGTCCTCCAGCCTGTCAAATTCGTCCTCAAAAAAAGCTGTCATGCTTTCATAACAGGCAATACCGCTGCCTATATATCCGTAGTTTTTAATTTTTATATTGTGAATGTCAGAGACCAGTTCCGCTAATTTGATGTAAAGCTTGGTTTCCTGTTCCCTGTCAAGCAATATTTTATCAGCCGCTGTTCCTTTTACCTCTTGCTCTATCAGATAACCGTTCGGATATATCCGATCGTTATGACTGTATGCGATCAGTTCGGCGCAGGGAATGTTATTCCGATGTAAAATTTCGTTTACAAATTGAAGCTTTCCGCTTTCGGGCCAGTCGCTGCTTCTGAATAATTTTAAAACATAACGCTTACCAAGTGCGGTAAAGAAATATACAAAATTATTGGTAACATTTTCGCATTTTTCTATTTCCCGGGTACAGCAGTCAAAATTGCTCTTGATTATCCGATCGGCTCTTTCAAGCATTGTATCGGTATATATGTTCATAAGATCCTCCTTTTTCGGGAAGAACTAAAAAAATATAGCCCTCCCAAGCTGTTTCAATATTTTATTCATATCAAAATTCCTCCTTTCATCAAAATTTGCATATAATAATGCTCATATAACTATATCATTTTTTTTGATGTTTGTCAATGTCGGCATGTGGCATTTTACATACCGTTCATCATAATTTAATACTAATCTCCATTAGGATTATGTACAAGAAATTGCCGCAAAAGCTTTAATATGTGGGTTTTGCGGCGAGAGATGGTTCATAATGGGGTGAGAGATTAGTATAACAAGCTGAGGCTGTTGCAGCAAAAATGCAACAGCCTCATCCAACAAAAATGCAAAAATACTGTCAAAGATAAATGTCACCGTTCGGCAAAATGCATACCGCCTTTTACCATATTGTAAAAAACGCCCCGGCAGGCAATGTCAGAAACAGCATGATAATTGAGAAGGAAAAGGATTCTACAGAAGTAAGAGTCGCTCGCTGCTCCGAGGGGAACATATCCTGCAATATTGCATTTGTCCGCACCTGCAAAGCGTCGTCCGCCATTGCCGAAATAAAGCCTCCCAAAGCCATAACAAACCATAGCGGGGAATGCTCCGCCATTATCCCGAAACCTACAAGCAGCAACGATATAACAAACATTTTCTTGTAAGAAATTTTCGGGATTTTAACCGATAATTTTGACCCGACAATGCCGCCCATTTCCATAAAAAGCAGCGCAAAGCCCAGAGCCTCTTCGGGAAGTCCCTTTTCGGTCAGCTTTGCCTGCAAATAAAACAGCAGCAGAATATCAACAGCCCCCACAAGGGAATTGCACAGCATAAGCCCCATAGCATTCCGTGCGTTTTTGATAAATGCAAAGCTTTTCGTGAAGCACATTTTAAGCTCATTTACCGTGTCGGTTGCCGATACGGCAATTTTCCTTTTATTTTTTACCGACCCATCATTTCCCGGGTAAACTTCATAAAGGCTCATCAGCAGGAATATCTGAATAACTCCCGTAATAAGGTCAGTGCCGTAAGCAGCCCTGTGCCCGATAAAAAGAGCAAAGCCTGCGCACAGAGTGGAAATGCCGCTGCAAAGGCGGTAAATTATCAGCTGATTTGCGTTGTATTTGTCAAACCCGCTTTCCATTCCCGCAAGCTTTAAGGAATCGTAAGCAAGAGCGTCCCCCGTGCCCGAGGAAAAATTGTAGGCAAGGGCTTGAAACCCGATTGAAATGCACACAGTAACAAGACCGCCCGACAGTATCATAACAACATTTGCGATCATTCGCATAACAGTGCTTACAATAAGCATCTTCCGTCTGCCGAACACATCTGCCAACACTCCCGAGGGTATCTCGAAAATAAGGCTCACAATGTGGAAAACCGTTTCGCTGGCGCCAATTTCCACCAGTGAAAAACCCCTTGCCGCCAGTATTGCCACCCAAGCCCCCGTCAGGGATAAATTCCCTAAAACCGAGGAAGCGTAAAGCTTTGAAATTTGTTTTTTGGCGGTGTTTGTTTTACAAACATATTTTGCTCTGTCGACATTTTTTGCACCAACCTTTTCGGGTGCGTTATTTTCAAATTTAAACATAAAAAATCTCCTTAACGTAAATTCTCAAAATAAACGGTTAAGGAGATAATGCGCTTTATATTAAGTTAAACGGTCAAAGTTCCCCAAAAGCCCTATAGCAAAGGACTTAGGCAAAAACGATCGAACTTAAAAAAGGGCGCACTATCCCCGTAAGGGGCAAAAACAGATCCTTTATTAAGCTGTAAATTCATCGTTTTCCAGAACATTTTTTACCTGACCTTTCAGACTGAGCAAATGTATTTCGGTGAAAATGTATTTCTGTGAAATACCATATTTATCATAACACACTTTTCGGGAAATGTCAAGAGATAAATGCGGTCAATTATAATTTTTTATATTACCCATTTTCTTGCTTATCAATAAATATCGGCTTGCTGCCGTCATCAATTTCAAAATTATTCCCGTCGGTTCTTATGTAAGCACTTCCGATATCCGAATAAATATAAGGAATAATGTCACTGTCATAATTGCAAATTGTGTTGATCGCAAATATATGATGATTGTTCGGATCGTCCATATATTCATCATCTTCATTTCCTGCCATAAATCTCCACCCGCTGTCCGGGAGGCCGTCATCGGGCTGCTCCCTGTACATATAACCGACCTTAAAGCCCTCCTTTGTTATTTTATCGGATACTATACAGCCCTCTCCGTTAGGCTCGTTCCATTCGACCAGGTTCTCAACATTTATTTTTATAAAATTTTTATCTTCCCGCATTTCATCAAAATCCCCTTTTTCTTCAGTAAATTCGGTGTAAAAACCGGTTTCGTCTGCATACGCTGTATTCGATACAGCACTGTTTATACGGTTATACGTAAGTCCCGCAGCCGCAAGCAGTACAGCGCACGAAACGCCTATTATAATAATTTTTTTCATATTATCACCCATGTCAAACGTTATAAAAAGCTTGTTGACTTAAATAAATTTATTTACCGTACCTTATGCTGTTGAACAGCTTCATAAGGGACACCCTGTCGAGCTTGCAGTATTTTTCGACATATTCGCTTGTCATTCTGTCCTGTTCAGCCATAAATTCCTCGGAGGGTCTGTGAATAACTTCCTTAGCGGCTTCATAGGAAAGACTCACACTGTTTTATATGCTGCATTGTTACTCTGTCATAAAACCCCATTGTACACCAAATTTATCAACAAAGTTGCCCGCTAATTCACTGTATGGTAATTTAGTGAACGGGTCAATAATTGTGCTTTCTTCTTTGAAAAACTCATAGCAAGCAAGAAGTTCTTCGACAGAGGCAAACATAACAATTAAATGAACAGCACAATTAAGAGATTTATCCTTGTTGCCAAATCTATCATTCAGAAAAACTTTTTGTCCGTGGATGTTCATAAAAGCGTGTGCTATTCTGTTATCGTCCGGATATTCATTAGGTGCATAATCACGGTTGTATACGATGCTTTCGGCTTTTGTATTAAACGCTTTCTCATATACAGCAATCGCTTCTTCGCAGTTGCCACAAAAATGCAAGTGTGGTATCAGCATAATTCTGCCTCCTTAAATTGTAAATTTAAGAGTTAAGCACATTTCCCGCCTCGTCCATTATAGTGATATTTTCCGCTTTAACGCCCTCAAGGGTCAATGTTATCATATGAACAACGCCGTCTATTTCCTCATTTTCGGGCTGCTTGTTCATTTCCAGTACTGCCGCAAGGGTCACATTTGAATAATCGCTGCCGTCAAAGCTTTCCGGCTTAAAAACAGCCACATCTGCCCTGTCTATCCATTCGACATTTTTAAGAAGCTCCGAAACGAGCTTTGACTCCGGCAAAAACACATTCTCTTCGGTATCATGAAATGCCGTTACCGTAAAATCGGAATAATCCGAATACACGGTCTCCGCGTTTTCATCAAATACCTCGACCGCTTCTGCATATTCGGTATAAAAACCTGTTTCGTCCACATACGCCGTATTTGATATATTGCTTGCAGCCACACTGTTTATACGGTCATACGCCAGTCCCGCAGCCGCAAGCAGCACGGCGCATGAAACGCCTATAATAATTTTTTTCATATTATCACCTATCCTTTTTCTAAATTATATCATTTTTTCTCCGACCCGTCAATACTTATTGCCGCCGATTTTGTAAATTTTCTTGGAATAATATTGGCAAACAGTCAAAAAATCTTGGAGCAAGAAACATTAACACAAAGCTAACAAAATATTCATTTATCCAAATGCCGTACAAAAATTTTTAACAGCTATTGACAATAAATGTAATTTGTTATATAATTATATAGAGTATGTTTTTGGAAAAGCTATTTTTATAGGATAAACGTCCGATAATACAGGTAAAAAAACGAAAACATTTATAATAATTTTTAAGGTGGAATAAAACGAATGGGTATTTTAGACGGACTTTTCGGCAATTACAGCAAGCGTGAGCTTAAAAAAATCGAGCCTATAAAGCAAAAGGTGCTTGATCTGGACGAGGAATACACAAACCTCTCCGAAGCGGAGCTTAAAGGCAGGACTGCACAGTTCAAGGAGCGCCTTTCGGACGGGGAAACTCTGGACGATATTCTTCCCGAGGCGCTGGCGACCGTCCGTGAGGCTGCATGGCGTGTGCTGGGGAAAAAGCCTTTCCCCGTGCAGATAATCGGCGCAATAGTTCTTCATCAGGGCAGAATTGCTGAGATGAAAACAGGTGAGGGAAAAACTCTCGTTGCCTGCTGCGCCTCCTACCTCAATGCACTGGAGGGCAAGGGCGTTCATGTTGTAACGGTAAACGACTACCTTGCAAAATCTCAGTCGGAGGAAATGGGCAAGGTATACCGCTATCTGGGTCTGACCATAGGCTGTATTCTTCATGACCTGTCCAATGACGAGCGCCGTGCCGCTTATAACTGCGATATTACCTACGGTACGAACAATGAGTTCGGCTTTGACTATCTCCGTGACAATATGGTCATATACAAAAGCGAAAAGGTACAGCGTGAGTTCAATTTTGCCATTGTGGACGAGGTGGACTCTATCCTTATCGACGAGGCGAGAACTCCCCTTATCATTTCGGGCAGAGGGGATAAATCCACCGAGCTTTACACTCTGGCGGATAAATTTGCCAAGACCTTAAAGCCCTTTATCGTCACGGAAATGGACACCAAGACCGACCAGGAGGAAATAGCCGAGGACTGCGACTATATCATTGACGAAAAGGCAAAGACCGCCACAATTACCCGCAGAGGCGTTAAAAAGGCTGAGAAATATTTTAACGTTGTAAATCTTTATGATGCCAATAACTCGACAATTCTCCACCATGTAAACCAGTCCCTCAAAGCCAACGGCGTTATGAAAAAGGACATTGACTATGTGGTGAACGACGGCGAGATCGTTATAGTAGACGAGTTTACGGGACGTCTGATGATGGGCAGACGTTACAATGACGGGCTTCATCAGGCAATCGAGGCAAAAGAGGGCGTAAAGGTTGCCCACGAGTCGAAAACTCTTGCTTCGATCACGTTCCAGAATTTCTTTAGACTTTACCACAAGCTTTCCGGTATGACAGGTACTGCCATGACCGAGGAGGACGAGTTCAGAGAAATTTACAAGCTGGACGTTATCGAGATACCCACAAACCGCCCCGTTCAGCGTAAGGATCACCCGGACGTTGTCTACAAGACCGAAAAGGGCAAATTCTCCGCTGCCATTGAGCAGATAATCGAGTGCCACGAAAAGGGACAGCCCGTTCTTGTGGGTACTATTTCCATAGAAAAATCCGAGATACTTTCCAAAATGCTCAAAGCCAAAGGCATAAAGCATAATGTCCTCAATGCAAAGCAGCACGCCAAGGAGGCGGAGATCGTTGCACAGGCAGGGCAGCTGGGAGCGGTCACCATTGCCACAAACATGGCAGGCCGTGGAACGGATATTCTTCTTGGCGGTAACGCCGAGTTCCTTGCAAAAGCGGATATGAAAAAGGCGGGCATGGAGGATGAGCTTATAAGCGAGGCAATAAGCTACGCCGACACCGACAACGAGGAAATTCTTGCCGCCAGAGCCGAATATAAAAAGCTTTACGAAAAGCACAACAACGCTATCAAGGATAAAGCCGAGGAGGTAAAAAAAGCGGGAGGCCTGTTCATTCTGGGTACGGAGCGGCATGAATCGAGGCGTATCGACAACCAGCTTCGAGGCCGTGCGGGCCGTCAGGGAGACGAGGGCGAAAGCCGCTTCTTCCTGTCCCTTGAGGACGATCTGATGAGGCTTTTCGGCGGCGACCGTTTGCAGGGCATGATGACAACCCTCAACGTGGAAGAGGATATGCCCATTGAATCGAAAATGCTTACAAAGGTTATCGAGTCCTCTCAGAAAAAGGTGGAGGGACGTAACTTTGCCATAAGAAAGAACGTGCTTAATTACGACGACGTTATGAGTACCCAGCGTGAGATCATTTACGGTCAGCGTGCAAAGGTGCTCAACGGCGAGGATATCCACGACTACATCACAAAGATGATAGCCGACTGGGTAGCGGACGGCGTGAACCTTTATGTATTTGACGACAGCGTTCACGACGACTGGAATCTTACGGGTCTGAGGGAGCATTTCTCGGGACTGCTGACAACTTCCGAGGATTTCCGATATACTCCCGAGCAGCTTAACGACGCTACAAAGGAGGGCATTATAAAAGAACTTACCGACCGCGCTCTTGCATATTACGACAAGCGTGAAAAGGATCTTGGCAGCGACGTTCTCCGTGAGCTGGAGAGGGTAATTCTGCTTAAAGTTGTCGACCTTAAATGGATGGCTCATATAGACGATATGGACGAACTGAAAAGGGGTATAGGTCTTCGTGCATTCGGGCAGAAGAACCCTGTAGTCGAGTACCGCATGGAGGGCTTCGAGATGTTCGATGCCATGATCGAGTCCATTCGTGAGGACACTATCCGTCTGCTGTTCACCATTCAGGTGGGCAATGAAGAACCTAAGCGTGAGCGTGTTGCTCAGCCTCTGGAAACCAAGGGCGACGGCAGCTTCTCCGGGGAGCGGCGCGTCAAGAAAGTCGGCAGAAACGATCCCTGTCCCTGCGGCAGCGGAAAGAAATACAAGAACTGCTGCGGGCGTGATCTGAAATAATTAATAATGAGCGGAAAGCTCTTATACGGTGCACTTTCGGTTGGGATATGGGGGTGAGCTGTTATGAAAAATAGGGTTGTTCGGTTCTCCTTGGTAATAGTTACGGGCTTGGCGCTCTCGCTTTTGTGGCAGTCAAGCTACAATGTTGAGGGAGGGGGCTATACATCCACTGCCAATCAGAATGCAAAGACTGTGTATCTGAAAGCCCGGGAATATTTCTCCGGATCGGGGGAAAGCGTTACAGGGGTATTTACCGGGGCGCTTTCCGACAGCGACCCCATTGGCAAATATCTTTGCATGGGATATCATGGCAGCGGATATTATTACCTTATGGTGAAAAATTCCGCCGTCGTTCAAAGCTACTGGGAAAGAAGCGGCAGCCTGTCCGAAAGGGCGGATGAGCTTACGGCGACTTTGGATAAGGGAAAGCCTTTTTCCTACATCAACACGGGCGGCGACCCTGTGGGGGGCTATCCCGATATCGTGACCGAGTGCCGCACGCCTTTGCAGAGGTTTTTTGATGAACTGCTTTGGATTGCTTATGGTTATATCCCGCTGCTTGTGCTGCTTGCTTTGTATGTTTTGGCTTTGCTGATAAGACCGCTTGCGGTCATGGTATGGCAGAGGTTTATCGGGGAGCAGCGGCAGTGAACCGTGAACAGGGGTGAGTATTATGAAAAAAACCACTACATGGGAGCGCATTGGAAAGCAGACGGTTAAAGTGATATTGCTGATGGTGCTTGGGGGTATCATTGCGTGGAATTCGTATATACTCAGCTTTATTTCCGAGGATTATTACGGCATTTCAACATGGAATTCCAACGCAAAGCTTACCTATACCAACACGGCAGCATGCTTGACAAAATATGAAAAATTGGGCGGCAACCCCTCGTATATGGACGGGATATACTGGGGCAGCTTGCAATGGGAAGAGGGCAAGGACTATAAATCGCCGATTGCGTTAGACGGAACAAGAGAAAGCTTTGACCATGCTATGAAAACCCTTATGGGCAATGAACGATCCGAGGCGGCAGGCTGTTACTATGTGGTCATAAAAGGCGGCAGGCCTGTGCAGGTTTTTTGGAGCAAGAGCAATGAGCTGCTTTATTATGCGGAGCGTTATGCCGAATGGTTCGGGCAAGGGGAAGTAGAGGGGGATTTTTACATAGGCGGCGATTATATAGGCAGCTATCCCACAGCGGTTTTGGAGGCTGTCAAAACGCCTCCCGAATGGTTACGGCTAACCTCTTCGGACAGAATGAGGATACGTATAAAAGATCTTCGGAAAAACTATTTTTTTTATATAATTTTTATAGAACCGCTGATTATTTACCTTATTGTCAGACTGATGCTAAGATTCGGCAATAAGCCTAAAAAAGAAACTCCCGCTTTGGAAAACGTCTGAAGCGATAAAATAAAATATTAAGGCAGATCAAAGCAGAATAAGAGGCGCACATTCTTGCCTCCTGCCTCTTGCTTCTTGCCTCTTGTAGGAGGAAAACTCATATGCTGATGGAAGAATGTCAAACCGAACTTACAAACCACATTATCCCATTCTGGAACAAGCTTCGTGACGATGAAAACGGCGGCTTTTACGGGCAGATGGACAATGACCACAATGTGGACAAAAAAGGAACAAAAGGAGTTATCCTTAATTCAAGGATACTGTGGTTTTATTCCGAGTGCTGTCGGGTGCTGGGAGAACGCCGTCCAAGTATTTACGAGGATATGAAAGACACACTTCTCGGTAACGCCCGCCATGCCTATGAATTTTTGCGGGACAGGTGCGTTGACCGTGAAAACGGCGGCGTTTACTGGCTGATGAATTATGACGGCACGGTGAATGACAGCATGAAGCACACCTATAATCAAGCCTTTGCCATTTACGCCCTTTCCACCTATTACCTGGTAACAAAGGACGAAGAGGCTTTAAAGCTTGCATTCACCCTTTTTGACACCGTTGAGGAAAAGTGCACCGACGATATTGCCTATATGGAGGCGTTCGACAGAAACTGGCAGCTGATCGAAAACGATGCACTCAGCGAAAACGGCTTAATGGCGGACAAGACCATGAACACCGTTCTCCACCTTATTGAAGGATACACGGTTTTGTTTAAGGCAAGCGGTGATGAGCGTGTAAAAGCACGCCTTAAATTCCTACTGGACATTACCGAAACAAAAATTTTTGACAGCGAAAACAACAAGCTGCTGGTGTTCTTTGACAGAGAACTGAACGTTATAGGAGATATTCACTCCTATGGCCACGATATCGAGGCAACATGGCTTATTGATCGTGCCTGCGAGGTTCTGGGTGAAAAGGAATATATCGACAAATGGAGAGATATCAACCTGCGGATATCAAACAACATCTATAACATTGCCCTTGAAAACGGCGCGCTTAACAACGAGCGTGAGAATGACAAGATCGACAGAAAGCGTGTCTGGTGGGTACAGGCGGAAACGATAGTTGGTTTTATCAATGCTTTTAATCAGTCTGCAAAGGATATAATAGAGTCAAATTCTATGGAACTTAAAGCAAAGGTGTTTGCTCTGAAAGACGGCGGGCAGGAAAAGTTCATAAACGCCGTTCATGACGTCTGGAACTGGATAAAGACCTATCAGATCGACAAGCGTGACGGCGGCGAATGGTGGGCAGAGGTGGATTTTGAGGGAAACCCCATGCCTAAGGTCACCATGGTAAACGAATGGAAATGCCCTTACCATAACGGCAGAATGTGCCTCGAAGTGATCGCACGGGGTGTTGATGTAAGCTGAAAATGCCTGACAGCCGTATTTCGATCATATATTTCAGCCGTGCAGGATTCTATCAGGCTGTTTATACAGGGTGCCGCAGTCGGTTCACGTCTCGGCAGTTCCCGGAAAATTTTAAACCGAAAGGGATTGGAGAATTATGTTAGTAAACGCAAAAGAAGAAATCGTCAGAACAAGAACAGAGATCCTGCTGAAGGATTACGACTGCTGTAAATGCGAAAAGTGCGTGGAAGATATGATGGCTTTGGCGCTTAACAGTTTAGCCCCTGCCTATGTAAGTACCCACAAGGGCGAGCTTTTCAAGCGCATTGACAGCACCATTCTGCAAAATTCCACAGATATTGACATTGAGGTAATAAAGGCTATAGAAACCGTGAGCGCAAAGCCTATGCACTGATAGGCTTCACAATTTATTGACGAGCGCACAAAAGATATCAAGAGGCAGTACGCAGGAATTGCGGCACTGCCTTTTTATTTATAGCATTTCTCTACAATTGTAAAGAAAAATGTAGATATAAAATTATTGCTGTGAAGTATTTAGGGTGTGTTCATAAAAAATTTACAACAAATAATTACGTAATTCCGTAAAAACATATTGACAAAGCTAAAATATTATGATATTATGTAATTACGGAATTTCAAAAAGTCAAATAAAGGAGAATAAAATTATGCCGGAAAGAAATTATGGAGCAGAGATAGACTCTTTGAAAAAGGACATAAACGAAATAAAGGAAATGCTAAAGGGAGGAAAAACCGAAGAAGAAACCTCAGATGACGATCACGTTGACAGGCAGTGCGGAAGCGGGTCTGCCGAAAAAATTGAGGATATGCCTTACAATAAGGTGCTGAATTCGCTTATGGAAAGGATACAAGGAGAATGCGAGGCGGACGGCAGTACGGGCAGGGTCGTTTACACAGGCTGTTTTGCTTCGGGAGGGCGGCAGTCTGTCTGGATAGGTCAGTACAGCAACGATAATCTGCTGAAGCTTATTGAGGACAGGTCGGCGGAAAAGGTGCTTAACTGCATAGGCAGCGGCGATAAGCTGAACATCATGCTTTCGCTTCTCCGCAAGCCTATGACGGTGGCACAGATAGTCAGCGAGGGAGGATTCAACTCCACGGGACAGGTTTATCATCACCTTAACGCTCTTATTGCCGCAGACCTTGTTATGGAGGATCCGAATAGTAATAAGGGTACTTATATTATTGCACCGTACCGTGTTCAGGGCATAATTATGCTGCTTTCGGGCATTTCGGATATGATCGAAGGAGATTTTGGTACAGAGCAGTCATGGTATTAAGAAAGACAATGATTTGGGCTGTCGGAAAAAATTTCCGGCAGCCCGATGTGTTGCAGAACTTGCCTCGGCTATGGGTATGTCCTTGAAGATCGAAATTGTGTTCGAGTGAATTGTTGGCTCGGAGGAATTTACAATAAGTTCAAAAAAAGTTCTTGATATATACAATAAAAAGTGATACAATAAGCTTGTAAGTTAATATTCTAAATCCTATGAGCAAAAGCAAGTAGCGGGTGAAAGGTTGTTTCAGAGAGCGGCGTGTTGGTGTGAGCGTTGCACAAACAGCATTCGTGAATGGGTTTGTGAGGAGCAGGGTGAACATATGTTTTCAAAGGAAACATCAGTAGCTTGAGCCGTATTTCCTGCGTAAAGGGAAGGGGTATTGATGCGTTAAGCTGCGTACTTTGATTTTTATCGGATTATTGCGGCATTATCGTTTCGGGTAATGCTTTTTATATTTTCCGTCTTAAATTTGCCGCTTTGCGTATTTTCCCGTAAAGAGATATTCCGATTTCGGAATATAAAAAGGGTGGCACCGCGATAAGATGAAAGTCTGTCGTCCCTTTGAAAATGTAGGCTTGCTGCATTTTCAAAGGGACGGCTTTTATTATTGAAAGGAGAATTTTTATGTTATACCCAAGTCTTGACGAAGCAAAGCAGCTGTTTAAAAATTACGGCACTGTGCCTGTATTCCACGAGCTGCTGATAGACAATTTCACCCCCGTGAGAATGTTCGCCATATTAAAGGAAAATTACGAAAACTGCTTCATTCTTGAATCGGTGGACAATTCCAACCAGTGGGGGCGGTATTCTTACATCGGGCTTAACCCCAAGCTGGAGATACGTGTGGCAAACAAAAAAGCCGAATTTATCCACACCGATGGCAGACGGGAAACCGTTGACGGCAGTGACCCTATCGGACTTTTTTCGGGACTTATGGAGAAATACCGCTCGCCGAAATTTATTGGCCGTCCCAAGCTTACGGGCGGACTTATCGGCTATTTCGGCTACGATATGGCAAGGTATTACGAAAAGAAGCTGACCAATATCCCCAAGGACGATCTGGGAATGCCCGACGCAAATATGTTCATTTACAATGAGCTGGTGGCGTACGACCATTTGTCAAACCGTGCCGTAATAATTTTAGGAATGGTAAAAGAGGAGATCGAGGAACAGGCAAGCCGCACAGGCGTTTCCTTTGACGAGGCAGCGGAATATATGTACAATTCTCTTTCCGATAGAGCGGAAAAGCTGGGCAAGCTCCTTTGCAGATACACTCCCGAGCCTGCCCCGCGGAATCTTTCCCCTGCAAGTTTAAAGATCACCTCCAACTACACCAAAGAAGAATATATGGCAATGGTGGAAAAATGCAGAGAGCATATCAGGGGCGGCGACATCAGCCAGATAGTTCCTTCACAGAGATTTGAAGCGGAAAATCCCCCCGATCCCTTTGACGTTTACAGAATGCTCCGCTCCACAAATCCCTCGCCCTATCTTTATTATTTCGACCATAAGGATTATTCAATTGCAGGGGCGTCTCCCGAAATGCTGGTAAGCGTCTGCGACGGGAAAATACTCAACAAGCCCATTGCCGGCACGTCCCCCAGAGGGGCAACTGCCGAGGAGGATGCAGAGTTTGAGAAAAAACTTACAAGCGATCCCAAGGAACGGGCGGAACATTGTATGCTGGTGGACCTCGGGCGAAACGATGTAGGCAGGGTCAGCAAAACGGGAACGGTGAAGGTCACGGAATTTATGCGTGTGGAGCGTTACTCAAAGGTAATGCACCTTGTTTCCGACGTAGAGGGAGAGCTGCGGGAGGATAAGACCGCTGTGGACGCTCTTATGTCCGTGCTGCCCGCAGGGACGCTGTCGGGTGCGCCCAAGGTAAAGGCAATGGAAATAATCGACAGCCTGGAAAACGTCAAGCGGGGGCTTTACGGCGGTACAGTGGGCTATATGGCATGGAACGGCGATATTGACACCTGCATAGCTATCCGCACCGTGCTTTTCCGAAACGGCAAGGCATATGTCCAGGCGGGAGGCGGCGTTGTTTACGACAGCGACCCGGAATATGAATATGCCGAGACCTGCCGCAAAGCAGCAGCCGTTATAAATGCCCTTGAAAAAGCAGCTGAGATAAACTGAACGTGCTTAAGCAGCCGAGAGGAGAATTTGTATGATAGTAATGATAGATAACTACGACAGCTTTACCTATAACGTTTATCACGCTGTGGCAGGGCTGTATGACAATATAAAGGTTTTTCGCAACGATGAGATAACCTGCGATGAAATAGACGAAATGAAACCCGAGGCTATAATAATTTCCCCGGGTCCCTCATACCCGAAGGATGCGGGAATTTCCGAAGAAGCTATTAACAGGTTTAAAGGAAAATACCCCATTCTGGGAATTTGCCTCGGTCATCAGGCTATAGGCGAGGCTTTTGGGGGAACAATAAAAAGAGCGCAGACCCCCATGCACGGCAAGGCCACAAAGATAAAGCTTGACACCGGCAGCGCATTGTTCAGGGGGCTTCCCGAAAATATTTCCTGCGCCCGTTATCATTCCCTGATAATTGAGAGGGAAACAACCCCTGCTTGCCTTAAAATAACCGCCGAGACCCCCGAGGGAGAGATCATGGCAGTGGAGCACAGGGAATATCCCATTTACGGAGTTCAGTTCCACCCCGAATCCATTCTGGCGGAAATGGGCGTGAACATTGTAGCGAACTTTCTGGAAGCCGCAGGGATAAAGGTCACGGGAGAAGTTCCCGCACTGCCTATGGATAAGCGTACAGGGCTTAAAAAATACATCAAAATGGCGGCAAGCAAGGAAAATCTCACCGAAGAACAGGCGTTTGATGCCATGAGCATAATCATGGGAGACGCTGCAACGCCTGCCCAGACAGCCGCATTCCTTAGCGATATGAAGATGAAGGAAGAAACCGCAGATGAGATCACGGGCTTTGCAAGGGGCATGAGAGGAAAAGCCTCAATAATAACAGGCTTTAAGTCCGCCATTGACATTGTGGGCACGGGGGGAGATATGGCGGGAACATTCAATATCTCCACCACATCTTCATTCATCATAGCCGCCGCAGGGATACCCGTGGCAAAGCACGGCAACAGGGCTGCCTCCAGCAAAAGCGGCGCAGCGGACTGCCTTGAGGCGCTGGGAGTCAATATCAAGATTTCTCCCGAAAAGGCAGCGGCGTGTCTGTCGGAAACAGGCATAGCGTTCCTCTTTGCACAGGTGTTCCACGGGGCTATGAAATACGTTGCACCCGTCCGCAGGGAAATTGGCGTGCCCACATTCTTTAATATCTTAGGACCTCTTACAAACCCTGCACTGGCGGATTATATTGTTCTCGGGATATACGACAAGAATCTTATGAATCTTATGGCAAACGTGCTTATCAAGCTGGGAATAAAGGGCGCAATGGTGGTAAACGGCAGCGACGGACTGGACGAGGTGACAATGACGGGCATAACAAACGTTTGCGAAGTCCGTGACGGGAAGATCAGCGAATATACCATTGATCCCCATGACTATGGCTTTGAATATTGCTCTCCCGAGGAACTGTCGGGGGGCACTCCCGAGGAAAATGCACAGATCACTCTTAATATTCTGAACGGCAGCGACAGGGGAGCAAAGCGGAACACTGTTGTTCTGAACGCAGGCTGCGCAATTTACTGCAAAGGGCTTGCAGCTACGCTTTCCGAGGGAGTGAAAATGGCGGAGGAAATAATCGACAGCGGCAAAGCGCTTGCAAAGCTTAATGAGATGAAAGCCTTCACCAACAAGGAGGACTGATAATGTGTTTCTTGAGGATATAATCGAAAAAAGGAAAGAGCAGCTCGAAAGGGAAAAAAGCAAAATTCCCTTTGACGAAATAAGAGCGGCAGCGGAAAATGCCCTCAAAGCAGGCAATGGCTTTAGCAAAGCCCGCTTTAAAAAAGCCATTTCTCAAAAGGGGCTGTCTGTAATAGCGGAGGTGAAAAAAGCATCCCCCTCAAAGGGGCTTATCCAGCCGGATTTTCACCCGGTGGAAACCGCTCTTGCATATGAAAAAGCGGGTGCCGCTGCAATATCGGTTCTTACCGAAGAGCACTATTTTGGGGGTTCGCCCGAGTTCCTTTCTGAGATACGCAAAAATGTAAATATCCCCCTTTTGCGCAAGGATTTCATAATCGACCACTATCAGATATATCATGCAAAGGTATTGGGAGCGGACGCTGTTCTGCTTATAGCCGCCGTGCTTAGTGATGAGGAATTTTCCGAATATTATTCCCTTGCAAAATCTCTTGATATGGACGTTCTGGCAGAGGCTCACAATGAGGAAGAGGTTGAACGTCTGCTTAAACTCAGAGCGGATATAATAGGCATAAACAACCGCGATCTTAAAACCTTTAAGGTGGATATCGAAAACACCAAGTGGCTGCTTCCCTGCATTCCCGAAGGAGTGACGACTGTCTGCGAAAGCGGCATAAAAACTCATGAGGACATGATAAATATTGCCGCATGGGGGGCAAATGCAACGCTGATAGGGGAGACTCTTATGAGGAGCGGCATCGGTGGTATAGCGGACTGCTTCAGAAAGCTTGTGAGCGGAGAATGAAAAAATTTTATACGGCTGTCAAATTCTGTGGCATGCGGCGGCGGCTCGATATCGAATATGCTAACGAGTGCCGCCCGGACTATGCGGGCTTTATATTGTCCGACGGGTTTCGCAGAAGCGTTGACATGGGGACTTTTTATGAGCTTGTCACATATCTTGACAAGGATATAAAACGTGCGGGAGTTTTTGTGAACGAGCCTGTTGAAAATATCCTGCGGCAGAGCTACAATGAAAGCCTGGATGTGATACAGCTTCACGGCGACGAGGACGGCGAATATATCAGGCGGCTTCGGGAGAGCTTTTCCGGGGAAATCTGGAAGGCTGTCCGTGCGAAATGTCCCGAGGATATAGAGCGCGAACAGAAAAGGGCTTGCGACAAGCTGCTTATTGACAGCTACAGCGAGGACTGCATCGGCGGTACGGGGAAGCGCATAAACACGGAGAACGTGAAAAATGCAAATATCGGCAAGCCCTTTTTTATTGCAGGGGGACTTGACGGGGAAAATATTGCGGAGATAATAAGGGAGACCGCGCCCTATGGAGTCGACGTCAGCAGCGGCATTGAAACAGAGGGCTGCAAGGACATTGACAAGATGAAAAAGATCATAAGCATATTAAGGAAAGAAAATCTGAGGTGAGTCTTACAAAAATGGAAAGCAAAGATTTTTTCACGCCTCCCAAACATGTAAATTTTCTTGCCAAAAGGCTTTACGGCAAAGGGCAGATATCCGATATTTCCATAGCCCGCCTGGGAGAAAAAGGCGGAGGACCTACGGAAAATCACACCCACCCTCACGGTCATTTTTTCATAGTTACCGAGGGCGAGGCGAAAATAATTCTGGGAGACGACACTGTTATCCTACGGAAAAACGAAAGCTTTTTTGTTGACAGCGGAATTCCCCATTCCGTGTGGAACAACAGGGATGAGGAAACCGTAATGATCGGCATAAATATTGAAAAGGAAGGATAAATAAAAATGAACACTAAAGGAAGATACGGCGAATTCGGCGGGCAGTATGTACCCGAAACGGTAATGAATGCCGTGAACGAGCTTGAAGCCGCTTACAATAAATACAAGGACGACCCCGATTTTGAGCATGATCTTGAAGTCATGTACCGTGACTATGCCAACCGCCCCTCCCCCCTGTACTTTGCAAAAAGGGCAACGGAGAAAATAGGCGGTGCAAAAATTTACATCAAGCGTGAGGATCTGAACCACACGGGAGCACACAAGATCAACAACGTTTTAGGTCAGCTGCTCCTTGCAAAGCGAATGGGCAAAAAGCGGATAATCGCCGAAACGGGAGCAGGCCAGCACGGTGTTGCCACTGCAACGGTATGCGCTCTTATGGGGCTGGAATGCTGCGTTTACATGGGAGCGGAGGACACAAAAAGGCAGTCCCTTAACGTTTACCGTATGGAGCTGCTGGGCGCAAAGGTAGTAGCCGTAGAAAGCGGCACAGCCACCCTTAAAGACGCCATAAACGAGGCAATGCGCGACTGGTGCACCAACATCGACACCACCTTTTACTGCATAGGTTCTGTTATGGGGCCTCACCCCTACCCCGAAATGGTACGTGATTTCCAGAAGATAATCGGCAAGGAGATACGGTTGCAGATAATGGAAAAGGAGGGCAGACTGCCCGATGCTGTGGTTGCCTGCGTGGGAGGCGGCTCTAACGCCATGGGCGCGTTTTACGATTTTATCCCCGACAAGTCTGTCCGCCTTATAGGCGCGGAGGCGGCAGGAAGAGGCATAGACACCGCCGAAACAGCAGCCACTTTATCCAAAGGCAGCCTTGGTATTTTCCACGGGATGAAGTCAATTTTCCTACAGGATAATTACGGTCAGATAGCCCCCGTCTACTCTATTTCCGCAGGGCTTGACTACCCCGGCATAGGTCCCGAGCACGCTAACCTCTGGAAAACAGGCAGAGGGGAATATGTCCCCGTGACCGACGAGGAGGCTGTTCAGGCATTTGAGTTTCTGTCCGCCGCCGAGGGAATAATCCCCGCCATAGAATCCGCTCACGCCATGTCTGCGGCAATGAAGCTTGCAAAGACTATGTCAAAGGATCAGATCATTGTTGTAAATCTTTCGGGCAGAGGGGATAAGGACGTTTACTCCATTGCCCGATACAGGGGAGTTGAAGTGAAGAATTAATAATGGACTGCTTGGAAGCAAGATTGTATAATTAAATGAAGATTATACTTTAAGTATAAAATTAGGAGATGTGATAAATGAACAGAATAGATAAATGCTTTGCAGACTTAAAGGCGCAGGGCAAAAAAGCGGTGATAACCTTTATAACCGCAGGCGACCCCGATATGGCAACCACCGAGAAAACCGCCCTTGAAATGTTTGACAAGGGAGCGGATATTATTGAGTTGGGCGTGCCCTTTTCCGACCCCATAGCCGAGGGCGTGACCATACAAAAATCTTCTCTGCGCTCCTTGCAGGGGGGAACAACTCTCGACAAAATTTTCGACTGCGTTGTGAATATCCGCAGGCAGACGGATAAACCGCTGATACTTATGATGTATCTTAACACCATTTTTGTTTACGGCACGGATAAATTTTTCGCCGCCTGTGCGGAGAAAGGTGTGGACGGAGTCATTGTTCCCGATATGCCTTATGAGGAGAGGGAGGAGATATTGCCTGTAGCCGAGAAATACGGCATACATAATATCAACCTTGTTTCTCCCGCCTCGGGTGAGCGGATAAAAACCATAGCAGGGGATTCGGCAGGTTTTCTCTACTGCGTTTCCACCAACGGCGTTACAGGCGTGCGGAGCGAATACAAAACCGACTTTGACGAATTTTTTAGGCTGATAGGGGAGAGTGCAAAATGCCCCTATTGCGTGGGTTTCGGCATATCCTCTCCCGAGCAGGCAAAGAAAATGTCCGCTTATTGCGACGGCGTAATTGTCGGCAGCGCAATTGTGCGGATAATGGAGGCGGAGGGCGTGAATGCACCCGAGAAAGTAGGCGCATTTGTTGCCTCGCTTAAAGAGGCTGTGAATTAAATATGGAAAATAAAAAGATATGCGGCAGTCTGGAAGAGATACGGAAAAACATTGACAGAATTGACAGTGAGATCATTAAGCTGATCGCCGAAAGAGGAAACTTTGTAGCCCGGGCGTCGGCATTTAAAAAAGATGAGGAAGGCGTAAAAGATACGGGACGGGTCGAAAAGGTTATCGCCAAAGCAAGGGCAGAGGCTGAAGAATACGGCGCCGACCCGAATATGGTTGAAGCGCTTTACAGAGAAATGGTCTTAAGGTTTGTGAATATGGAAATGTCGGAATTTCATAAAAATATCCGATGACAAAACTTAAATTGATTTATGTTTTCAGAGGCAAGATGTTATGTTCATCTTGCCTTTTTATTTTCTGCCCATGGGATTTTTCCGAGGAGCAAGACTTTAAATATTATACTCAAATTTTTATAAATTCACACTACTTAAATAAATTTGATAAAATTAAAATAAAGGGAAAAACTATAACTGTGGGACTAAATTTAATATTCCGATAATTATTAAAAAATCTTGACAAAAAATTCAATATATGCTATATTTAAAATAACCCCAACGAAAGGAAACGCCTATGAAACTGGAACTGAAAATAGATATAGACGAAATAAACTACGCACAGCTTCTCAGAGCAATAATACCCTATATCAAAAAGGAGGATATCCCACTGCCCGCAAAGGTGCTTGAAGCGGCGGAAGCTCCGGGGGTGCTGGAGAATTTTTTAAAGTTTATCCCAAAGGATAAACAGGACGAAATAGTCTTAAAGCTTATCGAAAAAAACAAGGTGCGCATGATAGCAAGGGCGCATAAAATAGCCGAAAAGGAGGGAGTGGAAATGGAAATTTCCGATATATCCCTTACTGAGCGTGAGCCGGATATATTGGATATTTAAATCATACGCCGAAAAATCATAATAACGAAAGGACAGTAAAAGCCATGAATGAAACAATAAAAACCCTCACCACCCGCCGCATCGTGCGTTCCTACAGCAATAAGCCCGTGGAAAAGGAACTGCTGGACGAGATACTGGAGGCGGGAATGTATGCACCCAGCGGAAAGGGGCTGCAATCGCCTTTAATGGTGGTCGTGACCGATCCGGAAAGAGTTTATGACCTTTCCATGATGAACGCCGCCGTGCTGGGCACGGACACCGACCCCTTTTACGGCGCAGGCACTGTTATAATCGTGTTTGCCGACAGCACCGTAAGAACTTATATCGAGGACGGCAGCCTTGTTATGGGCAACCTTATGAACGCCGCCCATTCCCTTGGCGTGGATTCCTGCTGGATACACCGTGCAAGAGAGGTTTTCGAGACCCCCGAGGGCAAGGCGCTTATGAAAAAATGGGGCATTGACGAAAAGTACAAGGGCATTGGCAACTGCATTTTAGGCTATGCCGACAAGCCCGTTCCCGAGGCAAAACCCAGAAAAGGGGATTATGTGATATTCGGGGAGTAGGGGAATAATTATGATCCTTTTAAGTGTATTCAAACCCTTTTACCCTTGGGAGAATGCTCTTATATTTGCACTGATATTGTTTGCCGCAGCTTCTCTTTGCCTTGCGGCGGCAGCATATGCAAAACACAAGTTAGGCGGCAGGAGGGGCAATGCATTGGGCATTTTATCTGCTGTCTTTCTGCTGCTGGCGGCAGGGAGCAGCGGCGCATTAAAATCGTCTTTGGATAAGCCTTTTCCGCCTCACCCTTATGCCGAGAAAGAGGGAGTTTACACCGATTTTATGGTAAACCTTGTTGGCATGGATTACAAAACTGCCAAAGCTGAGTATTCGCCCTATTTTAATATGAGTGTCGACAAGGGTATCTACTCTTCCGAAATTCCCGCAGGGGTAATAATAGAGCAGTCGGTGCGGGAGGGCGGCCGTATTACGATGGGAAACAAATTTGGAGACGCAGATGTTGTCTGGTGTACGGTAAGCAAAGGCCCGCAAATGATAGTCATGCCGAACACCTACACAGTGGACTGGGAAACCGCAGGTCAAATGATTGAGGGCGTAGGCTTAATGTACTCATTTACCTATGAATATTCCGAAACAGTTCCGGAAGGCTGTGTAATTTCCACGACCCCCGAAAGGAACGAGGAAATCGAAAAGGGCAGCACGGTAAACATTGTCGTCAGCAAGGGCAAGAAGGAAACATCTGCCGAAACCGAGGAGGAATGACTATGGATTTTTCGGTTAGTCTCACAATGATAGGCTTATTTGACTATGTAATTTACTATTCGATCTTCATTTTACTGTTAGCTGCCCTTTGCCTTTTTGTAAAGGCTATTGTGGATGTTGTCCGAAAAAAGAAGGTAAGAAAAAGACTTGTGATAACCGAGTTTGCTTGTGCAGTGCTTGCTTTCGGGTTATCGTGGACAGCGTTTAATAATATTATATCATGGGGTTCGGCAGACTCTCCCGATAATCAGCCTATGGTAAACCTTTCGGGCTATGATTATAACCAGTGCAAATCGGTCTACGCCTCATATTTTGATATGGAAATAGCCAAGGAGGTCTATTCCGACGAATACCCCGAGGGGACGGTAATTAGCCACAGCCCGGAAGAGGGCAGCATTATTGAAGTGGGGAACACAACAGTAAGCTGCGTTGTCAGCAAGGGCAAGCAGATGATAATTGTACCGAACGTTTGCGGCGTCAGCTGCGAAAACGCCGGTAATATGATCGAGGAAGCAGGCTTAAACTATTCCTTAACCTATGAATATTCCGAAATAGTTCCCACCGGCTGGGCAATTTCCACCACCCCGAAGGCGGGAGAGGAAGTCGAAAAGGACAGCATGGTAGAAGTGTTTATCAGCAAGGGCAAAGAGGAAGACACAGACGACACACTCGAAACGCCCACCGTTTCCGATACCCAAAATTAATAAAAATTAAAAATAGAGAAAGGCAGGAAAATAAAAATGCTTAAAAACATACCGAAAATTTTATCCCCCGAGCTTCTTAAAATACTTATGGAAATGGGTCACGGCGACGAGATAGTCATAGCCGACGGCAATTTCCCGTCTGAAAGCATAGGGCAGAGGGTAGTCAGGTGCGACGGTCATGGCGTTCCCGAAATACTGGACGCCGTTATGCAGCTGTTCCCCCTTGATACCTACAGCGACAAGCCCGTGGTGCTTATGTCGGTAGTCCCCGGCGATACCGACGAGCAGGGAAATCCCCTTGTCCCCATTATCTGGCAGGAGTATCAGAATATCATCGACAGATACGAACCGGAAAACTGCAAGATAGAAATGACCGAGCGGTTCGCCTTTTACGAGCGTGCCAAAAAAGCCTATGCCGTGGTTGCCACGGGGGAAAGCGCCATTTACGCCAATATTATTCTGAAAAAGGGCGTGGTCAAATGAGCGGCGCAAAAAATGTACTGGTCTTTGATCTGGGAGCTTCAAGCGGACGTGCCATGGTGCTGAGTCTCGAGGACGGCAAGGTCTCATTAACGGAAGTCCACCGCTTCCCCAACGACCCTGTGACCGTAAACGGCACTTTGTATTGGGACATTCTGCGGCTCTTTCACGAAATAAAGCAAGGTATCGTAAAGGCAAATGCCTTTACAGACGAGCCAATTCTTGGCATTGGAATTGACACCTGGGGAGTGGACTTCGGCTTAATAGGGGAGGACGGCGCACTTATCGAAAACCCCGTCTGCTACCGTGACCGCCGTACCGAGGAAATTCCCGAGGAATTTTTCAAAAAAATATCCCCGGAAAGGCTTTATGAAATGACGGGCGTTCAGATAATGGATATAAATACGGTTTTCCAGCTGTATTCCCTAAATCTTAAACGTCCACATATTTTAAAGTCCGCACGCAAGGTGCTGCTTATGCCCGACCTTTTCAATTACCTGCTTACCGGCAGGATATATGCGGAAAATTCCATAGCCTCCACTACCGCCCTTATGAGCGGCAGCGAGTGGAGTTCGGAAATCCTTTCTGCTGTAGAAGTTCCCACCGCATATTTCCCCCAGATAATCCCCTCGGGCACGAAAATAGGGGAGCTGTCGGAGGATATTTGCAGCGAGCTGCAAGTAAGCAAATGCGCTGTTACCGCCGTCTGCGGACACGATACTCAGTGCGCTGCCGCAGCCGTCCCCTGCGTGTCCGACGAGGAGCATATCTTCATCTCCTGCGGTACATGGTCGCTTTTCGGCACGGAAACCGCAGCCCCCGTAATTACGGAAAAGTCCGCTGCCCTTGGTGTGTCCAACGAAACAGGCTACGGCGGCAAGGTAACATTTCTTAAAAATATAATCGGACTGTGGTTCATTCAGGAGACCCGCCGTTTTCTGGCGAAAAAGGGGCAGGAATATTCCTTTGCCGATCTGGAAAACATGGCGAAAAGCGCAGAGCCGTTTAAATGCTTTATCGACCCCGATTCACCCGAATTTGTTCCTCCCGGGGATATCCCCGGCAGGGTTGCCGAATTCTGCAAGCGTACAGGGCAGTATGTGCCCCAAAATTTAGCGGAAACAATGCGCTGCATTTATGAGAGCCTTGCCATGAAGTATCGGCAGAGTCTGGAAGAAATTGAAGAATGCAAGGGCAAGACCTACAGCCGCATATACATGGTAGGCGGAGGGATAAAGGATAAGTTCCTCTGCCGCCTTGCAGCGAGCGCCTGCGGCAGACAGGTGACGGCAGGGCCTGTGGAGGCAGCCGCATACGGAAACGGACTTATCCAGCTTATTGCATTGGGAGAGATCTCCGATATTATTGCCGCCCGCAAAATTCTTGCCGCTTCGGAAAAGACCGATACATTTGAGCAGGAAAACCCGGCCGAATGGGACAGTGCATATAAAAAATACACCGCAATATGCGGCTGTCAACATTGACAGCACAGATAATATTTTAAAAGCAATACAGACAATTCTCCGTCTACAGTGCAAGGTGCATGGCGGGGGATTGTTTTTTTGCTGCCTGCCAATACGTCAAAAATGACAATTATTGGAAAATTTACCTTTAGTATAACTTTTTTTGACAAAATACGCAGACCGAAAGTAAAGGGACAAGCAGGTTTTCAACAAAGCTTTCAACAAACTTTTGAAAATATCCCGTAGTTTTCCACATACTTTTCAACAATAGGTTTAATACTGAGTGTATATATTTTCCAAAACGGGTAATAATAGAATCGGATATAAAGCAAATCGGATCTCACGGCGAAAAAACTCGCCGCCAAAGGAGTAATAACATGATAAAAGGCGTAAATAAAAGGATAGTCGAGGTGCGGCTGCCTGAAAGCGCATATTTTGAAAGGGCGCTGGTATTTCTGCGCAGCGACCTGCCCGTTTCCGACAGCGAGGCAAGCACAGCAGCAATAGCGGAGGGTGATATTGCCGCAGCAGCCATGAAAGATATAACCTTGCTCGAAAGCGGCTTACCCTGCGCAAATGAGCCTGTGACCTTTGCGGGAAAATTCCTCCGCTGCTTTTTGCGGATAGGCGTATTTGCCGCATCGCTTTTCCGTTTGCTGTGGCACGCGTCGGTGATAGTGTGCGCTGTGGGGATAGTATATATGCTCTTTGATATGCGGTAAAGGCACAGGCGCACAGCTGCACAAAAGCAAATACCCTCGGCATTTTTTTGCCGAGGGTGTTTTTTCGGTTATTTGCAAAATCAATATACAAAGGCATTGCACAGTCTTTTACGAAAGTCCGGCTCTTGCAATGCATAATTGCATATTGCCTCTTAACCTCTTGCCTCTTGCAGCAAACAGTCCTCCAGATCAACGTATTTATCCGCAAGATCCATTGCCCGCCTGCGCTGTTCGCCGATAAACCCCAATGATTCGGGATTTTCCAGGCATTTTTCCTCCAGCCAGCGGAGCATTTCGTCATATCCCGCCTGAGACAACGGAAAACGCTTTGTTTCCTTATTTTCAGTTTTGTCAATACAGTTCCTGCCGCTCCAGACAATGGCTTCAAGCTCCTTTTCCCCCTCCTTGGGACGGTGGGGGATGACCTTGTAGTTGAAATCACGGCAGTCAAGACTTCCCGAAAATATCCCGCCCTCGCCGAAAAGAAAAAATTTCGGTATCTCGAATAATTTTGACGCAGATGAACCCATATAAAAAACTCCTTGTAATTTTTTAGGGAAAAAGCCTTTGATCGGCAATTCCTTATGCAATACTTATATCCGAGGCGCTTTAAGTCGGCAGCTCACTTTGTGAGCCGCCTATTCTGTAAGCAACCGCAGCAGAGCCTCGGTGTAGATTACAATATCGTTCCTAAGTTCCTCTATGCCGATAAACTCATCGGCGCCGTGCATATGGTTTTCGTCGCTCCATTCTGCGCCGAAGGCAACGCCGTTCTCGGTGTCGTGAACATATGTGCCGCCCCCTATGGCAAGGCACTTGCCGGGCTTTCCCGTGAAATCCTCATAAACCGATAAAAGGGTTTGCACCAGCTCGCTGTCCTCGTTTGCCGCATGAGGTTCGCTTGCCATTACCGCTCTGCCCGCCATGCGGCATTCCCCGGCAGTGCGGTCAAAGGCAGCCACGGTCTCCTTTGCGTCAACAATGGGGGGATAGCGGCAGTCAAAGCCCGCCGTGAGAGTTTGCCCGTCAAAAATCAGACGGCTGAGGACTACGCTCAAATTCCCGTTTTTTTCATCAGTCAGCTTCAGTCCCGCATATTTCCCCTCATTGTCGCCATAGGGGAAACGGTTTGCCAGTTGTCTGACAATATCCTTTACACCCCCGTCAAACATAAGCTTTGACAGCAGTTCGATAAGGGCAGTCAGCGCATTATGTCCTTTTTCGGGAGTTGAGGCATGAGCGCCCTTGCCGCAGGAAATTATGCTAACGATATTCTCATCGGCTTCGTCCTTTTCAAACATAAATGTTATACCCTCGGGGGAAAAACGCTTTGCTATCCCCGCAAGAGATGTTATCTCAAAGCCCTTTATCCGGGCGGATGCCTTTTCGGGAACCGCATTGTAAGCCCCGTCCGCTTTGATTGACAGTACTGCCCGCCCGCCCTCTGGCACAGGCTTTGCAGGCGCTGTCATATCATACCGCACCATGCCCTTTTCCACGGTTATCACGGGAAAAGAACCGTCGGGAGTGAACAGCATGGGCGGAAATGCTTCCTTTGAGGTGTAATATTCCATATCCGTCGAGCCGTTTTCCTCGTTGCTGCCAAGGATCAGCCGCATATTTCTTTTAAGGGTGACTTCGCCCCTGTTCACGCTGTCACGAATGATCTTCATAGCAGTGATAACTGCCGCCGCAGGGCCTTTGTCGTCAATAGCGCCCCTGCCGTAAATGAGCCCGTCACGGATTTCGGCGGTAAAAGGGTCGCTGTGCCAGCTTTGTCCCTCGGTGGGCACAACGTCCAGGTGCGCCAGCACTCCCACCTCGGGTTCACGTTCGTCGAAAGCAGCTGTTATGGCGTGTCCCTCAAAATTTTTCACGGTAAAGCCCAGTTCCTTTAAATGGGACATTGTAAATGTCAAAGCCTTTGCGCACTCTTCGCCGTAGGGGGCATTTTCTCCGGCTGGGTCTGCTGCAACGCTTTTAAATGAGATCAGCTTTTTCAGCAGTTCTATAGCCTCGTCCAGATATTCATCGGCTTTCAGGGATATTTTATTTATCATTGAAAAACTCCTTTTAGAAATCAGATGTCAGAATCTGTACCCGTTAATATACTTAGCCCTATCAAAAAAGATATTCGAAAATCAGACGGTATTATCCGCCTGTATTTTTAATCGCCCATGTCAATGTATTTTGCCGTTACATATATTTTGGGAGTGGCAACGCCGTCCTTGCCGCTGAACCAGACCTTGTCATAGGAGAAAATGATAATATCCACAGGGAGGTTTTTGTCGCCCTCCTCCATATCAAAGTCAAAAAGATCGATCTGAGCTGTGATATCGGCGCTGGAAATTTCGGCGATCTGCTTTTCGTCACCCACTAAAGAAATTGTCAGACCCGATACCACGGGGGTAAAGTCGAACTGGGGCGGACGGTTCACAAACTGAATGTCCTTACCCATTATAACGATCGGCTTTGTGGAGATGCCCTCGGAAGGGCAGGTCACTGTTATAGTATCTATCTGGGACAGATTTTCATACCCCTCCGGGAGAAATTTTTCTGTCTGAAATTCAAACCGTGAGCCTTTGTCCACCTCTCGCATATTTATAGTGCCTATGGAAAGGCTTTCCCGCTCGTTTATCTTGTCGTTGGGAGCGGCAATGGTCAGCTCGTCAATGGAATAGGTAAGCTGCTCTCTGAAATAATCCAGGTCGAAGTTTTCGGGAGCATTTATAATATCCACTTCAAGAGGCAGAGTCTTGCGGACGAATACGGGTATCTGGACGGAAAAGGAGGTTTTGTCAAAGCTCAGGGCACTTGTGTCCGCTATGACCGAATTGCGGTTGTAGAGCACTATCTGATCGGAGGTAAAGTCATAGGACGAATCCAGAACCCTGTTGGGGGAGACCTTGACGCAAACATCGGTAACGGAATTTACCGTATTCTGCGGACCTGTCACCGTTATCACCGATGGGGTGACAATGGGGTCGCCGCTCATATAGCCTGCCGCCACAGAGGCATTTTCCACCATAGGGGAGACCGTGAATTCCTTTGATATTATCTTGTCAAAGGACACACGCACGGAGGAGGGCTCAATGCTTTTTATTTCAAAATCGCTGTCGGCAAGGCAGGTGATTCTCACAGGCAAGTTGTATTCTCTCGGCAGCATTACCGTGGACATATCAAGCCAGGCAGTGAAGTCCTCGGCTTTGAGGCTGCCTATGTTGCCGCGTTCGCCGGAAATGGTCAGGGTAATGGTCTGGGAGGGGGGATTTACCGTGTCCAGCTGGTTTGCCTGGGCATAGGTGCCCTCCATGGAAAGGGTCATGGGGATATTGTAGAAGGTAGTTTCGATGATGGGGTATTCGGTAATGGACACCGCCGCCCATACACCCACAGCGAGGATTATGGAGATAATTTTAAGGGTGAAATCCTTTCGGAAAAGACCCGAGAGAAACTCGGAAATTTTTTTGAACATATAAACAACCTCGTATAGTAAAATTTAATTTGCATAGAAAACATAGACAAGAGCACAAAAGCATTACAAGCGCATACACTCCACTTGGGTTTCCAAAGGGGGGACCCC
>CAMWIR010000018.1 GCA_947174365.1 uncultured Ruminococcus sp. | reverse complement strand
CGAACGCCCCGCCGCCAACACCCGTGATGAGACTCCTTTGGATGAAAATATGATCATTACGATAGAGCCGGGGATATATCTTCCGAAAAACTTCGGCGTGAGGATAGAAGATTTTGTGGCAATTACACCAAATTCCTGTAACAATTTAACAAATGCTCCCAAAAATCTGATAAAATTATAAAAAAGGTATTGCAATTTTCCAAAAAGTGTGATATGATATTAACATATGATGATTTTTAAAAATATTATGGAGGTTTAAATATGATTACAGCCGGAGATTTCAGAAACGGTATGACCTTTGAGGAGGACGGAAACGTTCTTCAGGTAGTGGAGTTCCAGCACGTTAAGCCCGGAAAAGGCGCTGCCTTTGTAAGAACAAAGGTAAAGAACGTTATAACAGGCTCGGTGGTTGAAAAGAGCTACAACCCCTCCGCCAAGTTCCCTACTGCTTTTGTTGAAAGAAAGGATATGGAGTATTCCTATACGGACGGCGATTTGTACTACTTTATGGATCCCGAGAGCTACGAGCAGACACCTATCAGCTCCGCAGAGCTTGGCGACAGCTTCAAATTTGTAAAGGAGCAGATGATCTGCAAGGTATGTTCCTACAAGGGCAAGGTTTTTGCGGTAGAGCCTCCCAACTTTGTTGAGCTTACCGTTACCCAGACCGACCCCGGCTTCAAGGGCGACACAGCTACCAACGCCACAAAGCCCGCAACTCTTGAAACAGGTGCGGAGATAAAGGTTCCCCTGTTCATCAATGAGGGCGATATGATAAGGATAGACACCCGCACGGGCGAGTATATGGAAAGGGCATAACATATGCCGCATATCAGCTTTTTTAAGGAGGCAGGTTTATTATGGACTTCAAATCATTATCCGAAAAGACGGCGTATCTGCGCGGTCTTATGAAAGGGCTCAAAACCGACGACGAGGTTATCTGCCTTATAGCGGAGATACTGTCGGACATGGCGCACCAGATCGAGCAGACCCATGACGATATGGGGGAGCTGGCAGAGCTTGTTGATGATATTGACAAGGACCTGGGTGAGATAGAGGGCGATTTTTACGAAACCGACAGTGATGACGGCGACGACTTTGAAGAGCCCGAGGACGAGGAGCTTTTTGACGAAGAGGAAATGTACGAGGTGACCTGTCCCACCTGCGGCGATACTATCAGCCTTAACGAAGGTATGATCGCCGAGGGCACTATTACCTGTCCCCGCTGCGGCGAGCTGCTGGAATTCGATTTGGATTCGGACAGCGGAGAGGACGAAAGCGAATAAGCTTTAAGAAGTTAGATGTTAGAGGTAAGAGGTTAGAAAGATTTTCTTCCGATGATGTTTGACTGTTTGAGGAAGTGCCTGTATATGGGCATTTCTCCGATTATTTTTGAATAAACTGCAATTTGTTTCGGGGCGGGGTGAAAGTCCCCACCGGCGGTGATTGTGGTCATAAATGACCGTCAGTCAAGTATTGACCACATAAGTCCGCTACCGTTGTTTCCGCTAATGCGAATTTGCTTTGCATTGTGAAACGGCGCTGATCTCGGTGAAAATCCGAAACCGACGGTTACAGTCCGGATGGAAGAAACAGGCGCATACCATTTTCAAAGAAATGGTGTCATTTCCAAAGGAATGACAATTTCTGCGTGTACCCTGCCCGTGAAACTGTTGTCACATGTTTCACGGGCATTTTTCTGCGAACAGATTGCTCTTTATTAATAAAATCATTTATTTTTAAGGAGGGCTTTTTTATGAAAAGCAGCATTTTTAAACCCAACAGGGAGATCAGCAAAACAAGACAGTTGACTGTTACGGCAATTCTTGGTGCAATGGCGTCGGCGCTTATGTTTGCGGAGGTGTCCCTGCCCATGTTCATTCCGGGATTTGTTAAGTTCGATCTTTCCGATCTGCCTGCACTTATAGCCGCCTTTGCGGTAGGCCCGATGTCGGGTGTGTGCGTTTGCCTGATAAAAAATTTGGTGAACATTGGAATCACCTATTCGGCAGGTATCGGCGAACTGGCGAATTTCCTTATCGGCTGCGGACTGGTCATTCCCGCAGGACTTGTCTACAAAGTGAAAAAGACCCGCAAAACCGCTATAATCGGAGCTTTGCTGGGTGCGGTTGTCATGGCGCTTATAAGCATTCCCGTAAACTACTTTATCAGCTATCCTTTCTATGCAAGACTTATGGCAATGGAAGCCATTATAGAGGCGTATCAGAAACTTAATCCCAAGGTGGAAACGCTGCTTGACGCTCTCGTCTGGTTCAATATGCCGTTCACCTTTGTTAAAGGGCTCTGCAGCACGGTGGTGACAGTTGCGGTTTACAAGTATATTTCGCCTGTCCTGAAGCACGGCACGGCGGACGCACGGCAGAAAGCAAGCATGTAAACCGGACAGCAAGAGCGGTCATATGGCTGCTCTTGTTTTGATCTTGCTTTAAATTTTTAAAAGGAGCTGCGGAAAATGGAAAGCATGGAGAAAATCATCAAGGAAAAGCTTTCGGAAATCGAGCAAAAAGAAAATGTACGGATAATCTATGCCGTCGAGTCGGGCAGCAGGGCATGGTGCTTTGCCTCCCCAGACAGCGACTATGACGTGCGTTTCATTTACGTGCGGCAGCCCCGGGACTATCTGCGGATAGACGAAATTTCCGATGTTATCGAATGGCAGCTTGACGAGGTATATGATATAAACGGCTGGGATCTGAAAAAATTCCTGTATCTGCTGCACAAATCAAATCAGACCGCCTTTGAATGGGCGCAGTCCCCTATCGTCTATCGTAACACTGAGGAATGGCAAAAAATACTGCCGATACTTTGCAGTCATTGCGATTATTTTAACCCCAAGGGTGCGATGTTCCATTATTTGAAGCTGGCGGAAAATAACAACAAGCATTTGAACGTGGAAACCGTCAAGCTGAAAAAATATTTCTATGTACTGCGGCCGCTGCTTGCCTGCCGCTGGATAGAGGACAGGCGCACTCCCCCGCCCATACTTTTTTCAGAGCTGACAGAGGGCTATCTGCCCGCCGACCTGACGGACAAAGTAAACAGTCTGCTGATCTTAAAAGAAAACGCCCCCGAAAAAGGCGAGATCCCCCGTGTGGAGGCTCTGGGGGAGTATATCAAAAATGAGCTTTGCGAATTGAAAAGCTCTGCGGAAAATATGCCTCCCCGTGAAAAGGGCAGCATGGAACAGCTTAATAAGATCTTTTATGAAATTGTTACAGGCATTACAGGGTCACAGGAAACGTAAATCCCAAGCCCGAATACAGCAGAACTCATCCTTTTCGAGCACATAAAAAATTCAAAAATCACCTGTTGACAAATCTTTCCGTATGTGTTATAATATAGTTTGGAATGCGCCTTGGTTTAAACCGTTAAAATAATAAAGTATACAAAAACCGTGGCATTTTAAGAGAAACCGAAAAAATTACAGCAAGTGCAGCAGTACACTTGTACACTGCACATTGCGTTAATGTAAGGAGCGTTATTTAAAAATGATGAATATGGATTTTAAAAGAAAGCTGCCAATCCCCCAGGAGATAAAGCAGCAGTTCCCTATCCCCGAGGAAATAGTTAAGGTAAAAGAGGCACGGGATAAGGAGATCAGAGACGTTTTCACAGGCGATTCGGACAAGTTCATTCTTGTGATAGGCCCCTGCTCCGCCGACCGTGAGGACAGCGTTATGGACTACATCTGCCGTCTGGCAAAGGTTCAGGAAAAGGTAAAGGACAAAATAATCATAATCCCCAGAATATACACCAACAAGCCCCGCACCACAGGTCAGGGCTATAAGGGCATGATCCACCAGCCCGACCCCACAAAGGGCGAGGATATGCTGGAGGGCATTATTTCGATCAGGCGGCTGCACACAAAGGCGGTTGCCGAAACAGGTCTCGGCTGCGCCGACGAAATGCTATACCCCGAAAATCACAGGTATCTTTCGGATATCCTTTCCTATGTGGCAATAGGCGCAAGATCGGTGGAGGATCAGCAGCACAGACTCACCGCCAGCGGTCTCGATATTCCCGTGGGCATGAAGAACCCCACAAGCGGCGATTATTCGGTAATGCTCAATTCTATTATTGCCGCCCAGTCGGAGCATACCTTCCTTTACAGAGGCTGGGAGGCTCACAGCCACGGCAATCTCCTTTCCCACGCTATTTTAAGAGGATATGTGGACAAGCACGGCAACTCCCACCCCAATTATCATTATGAGGACTTAGTCCGCCTTTATGAGGATTATTCCGCAAAGAACCTTGCCAATATGGCAGTCATCATTGACGCAAACCACTCAAATTCGGGCAAGCAGTACAACGAGCAGATACGCATATGCCACGAGGTTCTCCACTCCTGCCGCCACAACAACGACATAAAGAGCATAGTCAAGGGCTTTATGATAGAAAGCTACATTGAGGACGGCTGCCAGAAGGTGGACGAGGGCGTTTACGGCAAGTCCATAACCGACCCCTGCCTCGGCTGGGAGAAGTCCGAGCGGCTTATCTATGATATTGCCGAACAGCTGTAATTGCTGTTAGCCGTAATTTAACAAAGAAAATATGCACAAGGCTTTGACCGCATTTTTGCGCAGTCAAAGCCTTTTTATTTGACTGCCTTTTCTCCCTCCGTATCATTTTCCTCCAGATTGTCCAGTGCATAGTTAAGGCACTGCACCACAAGCTGATTAAGTGAAAGATTATACTTGTAAGCCAGTGCGTCAAGCGCCTCCACCAGTTCAACAGGCAGACGGAAAGATTTGGTCACAGTGTCATAGCCCTTTTGTATCTTAAACATTTCTGAACCTCCGTATTTCCGAAAATATTCTATATAATAATTATGTAATATTTTTTGTGAAAAATATACAATAAAAAAATATTATTTTTGCAATATAAAAGTATTGCAAAATGTTTGCAATTGTGATATAATAGGAATTACCGAAATGCCGAAAAATGTTATAAAGCTCACGAATAGCGTAATATCGGCAATCCGGCAGTAAAAATTTTGGAGGTCATGTTTATGGCATATCTTGAAAGCAATCTCGGCAGGGACGAGAGAATCATTTCCAAGGCTCAGACGAGCTTTCTGCCCATTATCCCCAATGCAATTATCGGCGTACTGCTGCTGATAATGTTTGCCTCATCTGACAGCTTTTTGATAGGGCTGATAATTGCAGCGCTGGTCATTGTTCCTAAAGCGCTGCGGATAAAGCTCACGGAGCTGGGACTTACCAGCAAAAAGATAATGGGCAAATACGGCATAATCAATACAAAAGTAATGGACTCGCCCCTCGGTAAAGTCAACAGCGTTTCGGTGGAACAGGGGCTCGGGGGAAAAATATTCGGCTACGGAAAGATCGTGGTATCCACATCTTCGGGGGGCTATAATTTTAACTTTATAAAGTCCGCCGACGCATTCAGAAGCGCCGTGATGAATCAGATCGAAGAAGCAGACGAGGAACGCATTCGCAAGCAGGCAGAGCAGCTTGCGGGAGCTGTGAACCGTCGTGACGCATAAAAAAACAGCCGCAGACCGTTCACCGATCTGCGGCTTTGTGTTTAACGCTTTATCACATATCCATTGGGTGCAGCGGCACACTGCCCGAGGTTATAATTTCGCCTATATTCTCCGACCATTCCATGTACACCATGTCCGCCTCAATCTCCGAAACAGCAGCCGTCCCGCCCGCAGCCGCCAGCATTCCCGTTGTCTCGTTAAGGTGAGTAACCGCCGCCGATCTTATTATCCGAGGGACATTTTCCAACCCTTTGTACCCTGCAAAATCCTCCTCTATCCGCCTGTTGAGACTGCTCAGATCAAGCCTGCCGTAACGCAGAGTACCCTGATAATCATTCGGCATATTTGTAAGATCGGCCATATTCGGATTTATCGCCTCTTTCGGACATTCTCCCGGAAAAGGTCCTGCGCCGTGGCGTGTAAGATAGGAGCGTGTAACATAGCATACTTCAATGCCCTCAATCTCACATTTTTTCCCTATTTCCCGAATTATCTTCAAAGGATTTTCATACCCCGTAAAGCTGGGTGTAAGATAACGGTCGCTGCCGTAAATTTCCATAAGCTTTTCACTCAGCAGCAGCCCCTGACCGCCCTCAAAAACGATGTCATTATAACCCTTGGGCACACCGTCCGCAGCCTTTGCAGCCCTGCTCAAAAACATAACATCTTCAAGAAAATGCTCTGCAAGCCCCTCGCTTTCCATATTTTCCCGCCATTTTTCGGGAACGCTTTTCACGCCTATTTCAAGCAAACGTTTTTTTGCATATTCCCGCACTTCATCCAGAAAATCCATGCGTGCCTTTTTGGGCAGCGCCGCAAATTCGCTAAGCTCGGGACATGGCAGGGTGTCATATCTCAGAATGGTTTCCCATATCCCCGCCCCGCAGCTGCCGTGGCGGTCATCTCCCCGATAGTCCTCCGCGATCTGATTTATCATCATATCAAAGGGGGTCGACCAGCGGCATTTTCTGTTTCGGTAAATTTTAAAGGGCAACCTCCCGAGCTCATTCATTTCCTCGGCAAATATAATGGGATTCAGAATAAAATCCTCCGAAAAATATGTATCCGCTCCCGAAAAGCTGCCCGAGCCCAAATGGTGGAAAACGTGCCTTTGGGACACATAGCCCTTATAGGACATATAACCGGGCAATTTGCCCATATTAACCGTGTGTCCCCGCTGTCCGCCGCCGTTGTGGAGAATGTTAAGGCACTTTCTCCCTGCCTTTCGGGAGACTTCCGAAAAATACGCCGTCATCATTCCCTTGCCCTCGTCTCCGTAGGAAGCCCCTGTAACAATTTTTATATCCGTTACCATGAGATCATACTCTCCGTGTTTTCCGCTGCCGCAGCCTGCGCACTACCCGCAGCAAAGGCAGTAACAATATCAACAATAGTTTCTATAATGTTGTTAAGATCAACCTGCCGCAGATGTTCTTTGTCCAGAAATTGCCCGAAGGTGTCCATAATTCTGTCCTTGTATCTGCCGCCGCAGCTGAGCCTGTCAATGACCGCCAGGTGGTAGACCTCGAATTTTTCCGTGACCTCATTATAAAGCGCACCTGTCTCCACATCCGCCTCTGCACCGCCGCCCAAAGCCTTATTCAAAGGGTCTTTCGGGAGATAGGGGTTAAGGGGTTCATCCCCCATGGTGATGATAAGCCCCTTTTTTCCCCTGCTGTGGCAGTCCAGGGACGTGTAATTAAGGGCAAAATACCATGCCGCCGTGTAGGATTCGTAAGCGTTTCCGCCGCCGCCCGCTTCAAAGAAAATTTTGTCCAACTGCTCGGCTATGCGTATATCCGATTCAAACTGGCTCGCCTGAATGGGGGCGCGGTCATAGGCAAGATCGCCTATGCCCATTATAAGGAACTCCACATCCTTTGTGCTGTCGTAAAGAGTGGTCATAACAATGTTCAGCTTTTTCGCCACCTCCACCGCAGCGCCGCCCATGCTTCCCGTAACGTCCAGCGCAAGTATAACGGGCACTGTCTCCGGGTGCTCTTCACTGTCCCTGCATTCCCTTATTTTCCTGTACACATTCAGTGCAGGGTCAAGGCTTCTCGACTTAAACATCTCCTGCGCCGAATAATTCCCGCTCACAACTCCCGAAGCATTCACGCTCCGTCCCGCACTGCGGCTATAATCCGCAAATTTATCTCTGCTCCAAATCCCGCTTCCCATAAGTATCTTCTCCTTTCGTTATTTTAAAATCAAACTATTTCATAATCCACCCGTAAAAATATTCGCACGCTTCACTTTACGAGGTAAATTCTTTCAGACCCGTCATATCCCCTCTCTCACTGTAGTAAACTTTCCATACCCCGTCCTCAAATATCAGGCAATAGCATTCATTAGGATACCTTATCCCACTCAATATAGAATAACTGTTCCTGTCAACATTTTTTTCCTCTAACCTTTTTTTCAGCTCCTTGCAGTTCACAGCATATCCGCCTCCCCGTCCTCAAAGTCAAACAGCCCCTCAAACAGATCGCCTTTTCCCCCCGTCATTGCCATAAGCAGCAAGGGATTCATGCCGTTCTGAGTTTTGCCGCCCTTCATCATTTCCGAGATCATCATATATTTCATGATCTTCCCCGTGCCCTTTTTGCCGTTTCCGAGCAGTGAAACAATCTTGCCGTAAAAATAAGCATTTCCCATAAACATATGCCGTTCGGGGATTATCTTTTCAACGGTTGAATCCTCATAATTTATGGCGGTTATTACGTCCTCTCCCTTTTCCACAACGCATTTCGGCTTGCCGCCCACCAGAATGATGTCCCCCTTGTTCACCTTGCCCGTGGGCAGCAGGAAGAAGAAATCGTCTCCCATATCCAGCACAAAGCTGCTGCAATTTGTAAGAACTCCCTTCGCCGGGTCATAGCTTTTGTAGCCGTTTGAAGTTTTCACCGCCACCTGCCCGTTCATAGCCAGCCTGCACATTCCCGGGGCAATCCTCCCGAACATTCCGCCCAGTCCGTTTAACATTTCCATTTTCCTCACACTCCTTTTTGTCAAAGACCGATCTTTCCTCCTATATCACCTCTATTTGACAGCTTCCCATTGCCGCCAGCGCCCTGTCGTGGCTTTCCGGGGTAACGCCTGCCGAACAGCCGCCGACCACCTCAATTTCCGCCTCGGGGAAAAACGCCTTTATCAGCATTGCATTGGAGATAACGCAAATATCCGTGCATACTCCCATAAAGGTTATCTTTTCGGGAGCGTTCCCGCCGCAAATTTTTGTGATAACATCGGGAAGAGTTTTCGCCCCGAAGGTTTCCTTGCGGACTTCCACGCCGTCCCCTATCGCCTCTTTAAGACTTTCGGGCAATTCCCACCCTTGTGTTCCCACAATGCAGTGGGGCACAGGCAGCTTTCTGCCCTCCCGGGTGTCAAGGTAATTCTCTCCATGAGTGTCCATGGTGTATACCACAGGCAGATCGTGACTTTGCCTGTACTCCCTCACCCTTTGGCAAACCTTTTCAAGAATCCCTGCGGTCTCTGCATTGCCCAGAGCGCCCGTCAAAAAATCGTTCTGCATATCAATAACAACCAAAATTTCCATATTATCATTAGTCCTTTCTGCGGCGGTACAGTTTAGATTTTCTGTGCGCCATTTTAGTATTATCGAACATATCCGTCTCCACTATTTTTCCCGACATTCTTTTTCTGAACGCCTGAACAGTCTCATTCTTGCCCAGTATCATTCTGTACGGCTCATGAAGCCCCGATACGGTGAATGTCTCGGGCATAAGGTCAAATATAATGTCATGGTAACGGGTCTCGTCCTGCAATTTTCTGAAGCCGTCAAAGATGATCTGTGAATGGTCAAAGGCAAATGCGTCCGAGGAGCCGTTCTCCGTCAGAACAGCCTCAAATCCGCAGCCGTCGGAAATAATGATCCGTTCCCCGCCCTCGCTTTCATACCTCACATCCAGCCATACAGCGCAGGCAGCGTCCGAATCGCTCCTTGTGCTTAAGGCTACCGTGTTCATCAGGGAAATATAGGACGTCGAGATTATCCACCCTCTCGGGTCACGCCCCCTGCCGCTGTAGACCTTCAACGGAATAAGCCTGCTGCACCTTGTGCCCGTTTCCTCCAGAAGCTCTCTCTCCACAGCCTCCTCGGCTGTCTCTCCCTGCCTTAAAAATCCCCCCGGCAGACTGTAGCAGCCCTTGAAAGGCTCTTCCCCGCGCTTTACCAGCAGAATTTTCAGCCGTTTACCCTCCATAGTGGAGGTCTCATAGCTTTCCACCCCGAACACCACAGCGTCCACCGCCACCGACGGACGGTCGTAATTTTCATATCCCGCATAATTTGATGAACCGCTTTCCGAATCCATTGGAATCCCCTCCGATCGTGTCTATTTGTTGATAGCTTTTAGTTAGTAACTATTAGTTATTAACTTTATGTTTCTATTATAATCCACATTATACGATTTGTCAATAGGATTTGGAAAATTATTTTATTTTTAGCGTTTTACACAATTTTCAGCATCAGGTTTCATAAGATATTATTAACAATATCCATATCCTTGGCAAACATTAAAAAAATCTTATGTAATTTTAATTATTCCGCTATTGATTTTTGCACGGAAATGTGATACAATAAAAATACAGACAATAAATTATATAGCAAAAGCAAAATCTGCCTCTGAAAAGGAGCGTGTTAAAATATATGATGACATTCATTTTCTGGCTGGTCATTCTTGTGGCGGGAGTGCTTATAGAAGCCTCCACCTTTGCGCTGGTATCCATTTGGTTCGCAGTGGGAGCGCTGGCGGCAGGGATAGCGGCGCTGTTGGGCGCACCCGTAGGCGTGCAGACCCTTATATTCTTAGTGGTATCTGTGACAATGCTTATCATTACCCGTCCCCTGCTTAAAAAGCTTATGCCCCAGGGCTACATACCCACCAACGGCGAGCTGGACATAGGCAAGGCGGCAGTGGTGATAGAAGCGGTCAACGCCGCCGCAGGCACAGGCAGAGTCCGCTTTGACGGCGTGGACTGGGGCGCACGTACAGAGAACGGCGCAGTAATAGACGAGGGAAAAACAGTCATTATCAAAGCCAAAGGCGCAGCGTATGTGATCGTGGAGGAACTACAGCAATAATCTGCAAAGAAACGCAGATCAATCTACATTTTTTACAAAGGAGAAATTTACCATGGGAGCAGGAGTAGCAATAATCATTATCATTTTAGCGGTCATTTTCATTTCGGGGATAAAGATCGTCCCCCAGGCGCAGGTCTATGTAGTGGAGCGATTGGGCGCATTCAGAGGGGCGCTGTATACGGGACCTCACTATGTTATCCCCATTTTCGACAAGGTGGTAAAGAGAGTTTCCATTAAGGAACAGGTGGTGGACTTCAAGCCCCAGCCCGTTATCACAAAGGATAACGTTACCATGCAGATAGACACGGTAGTGTTCTTTACCGTTACCGACGCAAAGCTTTACACCTACGGCGTGGAGCGCCCCTTGTCGGCTATAGAGAACCTTTCCGCAACCACCCTGCGTAACATTATCGGTGAAATGGAGCTGGACGCTACCCTTACCTCCCGTGACATTATCAACACCAAGATAACCGCCATTCTCGACCAGGCGACCGACCGCTGGGGTATCAAGGTAAACCGTGTGGAGCTTAAAAATATCCTGCCTCCCAGAGAGATTCAGGACGCCATGGAAAAGCAGATGAAGGCAGAGCGTGAGCGCCGTGAAAAGATACTCCAGGCGGAGGGTGAAAAGAAGTCCCAGATACTTGTGGCAGAGGGTGAAAAGGAATCGAAGATACTCCGTGCCGAGGCTGAAAAGCAAGCGGCTATTTTACAGGCTGAGGCTGAGAAGCAGGCTATGATACTCCGTGCGGACGCTGTAAGGCAGCAGAAGATACTGGAGGCAGAGGGTGAAGCCGAGTCTATCAGAAACGTGCAGCAAGCCCTTGCGGACACTATCAAGCAGCTCAATGAAGCCAATCCCTCCCAGAGCGTTATCGCCATAAAGAGCCTTGAAGCATTCGGTAAAGCCGCCGACGGCAAGGCAACAAAGATAATCATTCCCTCGGAGATACAGGGACTGGCAGGGCTTGCAGCGTCCCTTAAAGAGATCGCAATTGAAGATAAAAAGAACTAAGCACCAACCACTGCCGCCCGGCATAATGTTTAAGCCCTTTATGCCGGGCGGCTTTACATTATTATACTTTTGGATGTGATAATAAGTGAATGATGGATTTATAAGAACAGCAGCAGCGACAATTCCCGTAAGGGTCGCCGACTGCAAGTACAACGCCGACAGGATAATCGAAGCGGTAAAGGAAGCGAACGGCAAAGGCTGTTCGCTGTTGGTGTTTCCCGAGCTTTGCATTACGGGCTACACCTGCGGCGACTTGTTTTTGTCAAGAAGATTGCAGGAGGGGGCTGTGAATGCCCTTTTCCGCATATTGAAGGAGACTGCCGATACAGAGACCGTATTTGTTGCGGGGCTGCCCGTTGTCTGCCGCGGGAAGTTGTACAACTGTGCCGCAGTGTGCCTTTCGGGGAAGCTTTTGGGCATAGTCCCCAAAAGCAATATACCGAATTACTCGGAATTTTATGAAGCAAGGTACTTTGCATCCTATACCGATAGGGACTCGGTTTACCTGCTGCTTTCGGACGGTGAAAATGAAACCGAGGTGCAGTTCGGCAGGGTAATTTATGTCTGTGAGGAACAGCCTCTGTTCCGTTTTGCGATGGAGATATGCGAGGATCTGTGGGTAACCTCTCCCCCGTCGGTGAACTATGCCGAGGGCGGCGCACTCATAATCTGCAACCCCTCCGCCTCCGATGAGGTCATCGGCAAAAAAGAATACCGCAAAAAGCTCTGCGATATGCAAAGCGCCAGACTTGTCTGCGGCTATATCTACGCCGACTGCGGCCTCGGTGAATCCACACAGGATATGGTCTTTTCGGGGCACAGCATGATATATGAAAACGGCGCACTGCTCAGTGAAGCCGCTCCCTTTTCGGGCAGCTTCGATAAACCTACCATAATATATGCCGATATTGATCTGGAAAAGCTGTCGAGCGAGCGGCTTAAAATGAACACATTCCCCACAGGCACTCCCGAAAACAAACTTAATCTGCAATTTTTTGAAATGAACATACGGAGCATTGAACCGAACAGATATTTTCCCAAAATGCCCTTTGTGCCCGCAAATAAAAACGAGCGTGACGACCGCTGCCGTGAGATACTCACCATGCAGGCGGCAGGGCTTGCCACAAGGCTTCGGGCTATCGGCTGCAAAAAAAGCGTTATCGGACTTTCGGGCGGACTGGATTCAACTCTTGCCCTTATCGTCACCGTCCGTGCCTTTGATATGCTGGATTTAAACCGCAGCGGGATAATCGCCGTTACAATGCCCTGCTTCGGCACTACAAGCCGTACCAAATCCAATGCCCTGATACTGGCGGAAAGCTACGGCGCACAAATTCGTGAAATAAACATCAGCGAGACCGTCCGCAGCCATTTTGCGGATATAGGGCAAAGCGAGGACGTTCACGATGTTACCTATGAAAACGCCCAGGCAAGGGAGCGCACACAGGTCATTATGGACATTGCCAATCAGACAGGCGGTATCGTCATAGGCACAGGCGACTTATCCGAGCTTGCCCTCGGGTGGGCTACCTACAACGGCGACCATATGTCCATGTACGGCGTGAACGCCTCCGTGCCGAAAACCCTTGTGCGGCATCTGGTGGACTATGAGGCAAGACAAAGCGAAGAACGGCTGTCCGCTGTACTTCGTGACATTCTTGATACCCCCGTATCCCCCGAGCTGCTTCCCCCCGACAAAAACGGCGAAATAGCGCAGAAAACCGAAGATCTTGTAGGTCCCTATGAGCTGCATGACTTTTTCCTTTATTACACCGTCCGCTTTGGCTTTACGCCGAAAAAGATACTGCGCATTGCAAAGCTCGCCTTTAAAAACGACTACTCCGACGAGACGATTGAAAAGTGGCTGAGAGTATTCATCAAGCGGTTTTTCACCCAGCAGTTCAAGCGCTCCTGTCTGCCCGACGGGCCTAAAGTGGGTAGCGTGACCCTTTCTCCCCGTGGGGACTGGCGTATGCCCTCGGACGCTTCTGCGAACCTGTGGCTGGATTTTTGATGAAATATCCCAAAACCTTGAGGAGCATAAAGGAATGAAAAACATGAATATTTCAAAGATACTTGCCTTTTTACTATCCGTCACCGCAGCCCTTACCGCCTGTAATCTTCCTGCGGCGACGGAAAATTCAGCGGATAATATTACGGAAAACATTGCCGAAAACGGCACCGAAACCCTTTCGCCTACAGTAAAGCTGCCGGGAGAAATGCGTGACATTACGTCCATGGAGCTGACAAGCGAAATGACTATAGGCTGGAATCTCGGCAACTGCCTTGACGTTTGCATTGCCGACCGTGACGGGGACGGCACGGTAAACGAAACCCCCGAAAACGGCGCGGTAGACGAAACCCTGTGGGGCAATGCCAAAGCTACCCCAGAGCTTTTTGACATTATGAAAAGCGAGGGAGTAAACGCCGTGCGGATACCCGTTACCTGGCGCGATCACTTGGGAGAAGCCCCCGACTACAAAATAGACGAGGAATGGCTTGACCGCGTCAATGAAGTGGTGGACTACGCTATTTCCCGGGATATGTACGCCATTATCAATATCCACCACGACGGCGGCGACGACGCAAAATTCGGCGCATGGGTAAGAAACGCCGCCAAGGATTATGACGGGTTCAACGAAAAATACACCGCCCTCTGGGAGCAGATCTGCGAGCGGTTCAAGGACTATCCCGACAAGCTTATTTTTGAAAGCGCCAACGAAATAGGCTTTGACAATTTATCGAAGAATGAGGCATACGCGCTGCTGAATAAAATAAACAGCCGTTTTGTGGAAATAGTGCGCGACAGCGGCGGCAACAACGACCGCAGGCACTTACTTATAGCAGGCTACTGGACAGACATAGCCGAAACCTGCGACAGCCGCTTTGTACTGCCCGATGATCCCGCAGGGCGGCTTATCGTCTCCGTCCATTATTATACGCCATGGCAGTTCTGCATTACGGGCGATATAAAAACCTGGGGGAGCGAGGGCGATATAGCGGAGCTTGAAAATAAAATGGCGCTGCTGAAAAGGAATTTCATTGACAAAGGCATTCCCGTGCTTATCGGCGAATACGGCTTTGCGGGAACAACATCTCCCCAGAGCCAGATAAAATTTTCGGCAGCAGTGACAAAGACCTGCCATGAAATGGGCATTCCCTGCTTTTTGTGGGACGACGGCGGAATAATCAACCGTGAAAGCTTCCTTTGGCGCAATCCCGATTTAATGGCGGGAATAAGGAAAAGCATTGAAGAATAATTTTAGAGGCAAGATGAACAAAATCATCTTGCCTCTTGCTTCCTGCCTCCGGTCAGTAAATTTCCTTAAAGTTCCCCAGAAACTTAAAATAGCTCATACTGCTTTGCAGATCGTCAATAAAAGCCGCCACTTTTCGGTTATTGCACGATCCCTCAAAATCCAGGAACAAAAGCGCCTCAAAATCCTTTCCTGCAAGAGTCCTGTTGGCGATCTTTTTAAGGTTGAGCCCGTTCACTGCAAACTTAGTCAGAGTGCGGTACAGCCCCGCAGGGGTGTGAGGAACACGGAAAGCCACGGAAACCGTGTCTGCGTCCTCGGGAGCGCAGAAATTTTTGGAAAAACATATAAACCGTGTAAAATTCGGATAAACGTCCGCAGCGTGCTCTTCAACGATTTTCAGACCGTTCATTTCGGCGCACCGCTTTGAGCAAATGCAGCCAATGGCAGGGTCTGTGCTGTCCCGCACCATTTCCGCAGCCAAAGCCGTGTTGGCGTACTCAACACCGCTTAAATTTTTCGCTTTCAGAAATGACGAGCACTGGGCAAGAGCCTCTTTTTTGGAAAATACCCTCGTTACCCCCTCAGGGTCAACGCCCTGTCTTACCGCAAAGCAGTGAGTGATCTCCACACGAACTATGCTCGTTATGTAAAAATCATGACTGCTCATAAGATTGTAGGTCTCCTCCACCGAGCCGACAGTGGAGTTTTCCAGGGGAAGTATCCCAAAATCCGCCCTGCCGCTTTCCACCAAGCCCACAACGTCCTTAAAGTAATTCATAAATCTGATAGGCTTGTTTTCCCCGAAAAGCTTTATGCAGGCGCTCTCCGCATACGCCCCGCTCGTACCCTGGCAGGCAATGACAACCGCCTTGTCGGGGTCAAAGACCGCAGGGGCAGGGTAGTCCTTTTCCCTTGTCAGCTCCTCCGACTGGAGGCATTTGCTGATGTCCATTATTTCCGTAAACAAAACCGCCGAAGCCTCCGCCATATCCTCCGGTGCATTTGCCCTGATACGGTCAATTACCTCCTGCTCCCTGTCCGCCTGAATAATAGGCAGACCGTGAGCTTTTTTGTATGCCGCAACGTCCCTGCAAAGCTCCATTCTCCGCAGAAAAAGCTTTTGCAGATCGCTGTCAATGGTGTTTATTTCCTTGCGTATATCCTGTAAATCCATACTTCACCTCTAAAAATCTTTCAGCGTGCCGCTTCAGCCCACTCGCCGGTAACATTGAGTGGGTCATAAAGCCCTGTGGCAATATGTGCCTGATGGCACGGTAACTCTAAAATGCCAAAATGCCCGAAACAGGACTTTTTCAACAGTCTGAATCTTTAATTATCGAATTATCGGAAGCATATTTTCTCCGCCTGCGGCGGAGAAAATATGCAAACACATAAATCAACTTATATCCGCCATTTCCAGATATGCGCTGCCGTTTTCCGCAATATAGGTCTTGCGCCCCTCAAGGTTGTTGCCGAGAAGCAGCTCAAACATCTCCGCCGTTGCCTCCGCGTCCGTGGGATTCACCTTGATAAGCCGCCTCGTATCGGGATTCATTGTGGTAAGGCTCATCATGTCGGGGTCGTTTTCGCCCAGTCCCTTGCTTCGCTCCAGCTTGTATTTTTCGTCCCCTATCTTTTCAAGGATAGCCGTCTTTTCTCTCTCGTCATAAGCAAAATAGGTCATATTTTTAGTGGTAATTTCATACAAGGGTGACTCCGCAATGTAAACATACCCTTTCTCTATCAAAGTAGGGGTCAGCCTGTAGATCATAGTCAGCACCAGCGTTCGTATCTGAAAGCCGTCATAATCCGCATCCGTGCAGATAATTACCTTGTTCCAGCGGAAATTTTCCAGAGAAAACAGCGATAAGTCCTTGTTCGCCTTTGTCTTGACCTCTACTCCGCAGCCAAGAACTTTTATCATGTTGGTAATGACCTCGCTCTTGAATATCCTGTCGTAATCCACTTTAAGGCAGTTGAGTATCTTTCCCCTTATGGGGAAGATCGCCTGAAATTCGGAGTTCCGCGCGATCTTGCATGAACCGAGCGCCGAATCTCCCTCCACAATATATACCTCTCTGCGGCTTTTGTCACGGGTGCGGCAGTCCACGAATTTTTCCACCATGTTGGCAAGGTCTATCTGCTTTGTAAGGTTGTTTTTCGTCCCCGCCCTTATCCTGTCGGCGGATTCGCGGCTGCGCTTGTTTATCAGCAACTGCTCGCAAATTTTCCCCGCGTCGTCGGGATTCTCTATAAAATAAACCTCCAGCTGGCTTTTTAAAAAGTCCACCATATTGTCGTAAATAGCCTTGTTGGTAATAGCCTTTTTCGTCTGATTTTCATAGGACGTAAAATTCGCCGTAGAAAAGCCCGAATAAATAAGCACCAGACTGTCGGCAATATCGTCGTCCTTGATAGACTTTTCATTTTTCAAATATTTCCCGTTTGACTTCATATAATTGTCGATAGACGAACGGAACGCCTGCCGCACTGCCTTTTGGGGCGCACCGTCATATTCCAGCAGACTGGAATTATGATAATATTCCTGAAAGCTTACCGTCTTTGAAAAGGTAAACGCACAGGAAAGCTTCATCTTGTATTCTGGCCTGTCCTCGGCGTCCCTGCCCTTTCGCTCGCAGGAACAGAACTGTACCGCCGTCAGCGCGTCATCCCCCACTATCTCCGAAAGATAGTCGGTAATACCGTTTTCATAGTAAAAGGTCTCCTCCTCGAATTCCCCCTCCGTTATCTCCCAGCGGAAAACAAAGGTGACCTTGGGGTTTACCACCGCCTGCTTCTTCATCATTTCCCTGAAATATTCCTTGGGGATCTTAATGTCCGTAAATACCTCTCTGTCGGGCTTCCAGCGCTGGCGAGTTCCCGTTTTGCGTGATTTTGTAGGTTCTTTCTGAAGCCCCCCTATATTTTCGCCCTTTTCAAAATGAAGATTGTACTTGAACCCGTCACGGAATATCTCCACATCCATATATTCCGAAGCAAACTGGGTAGCGCAAGCGCCCAGACCGTTAAGACCCAGGGAAAATTCATATTCATTGTCGCTGTATTTTCCCCCCGCATACATCTCGCAGTAAACAAGCTCCCAGTTGAACCGCTGCTCCGCCTGGTTAAAGTCCACAGGACAGCCCCGCCCGAAGTCCTGAACTTCTATCGACTTGTCGCTGTACCTTGTAACAATGATCTTATCACCGTAGCCGTCCCTTGCCTCGTCAATGGAGTTGGAAATTATCTCAAACACCGAGTGCTTGCAGCCCTCCAGATCGTTCGAGCCGAAAATGACCGCAGGGCGCTTTCTCACCTTGTCCGGGCCTTTTAAAACCACTATACTTTCGTTGTCATACTCTTTCTTTTTAGCCAATTTAAACTACTCCTTTTAGATGTTAGAGGTTAGAGGTAAGATGTTAGAGCTTACCTTTGACCCACAGCTTGCTTTGAAAAATGCATATTATCAGACAGTCCGAAATCCTGCCTTCGTCAGCTTTTATTCTTGTAACTCACATTCGGAACATTCTTGTCCCTGTAATCGAGAATGTACTTGCACGCCGCAAACACCGCCCCGAAGAAAATAACAGGTCTCCAGTCAGCACGGCTGCGGTGAGAGGAAACATAAACCGCCCTCGGAGCGTCCTTTTCACCAATGGTGTAAATGCAGGCGGGAATGCCGTTTTCCACCAGTACCTTTGTAGGCTTAACGCTCACCAGCGTGTTCAGCACCACGCCCCCCAGAAAAGAGGAAATGCAAGCCGCCGCCGCAGTTTTACCCACCGCCTCAATAACTTCTCTCAAAGTCTGCTCATCAATATAATAACTGCTCATATGTTCTACTGTCCTTTCTTTATAATATATATGATATGCCGTTTTTTATCCGGCCAATGACCAATGCCGCAGGAAACGGGGCTTAGAACCTGTCTTCACAAGATATGTGTGCTGATTTCCGAGCATAATTTTGACGCAGTATTCGGCAAAATTTGCCGGAAAGACGTGCGCATACGCTTGTGAAGACAGGTTCTTATACCTTGATCTCCATGTAAAAATCGTCCATCACATAGCCGTTTCCTATGTCTGCAACACCCTCGTCGATAATTTCAAACCCCATAGCCTTGTAAGCCGCAATGGTGTTGTCATTGTGCTTGTTTACCGTCAGCCATACAGCGGTAAGCCCCTTGCTGCGGGCAATTTCCTTTATCTGCGCCATTGCCGCACTTGCATATTTTTTCCCCCGTTCATCCTTGTATAAATACAGCTTCGATAAAAACAGCCTCTCCCCGTCAGGCTTTACCGCCGTGTATCCCACGTCGTCTCCGTCGCGCTTGATAAAATAATAGCTGTACCCCTCATTTTTGATGTATTCCTTCTGCGCCTCATAGGTGCAGAATTTTTCTATCATATATTCCGCCTGCCCGCAGGGCAAACGCTCTGTCCAGTATTCTGTCCATATATCCACTGCAATGGCAGCCACCCGCCTCAGCTGATCGTCGCTCACAGCCTCCACCAGTTTTATATTTCCCGATTCGCCCATATTATTCTCCAACCTCTTTCTCCGTAAATTTCCGAAAAACTCTTTTATTATAATTCCGCTTTCCCTTTCCATTACACCGCCTATGATCCCGGGACGGTATATCCCCCCGATTTTTGAAATATCCGCAGCCGACCCGCAAAAGCCGCTTTTGCTGTCATATGCCCCGAAAATTATCCTGTCTATCCTCGCATTCACCGCCGCCCCCGCACACATAGGACACGGCTCTAAGCTGACATACATATCGCAGCCCGGGAGCCGCCACCCCCCAAGAGTCCTGCAAGCCTTGTCAACAGCCTCGATCTCCGCATGAGCAAGAGCATTTCGCAGCAGCTCACGGCGGTTGCGCCCCTCCCCCGCAATAAGCCCGTCAGCTCTTCTGACAATTACCGCCCCCACAGGGGTCTCCCCCTCCTCTGCCGCCTCTTCCGCAAGCTGCAACGCCCGCTCCATGTAACGTGTATCTATACCCATATTCACAGCACCGAATTCATCATGGCAGTAATAACGGTAAGAGTCAGCCAGCTGATTATCCACGGGCATGTCACCATGCACATAACCTTTTCCTTGTTGGAAATGTACATTCCGTAAAAGGGCAAATTTATCTTGTTGCTGTGCTTATACATAAACACGATCATCCCCGCTCCTCCGAAAAGCAGACAGAAAAGCACTATCAGCATGGAAATATTAAGGTACATGGCAGGATCAGTGCCCCCCAGCCGCAGAAAGGTCATAATATAAGTGCACGCCGAAATTACTATCCGCATACAAATCCCCGTAAGTATCGACCCCGAACGGATAACGAAAAACCCCACAATAAACGAATAAGTCAGCGTGAATATCCACGAATGCGTCCCGGGGGAGGAAAGAGCAGCAATAACGCTTGTAAATATCAGCGCACAGCCGTCCCCAAACTGCCGCAGGGTCTGCATAAACAGCCCCCTGTGGATCACCTCGCTTATTACCGGTATTATCACAATGTAAAGCAAAGCCGACAGCACCAGATGAACCTTTCCTTCGGGAATCCATATAGTGTTTCCCGTGTCAATGCTCAAAAAGCCCAGCGCAAAGCTCTCTATCCCCGACAGAAGGGTCGTCACCCCGAACACTAAGCTGGCCGCAGGCACAGCCGCCCGGAACATAGGCTTGTTCGCCACCTTTAACGGCAGCATTACCTTCACAGGCATTCCTACCTTATGAACAAGGTAAAACAAAGGCAGAATGCGCTTTGCAATATTTACAATATATGACATTATCAGCGCAGGGGTCTCGCTGCCCATAAAGAAGCCCCCCTTAGCCAGCCCTATGAAAGCGCCGCCCACCCGCACATCGGAAAACAGCCAGAGAGACACCAGCTCAAGAAGAGCGAACAAGGTAAGAGTCTTGCCCATGACCGAGGCAGTCCGCCCCATAGCGCTGCGCTCCTCCGCCAAAGGGAAATTGCCGATAAAGCCCTCGCCGTCCCGCCAGGTTATCTCATCGGGATTTTCCGCAAAATAGAAGCCCACATCGGACCTGTGTTCGATACGCCAGCTGCGGTAAAGCTCGTTATATTCGGCATTCTGTATCTTCAGCGAAGCGATACGGCTGTCGCTGCTTTTCTTTTTTTTCACCGGCATTTGAGCTGCGCCTCCTTTATTCCGATTTAAAATATCAACATATATCTGCTATTTTTCCCTCACACGCCCGGGAAAATAACCCCCCAGCGTTTGAGCGCCGCTTTTCAGAGCAATATTAAGGAATTGTCGATTAAAGGTTCTTCCCCCGCCGCCCATAACCGTTTGTAAAATCAAAATAATTAAGGAAACGCTGATTAAATCGCTTTTAAGATTTTCTTGAATTTAAAAGCGGCTATGGGTGGCGGTATTTCCCCCGCCTGCGGCGGGGGAAATACCTTTAATCAGCAATTCCTTAAAAAAGCGATCAAGTCACTGCTTCCTATATTATATCATACAATTATGTCCTTACCATTAACCTTTTGTTTATAAATATTTGTCACATTCAAAAAAATGGTTAAAAAACACGTCAAAGATTACAAAATAGTAAAAACCTCATAAAACCCCTTTACAGACCCCCATTGAATTTGTTATAATAGAAGTATACAAACATTTCATCCCGCCTCGGAGCATATATTAAATACTTATTAAATTATTGCGGAAATTCCGTTAAAACATAAAACTCGGCATTTCCCATAAAAAAGCAGGAAAGGAATTAACAAAAATGACAGCTCTGAAAAAAATCTCAGCAAAAATCTCAGCAATATTTGTCTGTCTGGCAGTTACATTTGTGTGGGCAGTTTCACCGTTTACGGGAGCGCAGGCGTCTTCGGTAACATTCAGCCCCAACTTTACCATATCCAGCGAAGCCGCAGTGATGATAAATTTGGATAAAGACGTGGTCATCTACGAGAAAAACGCCGATAAAAAAATGTACCCCGCCTCCCTTACAAAAATAGTCACCGCCATGGTGGTACTGGACAATATCGAGGATATCGACAACACCTCCTTTGAAGCTCCCCTGGTGGTCTTTGACGAGCTTTACGGCCAGAACCCCTCTACGGTAGGTCTTTCAAGAGGCGAGATCACCACTGTTACCGACCTGCTTTATTCCCTTATGCTAAAATCCGCCTGCGAATCTGCGGGTATACTCGCCTACCACGTGGGCGGTCAGAGTATATCCAATTTCGTGGATATGATGAACGAGAAAATAAAGGTCATCGGCTGCACAGGCACTCATTTTGTAAATCCTCACGGGCTTTACGACGACAACCAGTACACCAACGCCCGTGACATGGCGAAGATCCTGAAATACGCCGTAGAAAACTACCCCAAGCTTACGGAAATAGCCACCACCCCCGATTATGAAATGAAGCCCACCAACTACAGCGGCGAGGGCTGGGCGCATATCTACCATACAAACAGTATGCTCAACCGCTCCTCATCATATTATTACCAGTATGTCAAGGGCTATAAAACAGGCACTCTCGACGAATCGGGCAGAAACCTTGCCACCCTCGGCTCGCGGGACGGCAACAACTATATGCTCGTTACCTTAGGTTCTCCTCAATACGACGAAGAGGGCAACGCCATATATCTCCAGTATGAGGATCACAAGCAGCTCTACGAATGGGCTTTTGAGAATTTCGAGTTCACCCAGCTGGTGCAGGCAGGCAAGGAAGCAAGCGAATTGCAGGTGCGTTTCGGTGAAAACAGCGATTTTGTGAGATTAGTAACAGCGGAAAGCTACAGCTGTATGTGGCTCTCCACCATTGACACCTCCCGCCTCAAGGAAAAGATCACCGTTGACGAATCCCTCTTAAACGAGGACGGCACAATAACCGCCCCTGTGACCAAAGGTCAGATACTGGGCAAATATACATTGACCCTTGCGGGCGAGGAAATATGCACCGTAGACCTTGCCGCCCAGACGGATGTTTCTATGTCCCAGCTGTCCTACAGCATTGACAAGGCAAAGCAGTTCGTTTCCTCCAAATGGTTCGTAGCGGCAGCAGCAGCAGCGGCGGCACTTATCGTTATCTACACTGTAGTATTCGCCTCCATTAAAGCCAAGAAAAAGCGCCGCATGAAAAACGTCCGCCGCAAGCGCAAGCTCTAAGCGCTATGCTATATGGAGGCGTTATGTATTCAACGCCCGGTAACTCTGAATTATGGAGATTTGCTTTTTTCAAATTTTAACAGTGCAAATTTGAGAAACGTTCCGTAACGAAAATTTTGAGGATTTGGTTTTTTGTATTTTATAGTGCAAATTCGGAGAACATTCCGATTTCTTACCTCTAACCTCTGAAAAAGGCGGTGAAAAAAATGTCCAAGGATAAAGCTCCGAAATCAAGGCTTCCCTTTAAATATATCTGGATGACCCTCATGGAGTCGGTGATACTCACGGCAGTGATATTTATGGGCGGGAGCTTGCTCTGCGCATTTTCCCATACGCCCAAAACCGCCTCGGCGCTTATCTATTTCACCGACAGCGCCGAAACGGCAATGACCGGAAATTACGGCATCGACTATACCGCCCGCAAGGTCTCCCTGCTGCGGCAGGCGTCTTTTTCCGCTGAGGCGCTGGAAACCGCCGCCCGGGACACCTCTCTTTCCGTTACCATGCTGACCGATTACCTTACCGTTGAACGTCTGGAGAATTCCGACGGGGCTGTTATAAGCCTTTCGGGACTTGATTCCCCGGGAGAGGCCCCCATAATTCTGGGCAAACTTATAAACTATCTGGAGAAAAATTTTGAAGGCGGGGAGTTCAGAGTGATCTCCTATTGCGACCCGGAAAACGAACCCACATTGCCCTTTACGTCTATTTGCCTTTGTATCGGGATAATATCGGGGAGCATTTATTTCAAGGCAGCTTATACTATCCGCGAAAAACGTCATCGCAAAAAGCGCCGGGCAAAGCAGGCACAAAGCGCCAGAACACGAAACGCCGAAAGAAACCGAGGAAAAGGCGAGCCAGTCCCCGGCAAACGTTACATAGAAACAGCCATGATAAAGGCTCAAAGCCTTGGCACAGCCGACAGCGCCGCCCCGCAGGGCCTTGAAAAAAGCGGATACACCCACGCCGCAAAGGTGCTTTCGGAACACGCCCTTACATCAAGCGCCTGCGCCGTTATCGCCGTGTGCGCCGCCCACAAGCCCGAAGAAAAGCAGCCTCCCCGAGCGGTGCCCATTGACGGCACCTTTGCCGCTTACCTTTCCTGCGCCTTAGCGGAACAGGGCTGCCGCACCGCCCTTATCGAGTGCGACCTGAAAAACCCCGTTATAGGCAAGATTTTCCGCAAAACAGGCAAAGGCGGACTGGTGGATATGGCTGCGGGCAGCTGCACTGTCTGGGATATCCTTGTGCCCAACGCAAGAAAGGGCGTGGATATAATCTGCGACAAAAAAGCCTATCCCGCCCCCCCTGCGGTTTTCTCCGCCTCCTGTTTCGGGGGACTGCTGAACTATCTTTCATCCCAGTATGATGTGATTCTGCTCCACGCACCAAAAGGCTGGAGCTGTCCCGAGTGGGATCTTATTTACCGCTTCTGTACAGGAGTGGTAGCAGTTGCCGAGGACGGAAAAAATCCCGACAAGACCTGCGCTATGGGAATTCTTGATTCCAAGAGCCGCTTTACGGGACTTGCCTGCGTCCGTGACCTGCCCCCCGAGCCTGCGCCCGAGCAAAAAGAAGCCCCCGTGAAAAATCCCCCTTTCGGAAAGGCAGCGGGAAATTCCGTCACCAAAAAGGCATTCGGACTCGCTTCACGGACTAAAAATCCCCCTGCGCAATCTCCCGCACTCATACCCACGCCGCCCGAGCCAAAAAGGGACGTGGTGCTTGTGAAAGTTCCGGGAGCAAGCGAGCATTGACCGCAAATAAGCTTTTGCACAGCTTTTCCCTGAGCAAAAACTTACAGCTTACGACAAATAAGCTTAACAGGAGGTTATTCTATGTTTATCCGAAAGATAAAACAGCTAATCTCATGTTCTATTGTGATATTGAGTGCTGCAATGATATTTTCAGGCTGCGATACAGCAGAGAAAATTCCTGAGGAAATTACTGAATCAACAACGACCGTGGAAACACTGTCCGATGAAGAACTTGACGCTTTGACTGAAAATATGCCTGAAATTGTATTTGTTATGTCTCATCATTATGATGACACAAATATTCTTGGCTTTTATTTTACAAATACAGGCGAAATGAAAATGTATGATTTCAGAAAGATTGCGCCGGATGAAATTTATGATCTTCCCGATGTTTATGACAGACTCGAAGAAGCAACCTGTTCGGAACTCGATTTCAGCGGTGAGTGGGGACATACTGAAAATATGACCGAAAATGATATGGTGGATATCTCAAATGAGGAATTGACTGAATATTATAAAAAGCTTCTTTTAATAACCAAAGAACCAGAATACAAAGCCCTTCCTGAGATCATGATGGTGGTAGGGCATTACAGGTATTATGGTATAATAAATGACTCGTCGGGTGAACAAAAAATTATTCTTTTAGGCGGCAGTGGGGCAGACTATCATTATTATAGTAATGGTGATCAGTATTGCCATGATGTTGATAATTGGACAGAAAAAAAATTTCCATATAATTTATTTTATTAAAAAATATAATCATGATGTTAAAATGGAGGTAAATCAAATGAATATTAAAAGCTTTATTTAGAACACAAATCGTTCAATAGCATTTCTAATTTCGATTATGATGATTGTAGCATTATTTCCAACTGTTGCTGTAGCAGCAGAATCAAGCAGTAATGTATATACTTATAGTGACTATGCTGTAGAGTATAACGTAATTAATGAGTGGGACGGTTATCAAAATATTGAAATAAAACTTACAAATACCGGAAAAGAACCTATTTATAACTGGGCGTTGGGCTACAATGCGGGCAGTGAAATTATAAGTATTTGGAACAGTGCCGTTTACTCTAATAGCGGAACGGATTATATTATTAAAAAGATACTCTGCTTATAGCCAAGGGAACTATCATAGGGTTTAAGAAATTGCACGTTGTACCGGACTATCTGCATTATGACGGCACAAAAATCATGATGACAGTTGCTGTATCGGAAAATGAGGTGCTGCCCGATCTCGATATTACCAATTATAAAAATATTTATAAGGAAATGGCTATCGGCGATGATATAATCATACTTTCATTCCCGCAGCATAATGAATATTGGGAAAGATACCGTGTTTTATATGGACCGTGGGAAAATGCAAAGAGCAGTTAATAGCTCAGTGCAATATCCTCTTACCTCTAATCTCTAATTTCTAAAAAGGACGTGATCTTTTATGTACGAAAATCTGAAATACCTGTCACCGATGCTTCAAAGCGCCGTGGAGCAGAAGGTTGCCATGGGCGGGCGGCTCAGCGTATTCAAGGGGGAGGAAAACATCTTCCGTGAATCCTTCGGGTGGGCGGACGCCGAAAAGCAGCTTCCCATGGGGGACGGAGCGATCTTCCGCCTCTTTTCCCTCACAAAGCCCGTGACCGCCGCCGCCCTGATGATACTGCTGGAGCGGGGCAGGATCGAGCTACGCTATCCCCTGAAATGGTTCATACCCACCTTTGAAAATCCCACAGTGCTGGACGAAAAGGGCAGCCGTCCCGCCGAGCGTGACATTACCCTCCGTGATCTTCTGACCATGACCTCAGGGCTCCCCTATCCCGAGGACACCCCCTCGGGTCACAAAATGGGAGAAGTCTGGGGGCGGCAGGCGGACTGCTACCTTAAAGGCGGCAAGCTGCTGAATACCGCCGATTTCGTACGTGAAATGGGGAAATGCCCCCTGTCCTTCACTCCCGGACTGCGGTGGATGTACGGCGCATCTGCGGACGTGCTGGGGGCTGTTATCGAGATAATCTCGGGGAAAAAGCTTTCGGAATTTATGCGTGAGGAAATTTTCGAGCCTCTCGGCATGAACGACACAGGCTTCTGGATACCCCCCGAAAAATACAGCCGCCTTGTCACCGCCTACGACCGAAAGGAAGAGGGCAATTCGCAAATCATGGTGCCCTATAAGGAATTTTCCCTCTGTCTTACCGACTACAGTGAGCCGCCCGCCTTTGAATCGGGAGGCGCAGGGCTTGTTTCCACACTGGAGGACTATGAAAAATTCGTAGGAATGCTGGCAGGCAGAGGCGCATATAAGGGCGTGCGAATCTTAGGGCGGCAGACCGTGGAGCTTATGACCCGCAATTTCCTGACGCCCGAACAGTGCCCTCCCGTTTGGGACAGCATGATAGGCCATGGCTACGGCGCATTTATGCGCATTCTCACCGACCCCGCCGCCGCAGGCATGGGCGGCAGTCCCGGGGAATACGGCTGGGACGGCTGGCTAGGCTGTTATTTCTCCGTCGACCCCGTGAATAATCTGTATATGCTTTACTTTATCCAGCAGACGAACTCGGGCTGCACCGAATTTGTCCGCAGGCTGCAAAATGTTATACGGGCTTCAATTTAGTTTTTCGGAGGTCACATAAAATGAATGAGAAAATTGATAATCTTCAGTTAGAAATTGCGACGAAATTTGATGAATTGATACCTGTTGAATACAAAGAGGCACATTTGCTTTTTGTAGGCGGGCTTAATGTAGCGTCTACAATGTATTTCTGCTTTATCGATGCTGCCACAGGAAAAGTGTTTCCTTCCGATCTACTTCCCAGGAGAAAGGAACTTGATATTGATATTGACGAAAACGAATACCGTAGGCGTTTTATGCGGTTAACGAGAGATATAATGAATTTACAGGGTGAGTATGCAGCTGCGTATGATAAAGAGTGGTATGTCATGACGTGTAAGCTCGACCAAGACGGGAAATTTGACATATCATTTACTTATGAAAAACCAACAGGTACTTTTAAGAAAATGGTTGAAAAATGGTGCATGGATAACTTTGGGATTACTACCCCCGTAGTCACCGTTGATATGTTAAAAAAATAATAGTACGAAACGGCAGCCGGGTTTCTGTGCACTTTCAACGAGTACATAATTGCCGTTTGGCAAAATAATAAAAAAGGAGAAAACCAACATGAAAACTTTAGAAGAATACATGGCATTGCCATACAAAATGGAGATAATCCCCGACGACAGCGAGGGCGGATATGCAGCCTGTTTTCCCGAGCTGCGGGGCTGTGCCGCCGAGGGCAACAGCTTTGAGGACGTTATCGCCAAAGTCATTGCCGCCAAGGAGGCATGGTTCAAAGCAGCCATAGCCGAGGGCAGGGAGATTCCCGAGCCGGGCGCAAGGAAGTAAATATACAATCGCATAAAAGGGCTGTAAAAAACTCCCCAAATAATAAAAATATCCCGACAAAGCAGCATGGAAATGCGATTTGTCGGGATTTATTTTTTGAGTTTTTTACAGCCCCTTTATTTTATTCCGTCCAAAAAGCTGCCGCAGTGTGTAAACTGCGGCAGCCGTTCATCAAATTTACTTCACGATCCTGTAAACCTTGTTTCTCTTTCTCCTGCCGTAAATATCGGGCAGAACCGTGCACATCAGCACAGGAGCGGAAGCGGTCTCATACTCCATGGTAACGCCCGTTACCGCAAATGAACCCGCTGCCAGGTTTTCACCGTTCTGAGGAAGATATACCACAAATGCATAGGGCGAAAAGCTTGTCGCCTGGAACTGCATACAATCTGCACCGCTGACAGTTACATGAGTTGACGGCAGGATCTCCAACTGCTCATCATCGGAAATGTGAACTACAGAAATTCCCTCCGAATAAGGCAAAAGTTCATCGGGCACGGGGATCGTCAGCGTAAGATAGAATCCCGAATTAATGTTTATCTTCTGATTTGTTCCCGACTTGTACAGCGCAATATCCATGGGATATATCATAAAGCTCTCAATCCCGTCGCCGTAGAAATCCAGTACATCCTGCACAGCCGCAGTCGTTTCGGCGCTCCAAGTGAAGCGCACGTCAATATCCTCATTGAACGCACCGTTTTCCGCAAAGGCAGAAATAAGATCGCTGTTGGACATACCGTAGGGCGTAGTACCCGTTATGTAAATGTGATACTCACCCGGCTTGGAATTTGTCGTACCGGAGCTGCCCGTCGTACCCGTACCATCGGGCACTGCCGTTGCCGCAAGGGAGTAAGGAGAATATCTTATCTCGCCGTTCACCGTCTTGTATCCCGCCACCATATAGGTGTATGTTCTGCCGTTTACAAGACCGGTGTGGGTGAAGCTTGTTCCTGTAACTATGCCTACCGGCGTAAAGCTGGATGTGGTGGGGTTGTAGCTGTAAACCACATATCCCTCAGCCCCGTCCGATTTTTTCCAGGAAATGTCAACCTGCCCGTCGCCTGTCTTTATTACAAGGTCGGTGGGAGCGTTAAGGTAAGTGCCTACCACAACGGTTTTGCGCAGCGTATAATCACTGTACACCTTTTCGCCGCTCACAGTCTTGAACGCTCTTACGCAGTAGGTAATTGTAGCGCCGTTGGACAGCCCCATATGCACTGCGGAATTTTTCGTTACCACATCAAATCTGTGGAGAGTTCCGTAAATATCCTCAACATAGATCTCATACCCCTCAGCGTCCTTTACAGCAGTCCAGTTAAGGGTAACCTGCCCGTCGCCTGCGGTCACTGTAAAGTCGTAGGGAGCGGGGAAATACAGCCCCGGAGTGGCGGAAACAGCCGATATAGCATATTCGCCCTCCACTTTTTCCCTGTCAAGGTTCACATATCTGTATGCCTTTATGCGGTATTTGTATTCTCTGTTGTTAATAAGCCCTGTGTGCTCAAATTTGGTTTTTGAAGCGTCAACATCGGCGATCTGCTGCCACATATTATCACTCTGAGCGGCTTCGATAATATAACCGTCAGCCTTGTCGACCTTTTCCCATTCAAGAGTGACCTTGCCGTCGTCGGAGGTGGTTCTCAGCCCTTGAACAACAGGAACGGTGATTGAAATTTTAGCGCTGTTGGCAAGGGAATAGCCCTCGTCAGCAGGAGGATATTCCAAGCCGTCCGAAACTGTGACCGCCTTTACCTGATATGTGTAAACCACATTATTTGAGATCTCGTAATCATCAATGGCAGTTGCGTTTCCGACGCTGTATTCAACCGTTTCTCCTCCCTCGGGAGTTTTTCTGATACGGTATTCCGTTGCCTCGGGTACAGCATTCCAGCTTATTTTAATGCAGGCTGCGTCATTGTCGGGTCTCACGGTTATTGTGCTTACCGCTCCGATATTGGGGGCGGGAACAGCAAGCGCCACACCGGGATTTTCGCTTCTGATAGGGCTTTCGTCGCTGTTCTTGAGTGCCCAGACCTTGAAATAATAGTTGTGGTTGTTCTCCAGATCGTCAATTGTGATCTTATGCTCCTTGGTGACAATAGGAGAAATATGAATAGGCGAACCCTCGCCTGTGGAGTTGGCAAATACCTCCACCTCATATTCCTCTGCCTCGCCGTCCCATGTAAGCGTTACCGACTTGTCCCCCGAAGCAGCCCTTACATTTGTAGGTGCGGGAGGAGGCGTGGACGGTGTGACTCTTACCTTAGCGGAGGGATTGGCGTCGCTCACATTGTTCGCTTCCACCCAAACCTCATAGGGTATATTTGAAACGCCTGTCACCGTGTATCTGTAAACACCCGACACAGCCGTTTCAATACCGTCGTCAACGCTTACAACGGTTCTGCCGCTGTCTATGCCGTTTGCCGTGCTTTCCCAGTAAATGGTGTAGCTGTTGGTGTTAAGCCCTGTCCACTCTATGGTAAAGCTTCTGTTGCCGGGCTTTGCCGATTTTATTACAGGAGATTTTACATCAATGCCGCATTCTCTTGCAGCGCTCTTTATAACATCGTTTTCCGAACCGTCATAAGGCACAAAGCAAGTCCTGATCTGAGCTACAGCCTTCTCCTTGCCTCTGAGGTATTCCTCAGCGCTCACATCCACCAGCGTCGTCCCTGTAATGTAGCCCTCATTGGAAATATAGCCGTTACTGCTGTCGCCCGTAACAACTCTGCCGTCAACCTCTATCTGGTATGCCAGAACGCCCTCGGACTGATTCATTCCCAGCCCCGAAACAGCGGACCAGTCAAAGTACAGCCTGCCGTTATGCACCCATGCCGTAAAGGTTTCCGGAGGCGAGAGCTGCGGCCCGTTCACAATGCACTGCTCCCTGCTCTGAACAGCGGCAGCGCCTTTTTTATTGTTAATAAGATCAACAAAATCCTTGCAGTTGCTCCATGTATTGGGTCTGTTCTGCAAATCGGGCTCATAGACCATTACCGCTACATATTTGCGGGCATTGGCTCCCAAAGCGACAGGATCCGGAATAACATATCTGCCGTTTGAAGAGGGAATATCTATAGTACCCAGGTAATCGTAATCGCCGTAATCCTCCTGAACTACGCCGTCAAGCCGCTTGCTGTCTGCACAGTATATTTTGAGATAGCTGGCATTCGGGTCTACATTTGTAATATTAAGAGTAACATTAAATCCGCTTACCTCCGCCGAGATTTTCGGAGGAGTGCTGCTGACTGTAACAGGTACGGCAGCGCTTGACGAAATGCCGAACAGCGGCCCGCAAAGCCTGTAATCGCTTGCCGTTACTGTATCGCCCGAGCTTTGAATAAGGAAAGGACGAACCGCATAATACATTTCACGGCTGCTTGTAATATCCAGAACAGCCTTGCACCTGCCGTCCTTGGTTGTATATGTAAATCCTGTCTCACCGTTGCCGGGAGTGAAATATCCGATACGGGAGTAGCTTTTTACAGTTTCCTGCACGCCCTGTGCCGAACCGTTTCTCTGGATCTCCGCAGAATATATGGCATATCCCGCAATATTGACATTGGAAATGTAATCCCACTCAACGACCACCGAGCCTACAGCGCCTTTGGCGGTAACATTGGTTACCTGCCCTAAGTTTCTGACTCTGCTTTCAATATTTCCTCCCTCGGGAACAACTCTTATTATATCCGTACCTCTGACCTGATTGGTTATATCCGCCAGAATATCCTGTTCCTCACTGCTAACGCCTCTGAGGAATATTATAGCGTCGCCGCCGCCCACATTGCGGAAGTTATCCCTGTTGATCGTTGTTTTCTTTTTTGTTTCAAGATTATTGGAATACCCCAGGGTTATCATGGTAAGACTCGGAATATCGTTAAATACCCCCGACTGTACATCAAGCACATTATCGCCAAGCCTCGAATACAGATCGGCTTCGGTTATGTAGGGAAATTCACCGGCATTGAAATTCAGCGAATAGAAATCATCCAGCATTGTCTTGTTCACAACGCCGCCGCCAGACCCGTCCGCATAAAATACTACTCTTCTTTCCCCCCCGTTAACATCCGCCCCCGAATTTATCTCGGTAAAAACAGTCTGCGCAAACGCCGCCGCCAGACCGAAGCTTGCACACCTTGCCCCGAACGAACGGTAAGGCAGTTTCCCCCGCAGCCTTTTAAGCTCTCTCTCTGAGAACTCATCCTCCGCAGGCAATACGGAAAACGCCTTTTCGGCAGCCGTGTCCGCATTTCTTTTTGCAGCCTTTGCCTTAGCAAAGGCCTCGTCACGGGCACGTCTGCGCTCGTCACGCCTTGCCTCCCGCTCGCCGTAGCGCTCATAAGCAGACCTTTTCTTCCCCTCGCGCTTTTTAAGCCCGAGGAAATTGCCATCGCTGTCCGACAGCGCCATGTCGACCCATCTGCACGCCGACATAAAGCCTATCACCAGCATTTTGGCTATAAGACAGGGCAGGAACAGCAGAGGATTCTTACCCTTTGCCTCCAGAGCCTTTACGATTTTTCTTTGTTTGTTATAATCCATATACAAGACCCATCTTTCCAAGATTTTGTAAATTTTAACAAAAATATAAATCTTCAAAAGTCAACATCACATAGTTGTACATATA
>CAMWIR010000017.1 GCA_947174365.1 uncultured Ruminococcus sp. | reverse complement strand
GTCCCCTGGCGGGGGTCGGGGGGTGGAACCCCCCTGGCACTAACAGCACATTTCAAACCAAAGCACTTCAAGAGCACCCCCGAAAACCGCCGCCCGACGACAGGCAAAGGGGTCAAGCAAACTAACGTTATACAAGCAATGGTCACAAATACAAACAGACCTACGTCATGCTGCCGCCCGTAAGGGCGAAGTCACTAATAGAGCTAGAAGTTAGAGGGCTGGAGACTAGAGTTTGTAAAATTTTCCCTGCATATGAAACTAACCGCTTTCAAAAATCAACTCAAAAAGGCTATAGGCAGCGATTTCCCCGCCTATGGCAAAGAACCGACAATTAACCGACAAAAACAATCCCCCATTGCGCCGCACGAAAAAGCGCATTATCTCAAAAACATTAAGAAAGACCGGTGAGAACATGAAAAAATTTGCCCGACTTGCCACTATAAACAAAAAAGCCGTGAGAGCGCCCGATGAGCTGGTAAAGATCGCCGAGGACAACTACTCCGCCTACATAGAAGAAGCTGCCCGAATGATAGCAGACAAGCCCGATAAGCCCATGGTGCTCCTTTCGGGGCCGTCCGGGTCGGGGAAAACCACAACTGCACTGCGGATATGCGGCAAGCTGCGGGAATGGGGCAAAAATGTCCACACCCTTTCCATGGACAATTATTTCCTGCCCATAACGAAAGAAAGCGAAAAAGACCTGCCCAGGGACGAGAACGGACAAATAGACCTGGAATCCCCCCTGCGGCTGGATATCCCCCTGTTTTCAAGCCACCTCAAAATGCTGGCGGAGGGAGAGGAAATACAAATGCCCCGCTTTGACTTTGCCACCCAGTCCCGAGGGGAATCCACCCCGGTAAAGCGGCATAAAAACGAAATAATCATAATCGAGGGCATTCACGCCCTTAACCCTACGGTCACAGGCCATGCAGAGGATTTTTCCCTGGGGCTGTATGTGTCCGTGCGCACAGGGCTGAGAGCGGAGGACGGCGCGCTTTTGCGCCCAAAGCAAGTACGGCTCATGCGGCGGCTCTGCCGTGACAGGCTGTTCCGCAAAAGAAGCTACAGGGATATTTTCGCCATGTCCGAAAGCGTTTCACGGGGGGAAGAGATGTACATACTGCCCCATAGGCACAGGGCGGATTTTGACGTGGACACCTTTATGGCATATGAACCGTCGGTCTATCGGGCGGTTTTGCTGGACGAGCTGAACGCCGAGCTTTTATCCCACGAGCTGGACAGCTTTCCCGACTGCGGCGAGATCTTGCGTTTCCTGCGTGATACCTCTCCCATTGACCTTGATGTGCTGCCCGGAGATTCGCTTATAAGGGAGTTTGTGGGTGGGAGCGTGCTGGAATATTGATCCATGCGGAAGAGTTTTCTGTCCCATGACCGTGGTATTTGAATTTATAAAAAACAGGTGAAATATATGCGTGAAAGCATTCTTACAATCCCCATAAGTGAAATTTTAGAACCCAAAGAAGGCTGCCCCATTTGCCGTATGAGAGATATGCTGGAGCGGCGAACGGTGGAATATATTATGGGCGCTGCCATGATGGAGCCGGATGTGCGGATAGAAACCAACCGTGCAGGCTTTTGCTCCATGCATTTCTCCCAGATGCTCAAACAGAAAAACCGCCTCTCTCTGGCGCTTATGCTGCAAACTCATCTGGACGAGACCCATAACAGGCTGTTTTCCCGAAAAAAGCTCTTTGAGCCGAAGAATGCCCGTAAGAAAAAGCTTTCCGAAATAAACGAAAGCTGCTTTGTCTGCGAAAAGGTGGACTGGGGAATGGAGCGTCTTATGCGTACTTTCTTCGAGATGTACGGCAATGACGATTTCACATCGCAAATGCGTGAGCAGGAATATATCTGCCTGCCCCATTTTGACCTGCTGACAAGCTTGTCTCCCGCTTACCTTTCCCCCAAAGAGGCCGAGGGCTTCAATGCTCTCTGCGGCGAGCTTACCGAGAGATATATCCTGACTCTTTACGAGGACGTGTCCAAATACTGCTCCATGTACGACTACCGAAACACAGGCAAGGACGCCGACTGGGCGGGCTCCAAGGACAGTATCGAACGTGCCATAAAATTCCTGACCTCACGGGGGTAATGGTCAGCTATAATCAAATAGTTTTAAAATTGTAAATTTACCGTTAATAAAAGCGCTTGTCCTGCCGGCACGAATCGGCTCTTCAAGCGTTTTTCTGACGTTTTCGGGACATATACAATGCCGCTGCCGTAAAAATAAAAATCGAAATTTACAATTTTTCGGGGATTTTTTTATATTATATTTTTCTACATGGTGATATACTTGCAAAAGGCTTTTGAAATGCATAATCCGAACAATAAAAATTGATGTGATATATTGACGGAACAGCTTTGTTTTTTGAGGTAGACCGATGAGAAAGTTTAATTTTGCGAATGCTCTTCAAGCGGCTGTGCAAAGCGGTTTAAGGGCGCAAAAAAGGGAGGCGCTGCAAACATGTTTCAGATAAAATGGCTCTGGAAAAATCTGGAGGGCTACAGGGCGGTGTACATCTGCGCACTGATAATGACGGTCATTCGCCAGTCCATGTACATAATCACCCCTCATTACAGCAGCCGTATCGTTGACGAATACATTTACGGCGAAGCGGCAGCGGAAAATCTTGCAGCGAATCCCAAGGGGCTTATATGGCTTGTAGCTGCAATGATAGGCTTTACGGTGCTGCGGACAATAATCACCTACACCTCGGGACTGTGCTACGAAAAGGCGTCTCAGGGGATAGTCTACAGAGTGAGGAATCACCTGTTTGCCAACGTCCAGCGGCAGGACTCGGAATTTTTTGACAAAAACCGCACAGGCGACCTGATGACCCGTATCAGCGGCGATCTGGACATGGTGCGGCATACAATTGCCTGGATAATCAAGGCAATACTGGAGTGTATCGTGCTGTACACCGCCTCGGTGTTCTTCTTTTTCTCCATTGACTGGCTTATGGCGCTGTGCATGATGGCGCTGACTCCTGTAATATTTGCCATTACCATGAGGCTCAGAAAGGTAATGGGTCCAAAGTATGTCGTTCAGCGTGAAAAGCTTTCCGGGCTCAACACGGCCGCCGAGGAGAATATTTCGGGAAACCGTGTGGTAAAGGCATTTGCAAGGGAAGATTTTGAGCAGGATAAATTCGATAAGCTCAACAAGGAATACTCCGACGCCAACAAGACCACCTCCCTTACCTGGTTGAAATATTACCCGTTCATCGAAATAACAGCCCAGGGGCTTGCGGTTGTACAGCTTCTGGCAGGAGGCCTGTTCGTTATCGGCGGCAGGATCACCGTCGGCGAATACACTGCATTTTCGGGGCTTATCTGGACCATGAGCAACCCTATGAGAATGCTGGGCAGCATTATCAACGACCTTGAGCGGTTTGTGGCAAGCCTAAACAAGATAATCGAGATCTACTACGCAAGCCCCCTTATTACCGACCGTGCCGATGCTGCGGAGCACCCCGAACGGCTCCGCGGAGAGATAGAATTTAAAAACGTTTCCTTTTCCTATGACAAGAAAAATCCCGTGCTTAAAAGTATTTCCTTTAAAATTGCACCCGGGGAGACCGTAGCAATAATGGGTCCCACAGGCTCGGGCAAAACCACTCTTGTAAATATGATCTCCCGAACCTACGACCCCGACGAGGGCAGGATATTGGCGGACGGTATCGACCTGCGAATGATGAAGCTGCATGAGCTACGGCGGAATATTGGCGAAGCGCAGCAGGATGTGCTGCTGTTTTCCGATACCATTGAAGGCAACATTGCATTCGGGCGCAGCGATATGCCCGAGGAGGAAGTGTATAAATTTGCCGGCCTTGCGGCAGCGGACGGCTTTATCAAGGAAACCTCCGACGGCTATGATACCATTATCGGCGAGCGCGGCGTGGGGCTTTCGGGCGGTCAGAAGCAGCGTATATCCCTGGCGAGGGCACTGGCTGTTCGCCCTGCGGTGCTTATTCTGGACGACACCACCTCTGCGGTTGATATGGAAACGGAAAGGTACATTCAAAACAGTCTGGAAAATCTGGACTTTGAATGCACAAAGATAATCATTGCCCAGCGTATCTCCTCTGCAAAAAATGCCGACAAGATAATTATTTTGAAGGACGGAAAAATTGCGGACATAGGCACTCACAAGGAGCTGACGGAGCGTGAGGGCTATTACAAAGAGGTTTACGACCTGCAAAAGTAAGAAAGCAAAACCGCCCAAAGTCCTACCACAAGGAGTGAAACTAAATGGCAAGAAATAAATTCGATATAGACGAAACCTTGGAAACCCCTTTTGACATACGGCATTTTGCCCGTGCGCTCAAATATGTGGGAAGGTATAAAAAACAGGTCGTCACCGCTATGATCGTCAGCGTTACCGCTGCTGTTATCGGGCTTTGCTCCCCTCTTATAACGCAATACGCCCTGGACGTTACCATTCCCGCAGGAGACAGGCGTGGGGTGCTGCTGCTGTCGGGGCTGCTGCTGCTTTCCATTATTGCGGGGATCTGCTTTTCCGTTCTCAGTTCAAGGATAATGACAAAAGCGGGACAGAATATGATATACGATATAAGGCGCGATCTGTTCGAGCATTTGCAGAAGCTGCCTTTTGAGTATTACGACAGCCGTCCCCACGGCAAGATACTTACAAGAGTGATAAACTATGTCAACAGCGTTGCCGACCTTTTGTCAAACGGACTTATAACCTTTGTGCTGGAGATCTTCAACATAATCTTTATTATGATATTCATGTTTGCGGTAAGCCCCAGGCTTGCCCCGGTGGTTCTTGCGGGCGTGCCCTTTTTTGCGGCGTTTATGATAGCCATTAAAAAGGCTCAGCGGCGGGCATGGCAAAGGGTCTCCAACAAATCCTCCAACCTTAACGCATATCTGCATGAGGGACTGGTCGGGGTAAGCATTACCCGCAGCTTCGTCCGTGAGGAGGAAAATGAGGAGATCTTCGACCGATTGGCGGTGGAGTACCGCAAGGCATGGATGAGGGCGATATATTTTTCCCAGGCGGTGTGGCCTGTGGCGGATATTATTTCCATATGCGTTTCCTCTGCGATCTACCTGGTGGGACTTATGATCGTTGCTCCCGAAGCAGGGATCACAGTAGGCACGATAGTTGCCATGACAGGCTATGCAGGGCGGTTCTGGCAGCCTATAATGAACCTCTCCCAGCTATACAACACTTTTGTGAACACAATTGCGTATCTGGAGAGGATCTTTGAGACCATGGACGAACCCGTGACCGTTACCGACAAGGAAAACGCAGCGGAAATGCCCGAAATTAAAGGGGACGTTTCCTTTAAAAATGTTACCTTTGCCTATGAAGAGGGGGCAAACGTACTGGAGAACCTCTCCTTTGACGTAAAGGCGGGGCAGAGCATAGCCCTTGTCGGCCCTACGGGAGCAGGAAAAACCACCATTGTAAACCTTATTTCGCGTTTCTACAACGTAAACGGCGGTCAGGTGCTTATTGACGGAAAGGATATAACGGACTTCACCTTAAAATCCCTGCGGTCGCAAATGGGAATAATGCTTCAGGACAGCGTTATTTTCAGCGGAACGATAAAGGAAAACATTCTCTACGGCCGCCCCGGAGCAACCGATGAAGAGGTGCGGCAGGCGTGCCATGTAGTGGGAGCCGACGAATTTATAAACGAAATGCCGGGGGGCTTTGACACCGAGGTGAACGAGCGTGGAGCGTCGCTGTCCCAAGGGCAGCGGCAGATGATAGCCTTTGCAAGAACAATACTTGCCGACCCGAAAATACTCGTACTCGACGAGGCTACCTCCTCCATTGACGCAAAAACCGAACGGTTCATACAAAGCGGCATAGACCACCTGCTCCACGGGCGTACTTCCTTTATTATCGCCCACCGTCTCTCAACCATAAGGAGCTGCGACAAGATAATGTACATATCCGAAAAGGGGATCTCCGAATGCGGAACTCATGATGAACTTATGGAAAAGAAAGGGCTTTATTATAAGCTTTGTATGGCGCAGAGCGTTTAAGATGTTAGAAACTAAAGCAAACAAGCGCACACACTTCACTTGGATTTCCAAAGGGGGACACACCTTTGGCGGGTCAAGTGAAGTGTGTGCGCTTGGGTTTCCTGCCCATGATTTCCATAGTATATTTCACCAAAAAATCTCCCTCCGCCGCACAATAAATTGTCACTTCAAAATCCCGGTTTTGTCTTGACTCACCAACCTCAATGGTATATAATATATAATGCAGCGCAATTAAAAACGCCGATATATCACTGCATATTGCTAAGGAACTGCTGATTAAAGGCTTTTCCCTAAATCATTAAAGGGGATCTTACATAAAATGAAAAAATCCGGTGACATTTTTTCTGCCGTTCTGCAAATACTTTTCATGCCGTTGTGCTTTGCCTATTTTGAAGCCCTGCTGCGGTTTTTCGGCGGGGAGGGCTTCGGGGGATACGGTTTGGCACTCGTTTTCGGGATCTCCGCGGGTCTGTTTACGGCTGCGGTATTATCCCTGCTGCCGCCCAAAGCAAACAGGATATGCACTGTCATAGCTGCTGCCGCAAGCGGACTTGTATATATTGCCGAGGCGCTGGTCAAGGAAAACTTTCAGAGCTATATGTCCCCTGCTTCCATGATTTCGGGGGCTAAAGGGGTGATCACCGATTACGGAGATAATCTGGCAGCGGCAGTTATCGGCGGCATACCTCTGATACTGCTGTTTCTTGCCCCGTCTGTTGTTTACGGGATATTTTCCTCAAAGTTTATCACAAAAAAAAGCAAGCTCATCTGCCCCGCAATTTCCGTCATTTTGTCTGCGGGAATGTTTTTTGGGGGAACGTTCATTTTAGACAGCTCTTCCGAGCCGGGAGATGATTTTTCCTTGTGGACAGAAAATTTCGGTCTGCTTACGGCTGTCAGACTTAATATATCGGGCGTGCCCGAATCGGAAAATTATACGGGATTTGTTTATGTATCGTCAGACGATCTGACCCTCGGCAAATCGAAAACAATTTCCGTGCCGGATGCCGTGCCGGCAATATCCCCCAATATAAAAGCTCCCGTAACATTGGGAAAATCCGGCGAAGCGGACAAGCCCGAAACGCCATTGACATTAGGTGCAACAAACACCCTCACCCTTGGGGATTCCCATAATGAAGCCCCTCACGGGGAAGCCCCCGCAGAAGCTTCAAGGGAGATACCCGAAAATAATATTTCCGAAAAGAGCGAGCCGCAAACGGACAAGCCTGTCCCCATTCCCCCGAAAGCACCCGATGATGAGGAGCTTGCAGCCCTTGCAGCATTAGGGGACAATATTATGGCGATAGATTTTGAGTCCGCATATGCAAGAACCCAAAGCGGCACGGTTGCCGATCTTAACCGGTATGTACAGTCTCTGACTCCGTCCAATAAAAATATGTACACGGGACTTTTCAAAGGGAAAAATCTTATACTTATATGCGCCGAAGCCTTTTCCGACGCAGCCGTTGACAAGGATCTTACCCCCACCCTTTACCGCATGGCCCATAACGGCATATATTTTTCCGATTATTATCAGCCCACCTGGGGCGGCTCAACCACAACGGGAGAATTCTCCTTTGTTACGGGACTTGTGCCCGAAAGCGGTCTGGAGAGTATGCAGAAGATAGCCGACAACAACAATTATTTCACTCTGGGCAACGGACTGCAAAGACTCGGTTACGCAAGCTGCGCATTCCACAACGGCAATTATGATTATTACAGCCGTAACCTTACCCATAAAAATCTCGGCTATGACGATTTCCTTGCATTCGGCAGCGGCCTGGAAAATATCACCCGAAAATATTCGGAGGATTCGGCAATGATCGACAAGACTGTTGACCTGTATCTCGACAAGCAGCCCTTCAGCCTTTATTACATGACCGTAAGCGGGCATTTCAGCTACAAGGAGGATAATGTGAAGGTCAAAGAAAATCTCTCCCGTGTAAAAGAGGTTTTCGGAAATAAATACAAGGACAAGACAAACTATTATTTCTGCTATCAAATGGAAGTTGACAAGGCAATGGAAATGCTTATAAATAAGCTGGAGGCAGCGGGGATAGCGGACGACACGGTCATCTGCCTTACCGCCGATCATTATCCCTACGGCTTGGAGCAAAGCGCCACCTACGGCAATTCCGAGGACTATCTGAGCGAGCTTTACGGCTACAAATACTCTGCCCCATGGGAAAAGGACCGCAACGCCTGGATATTATGGTCGGGCTGTCTGGAAAACAAATGCAGGGAATATGCCTGCGAGATCTCCGCTCCCACATACAGCCTGGACATTGTGCCCACACTGTACAACTTATTCGGGCTGGAATTTGATTCCAGACTTCTGGTAGGACGGGATGTGTTCTCCGATGCCTCTCCGCTGGTAGTTTGGAACAATCTCAGCTGGGCAACAGACAAGGGACAGTACGATTCAAAAACAAAGCAGTTTACCGCCACCGACGGAAATGTTTACACAAAAGAATATATAAACAATATAAACAGCATTGTAAAAAACAAGATCTATTTCTCCAAGCAGACGGTAAATTATGATTATTACGGGGCGCTGTTCGGGAAGGACGAGGACAGTTAAGGAACCTCCGATTAAAGATATTTGCAAAATTGAAATTGAAATAATTTCAAAGAGATTTGATCAGTGCTTACTTATAAATGCTTTCGGAAAATGAAAAAAGAATGCTTGGTTCTTTTCCGCGTCCTGTTCAGAGCATAACCGAATATGTACGTCTCTGTCTAAATCGGTGAATATTACAACTGCAGGCTTAATATTATAGTTATGAAATTCATGTTATGTAATTTTTCTGTTTATATTAAAATAAAATTCCGCAGCTATCCGACCCTTAAAAGGAGCTTTTACAATGAATACTGCAAAAACCGCATTTTTAAAACGTGCCTGGGCAGAGATCGACCTTGACAGGCTCGAGGAAAATCTGAATGCCGCAAGATCACTTATAGATACCGACGCTACGCAGATAGCCTGCGTGGTAAAGGCAAACGCCTACGGTCATGACGATGAAAATATCGCCCCTTTTCTGGAAAGCCTGGGAGTGGGATTTTTTGCGGTGTCCAACATCAGGGAGGCTCAGAAGCTGCGTAAATACGGCGTTAAAGGGGAAATACTCATTCTGGGATATACCCCGCCCGAGCTTGCGGAGGAACTGGCGGAAAATGATATTATCTGCGCCTGCGTTTCCGACGAATATGCAGCCAGACTTTCGGAGGAAGCGGTCAAAGCGGGGGTTCGGGTAAAGGTTCACGCAGCCGTGGACACAGGCATGGGCAGGATAGGCATAAGGGCTGACGACGGCAGCGTAAATGCAGCCGCAGAAGCGCTTGTGCGTATCTCCGACCTTAGCGGAGTTATTCTTGACGGCGCATTTACCCACTACGCCTCCGCCGACAGCGTTGACTCCGATGACCGTGCTTATACCGCTGCGCAAACCGACCGCTTTTTCAAGGTATGCGATAAAGCCCGTGAACTGGGCGTTATCCTGCGCCATACCCATTGCCTTAACAGTGCGGGAGGGGCATTTTGCTACGACCGCCGCAGCACTCTCTACAGGCTGGGGATAATGCTCTACGGATTAAAGCCCGATATTTCGCTGGAAATGCCAGTCAGGCTAAAGCCTGTCATGGAGCTTAAAGCCGCTGTTTCCTATGTCAAGCAGCTGAAAGCGGGAGATTATGTCAGCTACGGGCGTACATACCGTGCACAGAGCAGCATAACTGCCGCCACTATTCCCATAGGCTATGCCGACGGCTATGCAAGGGGGATATCGGGCAGGGGATATGTTTTGATAAACGGCAAAAAAGCCCCCATAATAGGACGTATCTGCATGGATCAGCTTATGGCGGACGTAAGCGGGATAGACAATGTAAAAGAGGGTACAACTGTCACTCTCATAGGCTGCGACGGCGAGGAAACCATAACCGCCGATGAGCTTGCCGCAATGTACGGCACTATCGGCTATGAGACCGTCTGCGGCATTTCCAAAAGGATCCCCCGCGTCATACGCAGAGGCGGTCAGATAACGGCGGTGGTGGAGTATTATTAAGAGGTTAGATGTTAGAGGTAAGAGAATAGCAAATTCGTCAATAAACCGAAAAATCCGCCGGTTCGCTCGACCGACGGATTTTTTGGTATGCAGTAAAGGCTCATTCCTTATACCTGTTGATCTGTATCTTCATCACCGCGTTCAGAACTACCTGCACGGCAGCCGCAAAAATGAAAATTATCCAGGCACGGTCAAACATATAATTGTGGCTTTCGCATATCATAAAGAAGAAAAACGTTGCGGCAAGCCATAAAATTGCCGACATTGACCCTTGTATAGACTTCAGTATTTTGATCCTGCTCTCGCTGTCGTCCCCTCTGCGGCTGAATCGGGCAATGTCTCCCGCCATATTAATGGCAACGTTCAGCCCTGCGCCCACAAGAAAAACCAACCAAGTGAAATCCCATTGATCGGTATGGAAACTCAGCATAAAGTAAAATGCCACAAGCAATATCCACATAACGGCAATTGCACTGCGTTTTATTATTTTAAGGTTCTTGTCGGTGAAAACGTAGCTGTACCGCTTGAAAACACCCTTGCCTGTTGGAGAGCTTCGCTCGAAAAGTCCCCCGGGGTGCTTGTTTTCCTCGCTGACCTGGCGGATAAGCTTGCCGATATCCCCCATTGTTCCCACAACCGCCGTATACGCCCGCTGAGGGGTCATGCCCCCTGCAATGCAATCGTCGTAGCGTTCCTCCAGATTGGATAAAATTTCGTCATGCAATTCCCTCACCGGCTCGCTTTGGGGTGCGCCTTGGAAAAGGCTGTCAACATAAACTCTCAGGCTGTTTTTCATTTTGTTCTCGACCTCACTTTTTTCTGAAATGTTTTTATCATCAATAGCATTTATCGGAATGACTTTGCCGATACTCGACCCGTTATTCGGCCCGGCGTTCGGGTCGGCATTTGCCGCAATATCCTCCGAAGCTTTTCTCGAACTGCGATTTGCAGCAGCCTCTTTTTTATAAATATTCGGTGAAATTTTATTTAACAAATCTCCCGAAAGGAAGCATTCTGCTCTGCCTATGGCCGCCGCCGCCGCCCGCCCGGAGGAAAGCCCCTCACCGAGAAAGTGTTTGTATTCACGGGTCAGCCTCAGCGCAAAAATCCGCTTTGCCATATAAGCCTTTGGGCTTAACATATTCTCTCCCGATCCCCCGAAAACGCTGTCGGTAAATCTGTTCAGCAGATTTTCGCCTGCCTCGCTTTCGGCCATGTCAATGCTGCACGGTTTTGCATACGCCCCTGTCATTTCTCATCATCCTTTCCCCCTGCACTTTGTGCGATATCTGCACCTTGTATGAAATTCTCACACCTTACGGAATTTGCGCGATCGGATTTTTCCGCTGCATAAAGCAGCTTTTCTGTAATGGCACGAGCCTTTTCCCATTCACGCAAATTCTGTTTATACTGTTCCTTTCCCTTTTCGGTGATAACATAATATCGCCGTCTTGCTCCCGAATTTTCGTCCCCCCAGTAGGATGCGATAAATCCCGCCTGTTCCAATCGTCTGAACGCTGTATAAAGGGTGGCTTCCTTAAATTCAAACCGCCCCGCCGTCAGCTCCATAATGTCCTTGTTGATCTTGTAGCCGTAGCTGTCACCCAGAGAAAGCAAGGATAAAACTATGGTGTCCGTATGACCTCTTATCAGGTCAGAAGCAATTGACAAGCCTGTCACCGTCCTTTCATTGCGGAAATGCCGAAAGGCCCATTCATTTCGGGACTTTTTCGGTTTTTGTCCGTCATTTTCCCAAATTTGTAAGGTCATTGCTTTTCCTTTGTTATATATATTATAATATATGATACTTCGCCTGTTAAGGTATTTCGGCAAATTTTAATCTATTTTTAATCTTTCTAAGAAAGCGCTGATTAAAGCTTTTTCTTAGCTTAAAAATTTGCTGTCCATAAAACGGCGATTTGGCGGAGAGAAAGCCTTTAATCAGCAGTTCCTTAATGCTGCCCTGGAAGTCGATGGGCAAAAAATACCGCAAACCCTTTTGTTCAAAGAGTTTGCGGTCATGTACCGCTGAACCTCGGAACTGCTCCGCAATTCCAACAGCGCAGTTTAAGCAGCGCTTGTAAATAAAGGCCGATACCGGTAAAGAAATATTTTTGAAATTTTTAGAAAGGCTGCGTATTACCTTTTTGCCATACTCCCTGTTGTCAGCGACAGCACTCATAACCCTTGTACATCATAGATTTACTTTTTTTTGAACTCTCTTATCTTGCCTGCCTCTGTTTCCCATGTCATTGTGCTGCTGTCAATTATTTTTACCTTGAAGGTGCTGTGGTTGCCCCATTCATCGTCACTCTCAATTATTATCATATTGCCCTCAAAGCGGAATTTGCCGCTGTCCTCTGTTGCATATGAAATTATCTCGCCTTCGGATACAGATTTTTCGGTATATGTACCGTCAGCCTTAAAGGTCCATTCCTGATCAAGCTCAAGGACATGGTTTGTCCACGTTCCCGCTATATCCGCATTTGTATAATTATCTGAGCCTGAGCAGCCCGCGGATATTATCACAGCGAACATTGCAATAATCCCAATAGCAAAAATTTTTCCTGCTTTCATAATTATATCCTCCTTATAAAACGGTATTTTCATGCAAAGCTTTTGTACATTTTCTGCGTGGAAATGATACAGTTAAAAGTATACCGCAAATCGTGACAAATTGCAATACAAGCCTGCAGCATTTAACAAAAAATTAATAATTCAAATGACCAAGCAAATGTCCGAACACTATTCTGCCTTTTTACAGCTTTGCCTTTTGCAAGCAATCATGTAAACGACCAAAATCGCAAGACCCGCAAGGCTGACTGCCGCACCTGCGGCCAAGGGCTTGGACGTGTAGTTGAAACGAACTTCGGAAATGCCCGGTTTACAGCGCAGCGCCATAAAGCCGTAGGAAACCTTTTCTATTCGGGCAGGCTCTCCGTTTATTTCGGCGCTCCAGCCATCGTCGTAGGGAACGCTGAAAAATACCAGCTTATCCTTGTTTTCCGAATTTTCAAAGGTTGCTCCGAAGCCCTTTCGGTCGGTATAAAAATCACGGCAGGCAGTCCTCCGCTTCTCTTCTGCGATACGGACAAGGCGGGAACAGTCATATTCGCATTGTGCGCACTGAGCGCACTGTGCAAACCGGGCAAGGTCATAGGGCTGTAAAATATCCGCAAACTTCTCCTGCTGCTCAACCGTCAGGGCAACTGCCTCCAAAAGAGCCTGACTGCGGAAAATACGGGCTTCCACCGCCTGCAGATCCTCGGGAGAAATGTAATGATCGTAGGTAAAACCCATGGGGATAAAGCATTTATTTTCGTAAAGGAGCATATCGGAAACTTCCCCGACATAGTCAAAGGTCTCCACAGCGTTGCCCAGGATCGGGAAAGGGTCACGCTTGCCGTCCTCGTCATACATGGGAGAATCAAAGTAATATTTTACCGATGTAAGGCTGCGGAAAGCGGCGTGGTCATAAGGGATCCGAGAGGTCACCTGCCTGGGGTAACCCAGTGCATTCTGCACCTCGGAAACCGATGAATTTACGGTGCTGATGAAGCTGCTGCATGAACCCAAGCCCCACATAAGGTTTCGGTTTATGTAGTTTTCACACATATCCACACGGAAATATCCGCTGTCCGAAGCTTTCAGGGAATCTACAGCCTGTCTTGAATTCAGGGCGGTGTTGATATAGTCTCTTTGGGTCATTCGGTCAACGGTCATTTTCCCCTGTGCAATGACAAAGGCGGTAAAAACAGTGCAGCAAAGAGCCGTTCGCTTGATAACGGCTATTAGCTTAGAGCTGTTATCATTCAAGGAGCTGTCTGACAGGCACGACCACAGCAGCCCCAGACACCCCAAGGGGATCACACCGGAAATTAATGCGCCCGTAAGGTTTCCTTTACCCGAAACAATAATGTAAATAACAGCCCCTGCGGTAAAGATCACTGCAGCAGCTATACAAGGAACAGAGGCTTTTTTAAACAGCGCAATATCATCTCCTGCGGCAACCGCCGTCATAATGCACATTATCAGCACCGGAGCAAAGAACCAGCGGGCATAATACTGTGCGTTAAGCATTGTAAACAGCCCGCCCAGGCAGGGCACAAACATAAATATCACCGATAACAGCAGGGTTATTACGAGAACATCTTTGCGCAGAGCTTTTCTTTTTTTTTGCATTAAGATATAGGCGATAACCCCCGAGGCGGAAACAAAGGGGAGAAAGCAAGCCGCCGAGGCGCATTCCAAGTCCTCCGACACGGTAAACATAGATTCCAAGGGCAGGTCGGGAAAGGTAAAGAAGCTTTTGATAATGTAGATATAGATGAATTTATCCTTGTAAATAAAGGCGTCTCCGACGGTCATGAAGTTGCCTGCGCGTTCGTTCCCCATAAGAGCCGCCGCCGAGGGCAGCAGGATAACGGCAGCAATAACTACTCCCAGAATCGCTTCAAATGCATAAAGCAAGAATTTTCCGAATGTAAATTTGTACCGCCCCACTAAAACATTTACCGAAAACCATATAACGGTAAAAACTGCCATTCCCGCAAAAAAGAAATAATTGGTCACAGCGCACAATGCAACAACAAGAGCAAATGCTCCCCGCTTATTTTCCCGCATAAATTTGTCGGACATCAGCAGCAGCAGCGGGAAAAATGCGGTAGGGTCATGAAAATGATTGAACATCAGGTTGTAAAGCTGAAAGCCCGAAAATGCATAGAGCAATCCACCGAGAAAGCAGGCATTGCGGTTAGAGGTAAAGCCCCGAAGCAGAGCATAGGCGGTAACGGCTGCAACGGCGGTTTTCAGGCAGATAAGCCAGGGCATAAGGTAGGGCACGGCGCTGTCGGGAAACGGAACGGTCAGCCAAAAAAAGGGGCTGCCCAACAGGTAAAAAGTATATGAGCCGAAAAGGTCGGTGCCGAGGTCGGTGGTGAAGTCCCAGCCGAAGCAGCCCTGACGTATCGCACTGTGCACATGATAATAAAAGGGGATCTGCTGTGCGTCATAGTCGCCGTAGAAAATAAAGCGGCCGTCCCCCGCAATAATAAAGGGCAGAAAGGCGGCTGCGGAAAGCAGAAACGCCGTAATGAAAAGGAGAAAATATTTTTCCCGAGTTTCGTTTTTAAAGGTCTCCGTTAGTTTTTTTATGGTAATGACCCCCTTAAAGGCATTAAAAAATTTATTGCATAAAGCTATTGACAAGCGGAATATTTTATGGTATACTTAAAGTAAAATATCATAGTGCAATGTAAATTCGCAAAATATTTTTCAAATAAGCAGATGACAAGCTTGCCTGCGGTTTGGAATTTCCTATCTGATCTTATCCGAACATTTAAGATATTTATATACAAGTCTGTCACGTTTTGTCCGAATGATCTCCGCCATGATCTTGTTGTATGCCGTTTCGGCAAGGTTCAGCTCCCCGACGGTTATGCCTCCGCCGAAACGGGCTTTTAAGGCGGCGGCAACTATATCGGTGCAGCCTGCGGGCATTCCCGATTTTTCCAGATGTGCCCCCAATTCCTCGGAGGGAATGCCCGAAAGGTTTATGTTTCGGGATTTTGCGGCTTTTGCAAGGAGGCGGTATATTTCCGCCGCCGCCTTATCGGGAGAGGTCTCGCAAAGTCTACCTCTGCGGCGCAGGATAAGCTTTCGCCTGCCGATAAAGCCCGAAATTACAAAGGCTGCGACGGCTATGGGAATAAGGATCGCAAGCAGCACTTTGCCCGCGGCTGCGGCGGTTTTGCGAAGCTGCTCGTTGTTTGTCGAGTCGGTTTGGTCGGGACTTTCGTGTGTGGACGTGACATTGTCCTGCATACTTTGATCGCCCTGTTCGTTTATGTCGCTTTGTCCACCGGGAGCTGTGCCTTCGGGATATGCACCAGAAATGTCAATGCCCTGCTCAAAGCCCGGCTGACCGTTTGGATCGGTTTCGCTTTGCTCTATGCCGCTTGGAGAGATATTTTCGGAAGCGCTGCCGAGAGTGTTGGGATCATTGACATTGCCTAAAATTTCGGATTCTGAATTTTCGGAGCTTGGATTTTCGGAGCCGAAATTTTCGGAGCCTAAACTTTCGGCACTGGTGCCGTCAATATTATTGCTGTCTGTTCCGTTGCTGCTCTCGCTGCCGCTTGCTTCGCCGGACTGCATGGTGACGGTATATGTGACCTCTTCGGGATTTGGGATTGTGTCCAACTGAATATCCGGCTCGGAGGTATCGGGTTCATCCGTGCCTGCGGGAGCGTTGCTCACATCGCTTACGGCAGTCTGCACAGGGTCGCTCACTGTAACCTCCGTCATATCGCCTGCGGCATTTTCGGGATTAACAGCAGTTGTTATAGTCATATCCTCGCTGCCGAACATAGGCGGCTCGGTCTCAACGGATGTTATAACGGACGTTTCCTCTGCTGCACTGTTATCTGAGCTGCCCGATACTGTAACAGCTATATTGCCGTAGCCGGGAGTGGCTTCAAAGGAGACCCAGCCCACATTGTCCACATATACCTCCACCCATGCATGAGCACGGCTGTCAGGCACACAGACGGTTATATATCCGTTTTCGCCCTTTTCCGCCGTTTGCTCAATATCGTCCGCCTTAACGATAAAGCCCTCGCAATATCTGGCGGGAATGCCTCTGCTGCGGCACAAAAGGGCGGCGGCAGTGGCAAAATGGGTACAGCTTCCCCGTTTGTTTTCCGTTAAAAACCACTGGGCAAAGTCCATTCCAAAGGGCTTTTTACCTGCGGTAAGGTCATAGCTGCATTCCTCGGCAAGCTTTGTCCTTATAAAGCTCAGTTCCTCGTAAAGAGTCACTCCCCTATAGTCCTCGAAAAATTCCTCATAGGCGGTAAAGGTCTCGGGCACGTCAAGGCAATAGGTATAGGCATATGCCCGCATGGCTGCCTCGTCCCGCTGGGTCTCGCCGTTCAGGGTGATGTACTCGGCTGAGTCCATTACCTGCTGCCGCCAGTTGCCCGTAGGGAAATACACGCCGTACCGCCTGCGTTTGCCGTCGGTTTCCAGCAGCCCTGCGGCGTTTGAGGGGTAGTAGCGGACGGAATTTGACATACCCACATTGCGCACGGTAACGCTTTGAGTGGAAAGTCCCTCAAAAGGGGGCATACTTTTCATAATGCGCACAGCAAAAAATTCCTGGCTTGTGAGCTTGCTTTCAAGAATGGGCAGCTCTTCGCCCTTTATCCACCGCGAGCCTTGATATTCCACTGCGGTAAAACCCTTTAAATAAAGGGTCTCGGTATTTTCGGGGAGGCTTACGTAAAGCATGGCGTCCCCTCCAAATTCCACGCTGTCCACATTTCCCAGTTTGCCGTCATGGGTAACGGAGGGGTTATCCGAGGGAAGAAATGCGTCAGCTAAATCCTCGGTAAATTTTTCCCATGAAAAGCTGCGCATATAGACTGCAAAGGCCGTGCGGAAATTTTCCACGGAATCCGGGCGGATATGTCCGCCTGCAAACAGGGCAGCCCCTCCGAAGCATAGCAGCATAGCCAGAAATGCCGCCAATGCGCTTTGGGTTGAGGTCTTGGAAAACAGTTCCCCCGCGCCCTTATCCGCAAAAACGCCCGAATGGGTGATCTCCGCTGCAAGGGCAGCGCACCAGGAGGCGCAAAGCAGTGCAAACGCTGCATAATCGGGCACAAGTCCGAAATACAGGCAAACCTCCGCCAAAGGAAAGGTTGCCATGAAAAAAAGAATGAGAACGGGTCTTTGGACTATCCCCCGACAGGCGGCCGCGGCTACAAGCAGGATAATAAAGCACAGTGCAAGATCTATAAAGTCCGCCCCGCTTGTTCCCGGGGATTTTTCGATAATATCCGCAATGACAATATCGGGGTCAAAGAGAGGAAGTTCGTTATATTTCGGGTAAATATCCCCTAAGATGACATTTGCGGCAGCCATAAACCCTGCGGCGATCTTTCGCACATTTGCAATGCCGAAAAGCAGCAGGGCTATTACCGAAAGGCTTGCGGCGTTTTTTGCTTTCCGGGAATACTCGGGGCGGCTGTTCTTGGAGGCATAAACAAAGGAAAACAAAGCCCAGCCCAAAGCGGCGGACATTATGGCGGCAGACTCGGAAAAGCAATCTATCCCGCGGTTTTTCATGGCGGAGAGAAAGGTAAAGCATGACCCGAAAATTCCTGCGGCGGCAATGAGTATCCGCAGCAGGATATATGCGGGCTGCCCCTTTTCGGAGACTATATGCACCCCCATGGAAACAGTCGGAAAGCCGCTGTTATCGGTTTCGGGGCGGTTTTTCCGAAGAATTGTCCCTTTAAATAATTTCTTCATCGTTATCCTCTATGTGAACGGTTACATATTCTGTGTTATTGCTTCGGGCATTACAGGCAAAATGTATGCCTGCAAAATCTGCTCCGCAAAGGGCTTTGGCGGCGGCAAGGCAGTCAGCACCGTTTGCACAGTGAAATGCGGGCGTATTTCCGATCATCATGCTGACGGCGGGAGTATTTTCGGGAACGGCAATGCACACCTGCGCTCCCTCCTGCACCAGATAATACGCCATGCTGATAAGCTTTTCAAGACGCTTGTCACGCTTGTCGGGGGTGTTTCCCATACTGTCGGCAATATCGGTCACGGAACTGTCGGTCATGGAGTCAAAACCGGCACTGCCAAACCCCGCGGAAAGGTCGGCGGTAAGCAGGAAATGTCCGCTGCTGTCGGGGGACATTACACGGACGATATCCTTATCAAAGCGGGCGGAAAGCTTATGGTGAAGTCTCGACAGCCTGTCCCCGGGGATAAAATCACGGTAGCCGCTGACATCGCCGAATGCGCCGCTGTCTCCCTTGCTGCTGTCATCGCTTCCCGAGGCTATGGATCTTTCCTGCATAAGAGCGGCGGCTTCCTCCGAATATTTCGCCTCCACCTTCGGGATTATACATACCCTGCCTATCATTCCTTCATTTTTGAAAAGCTTTACCGAAAAAAGGTGCAGCAGATCGTATACCTTTACATATTCAAGGAACACCCTTGCCTCGCCGCAGTTTTTTGGGGTGATCCCCACGGTAACGGTCTGGGAGGAACGGGCGGGCAGGGGGATATCCGCCGTCTGACGCCTTGTTTCTCCTGTGGGCAGATAGGTTATTCTCACGCCTACTCTTACGCCCGACATGGGGAAGAAAGAGTTATTCGCAAGGGTTATCTGCACCTCTCCCTCGCTGCCCTTAAATATGGTGGAGGAATTTTTTTTAATGCTGTGAGTGAGCAGCCGTGCGCTGACCGCCAGCTGGACTATCATCAGAACAGGCAGCGCCGTTACCGAAATAAGAGTGATGTAGGACAGATTATCCTTATAGAGGGGGTAAAAGCATATGGCTGTTATGAGAATGATAATATATAAGATCCTTGACATAATTTGTCTGTTCACTTCCGTTGATTTGGTTTTGCAGGGAGTATGTATGTGCAGATGCTTGCTGTCAAAGAAAAATCACAGCAAGCCGCAAATTATCATATCGGCAATTTTATTGATATGTTCTTTTTTGAACTCCAATAGATTTAAACCCGCAGTGATCGTTTCCTTGACTTTCGGTATCATATCATCTTCCAATGCCAAAACAGGCAAAAGCAATAAAGGTATTCTGGGGTCGGGGCAGCCGTTTATAAACGAGTTGAAATCCTCCTGCGATAAAGTTCTTATTTTATAATGTCCCTCTATAGCCCCTATTTCTTTATCGTTAAAAATAAATAATGTTGCATAAGGATGAAATTCTATTCTGAAATTATAATTATTACTTAAATTGGATAATTCAATTGAATTAGGATCGTCAACATATCCTCCATTCTTATCCAATACATCTTCCGAAAACTGAACAAAATCATCGACCCATTCTTCGGCGGAACCAAAATCATAATTTTCATATATAAAGTCCGAAAGGCTGATATCTTCTTCCTCATCCAAAGCATTGGGAAAAGACGTTGAGATAAAATAAAGCCAAAAAGAATTATTACCGATAATAGCTTCAATATCTTTATCCATATTTATTTCCTCCTATTGTAAAAGTGGTGTATATGAAACTGCTGCACATTTGCAAAGTTAGTTCGCTTTGCAAACTCCGGACTTTTGACAGCTATCCTCTGTCAGCGCTCTCCTCTGTCTCCTTGATAATATACCGTGGTCTGCGTTTGGTCTCAAGGTACATTTTGGAAATATACTGCCCCGTTATCCCCGTGCACAAAAGCTGCAAGCCCCCAAGCAGGCTTACAAGGCAGACCGTTGTGGGATAGCCGCTAACTTCCTCCCCGAAGCAGAGGGTCTTTACCACCGTTACGATTATCATAATAAGGGATATAACGCAAAAGAGAACGCCAAGAAATGAAGCAATGGCAAGTGGGGCAGTGGAAAATGCAAATATTCCCTCCAGCGAGTACGCAAAAAGTCTTCTGAAATTAAAGGTCGATTTTCCCGCCGCCCTCTCGGTGTTTTCCACCTCGATGAACTTTGTTTCAAAGCCTACCCAGCTGAAAATGCCCTTAGAGAAGCGGTTATATTCGGGCATGGACAGAATGGCGTTGACCATTTGCCGGGTCATGAACCTGAAATCCTGCGCCCCGTCCACTATCTGCGTCTGGGAAATGGCGTTGATTATTTTATAAAAGCTGCGGGCGAAAAAGGAAAGCACCTTTGACTCGCCCTTGCGGTTTATCCGCCTGGTGGCGGCACAGTCAAATTCCCCGCTGCGGACGTATTCATACATCTCGGGGATAAGCTTCGGCGGGTGCTGGAGGTCGGCGTCAAGGTTCACCACATAGTCTCCGTTTGCCCGTTCAAGCCCTGCCAGCATGGCGGCTTCCTTTCCGAAATTTCTCGAAAAGGAAATGTAGCAGACGCGCTTGTCCCGCCTCGAAAGCTCACGGAGTATCTTCAGCGTGCCGTCCTTTGAGCCGTCGTTCACAAAGATAAATTCAAAGACAAGGTCGGCTGTGCCCTCGGAAAAATATTTTTCTTTCATATAATCGGTGACGCGGGTTATCTCCTCGTAAAAAAGGGGCAGGGATTCCTCCTCGTTATAGCAGGGCACTACCACGGAAATAAGCTCCGAGCCTTTCAGTTTAAGGCTTCCCGTATTTTTTTTGTCGCTTTTGCTAAAGGTATTTTTACTCATTTTGAAAATTCCCTTCATATAGGTAACAATGTCTTTTCCCCCGCTTTTAAACAGGGGAAAAGACTCCTTATGACTACTCTACAGTTACCGATTTTGCAAGGTTTCTCGGCATATCCACATCACGCCCCAGCAGCACCGCCGTATAATAGGCTGTCAGCTGCATGGGCACTATTGCCACCATGGGCATAAGCAGGTCGCTTATGGGGGGGAGAGTCAGCTTATAATCTGCAATAGTATTGTCAAACTCGAAATTTTCCTTGCAGATTACAACCACCACTGCCCCTCGGGATTTTACTTCCTTAACGTTGGAAACAGTCTTATCCGCCAGCCGTGACTGCGTTGCTACGGCTATAACGGGCATTCCCTCTTCAATAAGGGAGATCGTGCCGTGTTTGAGCTCCCCTGCGGCGTAGGATTCGCTGTGGATATAGGAAATTTCCTTTAGCTTCAAAGAACCCTCCATGCTCAGGGCATAATCAAGTCCCCGCCCTATGTACATAAGGCTCTGGGCGTTTATGAGCTTTGACGCCACAAACTGATACTGCTCCTTGTCGCAGAGGCATTTTTCTATAAGCTGAGGTATGCACATAAGCTCGCCTGTAAGCTCGCGGCATTTTTCCTCGGTTATTGCACCTCTTGCAAGGGCTACACGGAATGCAAGCAGGTACATAAATGCGGTCTGCACCGCATATGCCTTGGTGGAGCAGACGGAAATCTCGGGGCCTGCGTTGGTGTACATAACCATTTTCGCTTCTCTTGCAATGGACGAGCCGACCACATTTACAAGCGCCAGCGTATCCGCGCCTATTTCATTGGCAAGGGTAAGGGCTGCTTTGGTATCGGCGGTTTCTCCCGACTGAGAGATTATTACGCAAAGATCGTCCTTGGAAAGCAAAGGATTGCGGTATCTGAATTCGGAGGCGATATCAACGATAACGGGAGAGCGGGAAAGCTCCTCGATAACGTATTTGCCCACCATTCCCGCGTGCATGGCAGAGCCGCAGCCGATAATAAAAATGTGCTTGTAGCCTTTCAGCTTTTCATCGGTAAGTCCGCATTCCTCAAAGCTCGGCAGACCGTTCTTCACACGGGGAGAAAGAGTGTTTCGCACAGCAGCGGGCTGCTCATGTATCTCCTTTAGCATAAAATGCTCGTAGCCGCCCTTTTCGGCTGTGGAAATATCCCAGTCGGCGATCTTCAGCTGCTTTGTTATGGGGAAGCCGTGGCTGTCACGGAAAATGATCTTGTTCGGGGAAATTTCCGCTATCTCCTCATGCTCCAGAATGTAATATTCACGGGTCCTGTCAAGTATTGCGGTAACGTCGGAGGCAATAAAATTCTCTCCCTTGCCCTGCCCCACAATAAGGGGGCTTTCCTTGCGGACGGCAAAGATCTTATCGGGAAAATCACGGAAAATTATCCCCAGGGCATACGCCCCCTCAATATCTCTGATAGCCTTTGAAATGGCGTCCACAGGGTCGCTGCTGTAGTAATAGTCAAGAAGCTTTACCACGGTCTCGGTATCGGTCTCGCTTTCAAAGCCGTAGCCGTGGCCTATGAGGAATTTCTTTATTTCACGGTAATTTTCGATAATGCCGTTATGGACTATGGAGATCCTGCCGTTGCCTATGGGGTGGGAATTTACATCGGAGGGCTCGCCGTGGGTCGCCCAGCGGGTATGGCCTATGCCGCAGCTGCCTCCCGGCACTCCCTCCTCCTTCAGCTTTTCCTGCAACCCCTCTGCTATCTTGCCTTTAGCCTTTACGGTCTTTATTTTCCCGCCCGACTGCACGGCGATCCCCGCCGAGTCGTAGCCGCGGTATTCCAGTCTTTTAAGAGCCTGCACAAGAAATTCCGAGCACTGCTCACTGCCTGTAAAGCCTACTATTCCGCACATAATAAAGCGTCTCCTTCCGAATGGATATTTTAAGGAAAATCTCCCAAGGTATGAACATAAAATGCGTGACAGACCGAAGCTGCTGTTTGATCGCTGTTATTTTATAACAATTGTCATAACCCAAGCGGTAAACGCACTGAAAAGCGGGTAAGTAACAAGTGTTCCGATCCATTTTATTATCAGTGTTTTTCGGGGGATATACGGTTTCAGATCTTCGGTGCCGGGAATGCTCCAGGTCTTTGTTTTTCCCACCCAGTACCAATCAATAAAAATTCTGTCAAACAGTCCCATAATATATAAAATAACAGTCATCTGTACAAAACCGTCCCGAAAGGTTTCGGCTCCGTTGACGCCGTATACCATATAAGGAACAAGAAAAATGATCGGAATAAACAATGCAATAGTTGAAACGAGCGTATTCCTTTTGATCCTCTCTTTTGTTGTCAGACCCAGCTCGACGACTCTGTCCTGTACATCCTTTTCATAAAATGTGACCAGTCCGACCGGACCGTTTGCAATACCTATTACACAAATAATAAGCAATATAAAACACATTACTGTGCTTTCAAATAAAATTATCATATAAAATTCCCTGCCCAACGGTTTACGGTTTAAAACGTTCCGTTTAAAACTCCTGCCCGCTCTTTAACGGGACAGCTGTAATTTTCCGGGAAAATACCAAAATACCGCTTACTTTGTTCCGTACATTCTGTCTCCTGCGTCGCCGAGACCGGGAACAATGAAAAGCTGATCGTTAAGGCTCCCGTCCACTGCCGCGCAGTAGATCTCAACATCGGGATGAGCGGCATTTACCTTTGCAATTCCCTGCTCTGTGGCAATAAGGCACATGAACTTTATCTTTTGGCTGCCTGCTTTTTTAACAAGATTCACAGCCTCCGTTGCCGCACCTCCCGTGGCAAGCATTATATCCGCTATAATGACCTCTCTTGCGGAAATATCCTTGGGGAGTTTGCAGTAATACTCTATAGTATCGGTTGTCTCGGGATCTCTGAATGTGCCGATATGACCGATCTTGGCGGCAGGGATAAGCCCCATTACGCCGTCAACCATGCCAAGTCCCGAACGGAGAATGGGCACAAAGGCAAGCTTGGTTCCCGAGATTATTTTGGAGCTTGCAATGCCCAGAGGAGTCTGTATATCCACCGATTTAACGGGCAAATCCCTCATTGCCTCGTAGCACATGAGCATGGAGGTTTCCGAAACCAGCTCCCTGAATTCCTTTGAGCCTGTGGTAACGTCCCTCATCAGGGAAAGCTTATGCTGAACGAGAGGGTGGTCGATTATTGTGTACTTTAAATTTTCCATATAGTGATCCTCCTTATTGGAGGCAGGATGATAGGAAGCAGGAGAGCTGCTTGCCCTGCATTCACTTCAATTGCCTCATATAGTAAAAATTTTTTGGTTAGTTTTCTTCCAGTGCTGTTATCTGGTCAACTCTGCGCTGATGACGTCCGCCCTCAAAGGAGGCTGCCAGAAACGTATCAACGATTTCGCAGGCAAGACCTCCGCCTATTACCCTGCCTCCAAGGCACAGCACATTAGCGTCATTGTGCAGACGGGTATATTTTGCCATGTAGCAGTCGGTGCAGACCGCCGCACGGATACCTTTGCATTTATTGGCGGCAATGCTTATCCCAAGCCCTGTGCCGCAGACTAATATTGCAAGCTCGGCTCTGCCCGAAGTGACCTCATCACAGACCTGCTTTGCTACCTGCGGATAGTCGCAGGACGTGCCGTCCATACAGCCCATTTCAAGAATCTCTGTCCCTTTTTCCCGCAGGTGTGCGATTATTTCCTGCTTTAGTGCAAATCCTGCGTGATCGCTGCCTATGGCTATCATCGTAACTCATTCCTTTGCGTGGATTTTTTGAAACTCCGGGCATTTCCAAAAATTGCCCGAAAAATAAATACATATTCATTATAACACATATTTCCAATTAAATCAAGAGGTAATTTGTATAAAATCCATAAAAATTTGTTTGCTGTAGATATTTGCCGGAAATGGTCAAAAACTGTCGGAATAAAACCTGTTATGTCAAAGCTATTGACAGCCCCCGAGCCGCTGTGATAAAATCAATTATGCGGATATAACGGGTGCTGTGGGTCTGAAAACAGTCCTTCGTGTCCCATATATTGGAATATATCGGACACGGCGGCAAAAAGAAAGGGAGAATAACATTGGTTTATGTAATAAAAATAAACCTTGACGGTAAAGATAAATATATATATACCGCTGCTGCGCCCGTTGAATTCGTGGAAGGTGCAAGAAGATTTTATTCACGCTCATATGCGAAAAAATACATAGCCGATCACAGGCTTAAAAATGCGGCGGTGGTAAGGGTGGAAAAATAAGCGGCGTGCCTATGTCCGAAACACGTTTAATTTACATTTTCAAGGGGCTCGGACTTTTCGCAGACAATGCCCTTATGTTCACGTCCGCAGGCGCTTGACCAATATACGGCACCCAGGATTATTTTCATAATATTTTCGTCTCTGTAGATCGGATATTCCTCATGCCCCGGCTGGAAATAGAAAATTCTGCCCATTCCCCGACGGAATGTCACTCCGCTGCGGAACACGTCCCCGCCGGAAAACCAGCCTAAAAATATTGTTTCCAACGGGTCGGGGATATCGAAAGGCTCGCCGTACATTTCCTCTTCGGGGAGCAGAAATCCCTGCTCTACGCCCTTTGCTATGGGGTGGGCGGGATTTGTGCACCAGATACGCTCACGGTCTCCGTGCCGCCAGCGCAGGTTGCAGGAGGTGCCGCAAAGCAGCTTCATAGGCTTGCTGTGATGAGCGGAATGGAGGGGGATAAAGCCCATGCCGCCGCTTACATGGCGGGCAACGGCTTGGGCATTTTCGTCGGTCACTTCGTCATGCGCCCTGTGCCCCCACCAGATTAGGGTGTCGGTGTCAGCTAAAATTTCCTCGGAAAGCCCCTGATTTTCCATATCGAGAGTGGCATATCTTACTGAAATATCACCGGATTTTTTCAATGCCTCGCCAATGCATACATGGATTCCCTCGGGATAATTTTCCGCCGCTCTTCCCGGCTGCTTTTCGTGAATAAATTCGTTCCATATGAGGACTTTTGTCATAACTCGTTTTCTCCGTTCTCGTAAAATTCATGTGTAAATAAACACATATGCCCCGAAACCATTTATTATAGCAAACTCACTGTACAACATACCCCAAATTTTCCGCAAACCTTACTATCTCGGGATATTCCTCCGCCATGACTTCACGCCCTATATCGCCGCAGCAGGCATAGGAATATTTTGCCTCAAATCTGCCCGAGGGACTTTCCTCGGGAGAGATCGTCACAAGCTCACCCCGGGTGTTTGCGGGGAAAATATTTTCGGGGACATTGCAGGGATTCCCCTCCTCGTCAAAGGCGAGGATTTTAAGGCAGTCATCCGACTGGGTGATCTTAAGCTTAACGCAACCCAGCACCGCACCGAAAGGATATGCCATTGCCTTGACCGCTCCCTCATCACCGTAAAAATGTCCCTCGTAGGCACGCCAGCGGGCAAAGGTGAGAAAATAGCCGTCCTCCTTTACGGATAACGCCGTTTCAAAAACAATCCCGTCAAACCGCTGATGCAGGCGGCGGGCAAATCTTCTTGTAAAAACAAGGGCACGGGCAAAGCCGCATTCCCCGATAACATCATTTATCCGCAGAATATTGGTCTTGCCCTCAAAAGCGGTGACCGTGGGGGTCTCCTCTGTCTTTGCAAATTCCTCGTCGGTGAGGCTGTAGCCGAAGCCCTTTACCTTTACTTTATCCGCCGCAATGCTGCCTCTGTCGGCAGCGTGGCGCATATCCTTTGCGGAGGTCTTAGCGGCCTCTTTATCATAATCCGCCAGCAGGGCGGCAAAAGCTTCATTAAAAATGTCCATTGAGTTCCTCCATAAGCCTTGCGGCGGTTTCCTTTACAGCTTCCGCGCTGCCGTCCATTTCCAGGTCCATCATAGCGTCCTCCAAAAGACAGGCAAGGTCGCTTTCCTCGCCGCTGGCGGCTGCGGTTTTGGATAAGGTCTCATAAAAATCCTTCGGGGAAATTTTCCCCTTTGCAGCTTCATTGCAAAGCTTTTTTATTTTTTCGGTATTGTTCATAAATATTGCCTCCTTGATTTTAATTTTTATATTTTATGCATTTTCCCGGCTGCGGGACAAAAATTTATTTAAATTTTTTACAGATATCTCCATAGCTTCAAGCTGATCTTCCGCCCCGAAATGTTCTACGGTATAATCACCTTTATAGCCCTTTCCTGCCAGCTTTTTCACAAGCCCTTCTATGCCGATATATCCCGTGCCCACAGGGCAGGGGTACATATTTTCCCCCGACAGATCGGCTTTTCCGTTGGGAAGCTTTTTACTGCTTCTCAGCCTGTCTTTCAGGTGCACATGGGCAATGCGGGAGAAAAACATTTCGCAGGCCTTAGCCGCTTCTTCAAGGCAATAGGCGAAATTCCCCGTATCAAAGGTGAACATAAGCCCGGGCACATTATCCAGCAAATATTTTATTTGAGCGGTCTTGCAGCAGGGGGACTTTATATCGTCATAATCCTCCGCTGTGACGGTGATGTTATATTTTTCGGCAGCAGCGCACATTTCATTCAGCCGCTCCGCCGTGTATTTCATACAGTCGTTTTCATTGTCGGAGACTGCAATAAACCCCGGCACGCAAAGCACTTTTTCCGCTCCGAAAAAAACCGCCGTTTCCAAATGCGGGAGATATTTTTCTCTTGCACTCTGTGCCGTTTCATGAGGAAGATCATAGGTGCTGTAAATTGATACGGTCTTAAACCCTGTATCATCAAAAAGCTTTTTTGTTTCACTCTTTTTTTCCAATCTCCACAAATCGCATTCGAGTGCTTCATAGCCCATTTTCCGTGCCGTTTCCAGTGCGGCGGGAACGGAAATTTCCCTCTGTTCGGCTCCCTCGATAATATGCTCGTAAAATATGCCCGTCATTATAAAATCTCACTCCCTCGCAGAAATGTATATTTGCACACTGGTACGGCAAAATTGTAAGGCAATTTTTGCAGGGCAAAATGCCTGTTTGTCGCCGTTATTTTTTCCGCCATAAAAGGCGGTTTTCCGAAAATTCCGCCGTAAGCTCACCGCTGTCGGAAAGATACGAAAGATATGAGCGCAGGGTGCTTCCCACCAGAACATACTGCTCGAAATTCATGGTCAGACCGTATTCATCAAAGGCTGTTTTCAGCAGTTCCTCATACGTCTGTGGAGCGGCAAGCTTTTTCAGGATAAATCCGGAAATTTCCGTTACCGCCTCCCTGTTGATATTTACAATTTTCTTTATGTCGGCGCTTGCCTCGGCATGGGCGGGAACGAAAAAGTCCCCCTGCAGCTTTTCAATATTGTCAAGAGTTTTAAGGTACTCCGCCACATCATAAATAAATGTTATTTTATATTTTTGAATAGTCGTCGGGCTGCTTATGCAGTCCGCTAAAAACACCACATTATCGGGAGTGCGGACGCCTATCATATCAAAAAAATGCCCCGGCAGCGGTATGACCTCAAGCTCCCTCGGAAAATCCGGGTGAGAAATATCCTCCGCCTCGCTTTTTTCCGCCATTAAGAATTTATGCCGCAGCTCCTTGCAAGGGAATCCGCCGTATAAAAAGGACGGCTCCAAGACCGGGAAACGGGTGAACGCCGCTTCTATCCCTTTGGCAAATATTTTACAGCCCGTTTGCTGCTGCAAATACCTGTTTCCGCCGATATGGTCGGCATTTGAATGGGTGTTGATGATTGCCGCAAGCTGCCAGCCTTGTTCGTCAAGTATTTTGCGGACACGCCGCCCTGCTTCCTTGTCGCTGCCGCTGTCTATGAGGTATACACCCTTTTCCGAAAAGCGGTAAATGCCGATCTTGGCAGGGCAGTCGATATAATAGGTTTTATCGGTAATTTTTATAAGCTCGTACATTGTGATATCCCTCCTTGGGACAGGGATACAAAGCCGCCCTCCCCGCAAGCGGCTTTGCGTTTGTTTGCACATTGCCCATGTGTTTTCATAATTATAGCACATTTTACAAAAAAAGTCAAGGGCGGTGAACAGCGTTTAGCAGCAAGCTTTATTACCGCCCGAAGCAAGGGGCACTTACAGGGGCAGATCAGATTTCGGCGCATAGAATTTTCGGGTAAATGTATCGGCTGTTCGGAAAAATCGCACCTATATTTCCGCAAATACTCGGATAGGACTTGATTTTTACGGATAAATGGAATAAAATAAAAGCAGGGCTTATAAGCCGACTATATTCCGAAAGGAAGTTAAGTGGTTATGAGATCAGGCAAAAGAATCCTATTGTGCGGAAGAGATTCGAAAAATGTGCTGGTGCAGCTTGCAAGGCAGCTTTCGCTGACAGGCGCACCTGTGATACTGGGCAGCCGATGTTATGACAGCCTTGTGTATGACATTGCCAATGTAATTCCCGATATTGTGGTGATAACGGACATATCCGATCGGGAAAAAGCAGAAGAATTTTTATCCCGCCGCAGGAACTTTCCGACAAACCCTTTTTTCATATTCACCACCTGCCGCAAGGACGTTTACTCGGATATGCTCCGAACTCTCCGTCACGGCTTTTACATAGCAATGGAACCGTTGGAGATGCCTGTTATCAGAGAGATCATTAAGCAGCATCTTTAAAATACGGCTTACCCGATAACGTTTGTTGACATACCTTTGAAAATGTGCTATAATTTTATCGTAAAAGACCGCAGGAGGCGAAATAAAATGGAACTGACTATTCCCGAGGTCAAACGGATACTTAAAGAAAACGGCATTCCCGATCATTATTACAACCTTGACGGTATTTGGGAGACCGACCGGAAAATTTGTCTGGCACGAGCGGGTGACGGGTGGCGTGTATATTACACGGAAAGAGGGAAAGTCAGTCGGGAAAAATATTTTGATGAACAGGCCGAGGCTTGTCTTGATGTGTTAGACAGATTTAACATAAAAGAGTTTAAAATCCCTGTGATACCGGGCAGGCTCATTCGCCTTATACTTTCCGGCAGGGAACAGTTTGTGCCCGTAAAAAAGGATGATTTTATGCTGACAGCGCTTAGAGGCATTCGCTCTTTTTCCGATTTTGAAGATGCGGAAAATGCACTGGGAGAAAAAATTTCATGCGTCAACTTGCCTGTCGTGGAATGCGATATCAACAATTTAAATGACAGTGAAAAGCTTCTCCGATTGTGGGAGCTTGCAGAACAGGCAGTGAAGTGTATGAGCCGCTGCGGCAGACTGACTGCGGAGTGCAGCCTTTTTGGTGGATTTATTCGATATAAGGCAGTCTGCGAATGCTACCCGAATCTGTTTCAGAAGATTCGGTCGTGGCAGCAGCTTACGGTCAAGGAAAAGGGCGAAGCGCTGCGGCTTACGGAGGCTGCAAGGTATGCTTTGGTCATGGCGGCGGAGGACGAGCATATATGGGACTATGCGGCGGGGGCTGTGAGGAGCGGTTATCTGCCCTATGAGGAACTTTGCCAAATGGCGGAAAATGCGCTGCTTTCGGGGAACCCTCACCCCGTTTTATCCGAGCTTTGCATGGCGTCGGGCGAGGAGGAGGCTTTGAGTATTATCCACACCGAAAACTCCCGCAGCGAATTTGCCACGGCTTTATGGCAGGAAAGCGTTATCGGTTATTATCTTCTGCTTGAAGAGGAAGGGCGCATTTCCCATGACAAGGCCATGGGTCTTTGTGCAGTCTGGTGCGACGGTTACGGTCTTGCCTGTGAGGACGAGTTAATCCATTGGGAGGCTTCGGGAAGGCCGGACGAGATTTTTCCCATGAAACCCTATGCAATGGAAATGTACAAAAGCATGGCAAAGGAGCAAATGAGGGCTTTAAGGAAATTCTTTTTTTGCAACGGTTGATTTATTGGGAACATAAAAAGCATTCACAAAATATTTACAAATAAAATCCATAAAAACGCTCATTCCCAAACGTATCATAAATATACCCTATTAAAAAATCAAAGGAGAGAATTGGTATGAAAAATAAAAGGACATTCTCACTGTTATGGACAGCAGTTATGTGCGCTGCGATGTTTACCTCCTGCTCTGCGAATGAGAGCGGAAAAAGTGATAATTCGTTAAGGCAGCAATCCGCCGGCGCAAGCTATGAAAATTACGCAGACGATTCCGATACATACGGCTACAATTCGGGCGTTTATACGAACAGCGAGGAAGCGGAGACCTCCGACAGCGTTTCCGACAACGGCGCAAAGGCGGACAGCCCCGATAAAAATGCGGATATCATAACCAAGGAAATGCTTGTCTATTCCTGCAATATGACCGTGGACACGCTGGAATTCGATCAGGCGCTGGCAGGCTTCAGGGCTGCTCTTAACGACTGCGGCGGCTTTGTGGAAACGGAAAATTACAGCGACGGCGGCAGCGCAGGCAGGTGGTATAAGGAGGGGGAGCAGAAATGGAAATCCTATACTGCCACTGTGAGAGTGCCCAGCGGCAGCTATGAGGAATTTGTGAATATGGCGGGAAATTTGGGAGACCTTCGCAGCAAGACATCCTCCGTGGAAAATCTAAGCCGTGAATACAGCGATCTTTCCACCACTCTGGAAATTTACCTTGCCAAAGAGGAGCGGTACATGGCCCGTCTTTCCGAAATAACCGACGAGGAATATGCATTGCAGCTGGAGCGGGAGCTGACGGACATTCAGATACAGATAGCGAATATACGCAACCGTATGAGCACCATACGCACAGATGTTGCATATTCCTATGTGTACATTACCCTCAACGAAGTCAAGGAATATGTTTCCGAGCCTGTAAAGACCGACACCTTCGGCGACCGCCTTTCGGTAACGCTGCGGACTGCGGGCAGCGGTTTCCTGCGTTTCCTGGAGGGACTGCTTTTCGTGATAATTTACGCTGCGCCTTATCTGATTTTTATCTGGGTCATTGTGCTGATAATTGCGCTTATCGTAAAGGGCATACGTAAGCGCCGCAGGGCAAAGAACGGTAATATTGGCAATGCAAGCAACGACGGCAGCGCAGCAAATGCAGGTGCACCGAAAGTTTCCTATGTGAATCCGCCCGTATACACCGTTCCCTCAAATAATATGCCGGCAAATAACGCACCCGAAAAGGATCCTCCGAAAAATAACGGTAATTCGGATAATGCGGAAAAATCGGACGCACCAAACAAGGGAGCGGATAACGGAAATAAGGGCGGCAAAAAGAAATAATAAGGTAAGAAAAAAACTTCTCTGTTTCAAACAGGAGCTGATAGAATGGACGATAAAATAACCGCCGTGCTTTTCCCTTCCTCGTATTTTAGCAAAACCAATGTTGATGAGGAATTTGCCCTCGAATACCGCAGTGCGGCGGAAAACGGGATGTTTGAAACGATACTGTTTGACCAGGGAAAATGGTTTGACGAGGGGCGGCTGAGCCTTATAGGCGGCAGGGAGTGCAGGGCTTTATACAGGGGCTGGATGATTAAGCCCGAGGAATATTCCCGGTTTTATGAGGCATTGGGGCAGCAGGGCATCCGGCTTATCACTGCCCCCGAGGCGTATGAGCGTTTTCACATTTTCCCCAATATTTACGGGGAATTTGTAGGGGATACTCCGAAGATGATAACCGTCCCTCCCGGGGGCAGCTGCGACCTTGCGCAGATAAAGGCACAGCTGGGGCGGTTTATGGTAAAGGATTATGTCAAATCGGTAAAGGGCACGGATTTTCCCAAATATTTTTCGGAAGATATCACCGAAGAGGAATTTGGGCGGCAGCTGGAAATTTTTTATAAATACAGAGGCAGTTTGCTTACGGGCGGGCTTTGCTTTAAACAGTATGTCGAGCTTATGAAGTACGGTGAACATACCAACGAATGGCGGGTGTTTTACCTTTTCGGAAATATACTGTCAAAGTGCCCCAATTCCGAAGGACCGAGTTATGCCCCCGCCCCGCCCGAGGAGCTTGTGAAAAAGTACAGTTCCCTTGATTCACCTTATTACACAGTGGATTATGCAGAGCTTGCAGACGGTTCATGGAAAGTGCTTGAAGCAGGGGACGGAAGCGTTTCGGGGCTTTCCCCGGGACAGGATATGCGAGCGTATTTCCGGGGGATAAAGGTTTTGGCAGGATAAAAGGAAACACCGATCAAAAATCTCCTTTTCACAAACGGCTGCGGGCGGTGTTTCTTCTACGCTCAAAGCGGGAAAAAGCCTTTGATCGGCAGTCCCCTTAATTCAGAAAAACGAGGGAATAATATGGAAACTGCTAACAATATTATTTTGCACAGAGAAACTACCGCCTGTTTTACAGGACACCGCCCCGAAAAACTGCCCGACGGCGGCGACAGATATTCGCTTAAAACCCGTGTGATAAAAAGCATGCTGTACTCCCATGTGACCGACGCTGTGAATGACGGCTACGATACCTTTATTACCGGTATGCAGCGGGGCATTGACCTGTGGGCGGGCGAGATCGTGCTGTCCCTTATGGCAAAAAGCAGCCTTCGGCTTATCTGCGCAATACCCTATGAGGGCTTCGGCAAGGAATTTACGGGAGTTGATCGGTGGACATTTGAGCGGATACTGGAGGCTGCCTCGGCAAAGATCACTATTTGTCCCCATTACAGCAGGGATTGTATGACTTTGCGCAATAAATTCATGGTGGAAAATTCCTCACGGCTGATAGCTGCGGTAGACGATCCGAAAAGCGGCACGGGGCAAACTCTGCGGCACGCCCGAAGCGCAAAGCTGGATATACGAATGATTGATCTTGGAAAATTATTCCCCCAAAATATCGGTACCCGTGATTTTGAGGCAAACACTCACAGCTATGAGGTAATAACCTTTGACATCATAGAAAATGATATATTCGCCGATAAAATTGACAAAGCGGCTGCCGAACCGTTTCAAAAAACGCCCGACAAACCCTTTGACAACAGTGATTCTGGAATATTTCCGAAAAAAATTAACGAAACTCCAAGCCGTCGGCAGGAAGTTCCCTCGGCGGATCCCGAAATCGACGAGCGCTACAGCGCTGCCAACGACGAAACGCTTACCCTGTTGTAACAGTAATATGCCGTAAAATTTCCCGAAGCTTACGCCGTACAGCCATGCGCATTTTATCATGATCCGCATAAATAAAGAAAAATTGCAGCCGTCATAAAAGATAAATATTTGGGCAAAATATCTTAAATAAATTTTTGTGTAATATCAAGGACATAAAGCCATGTGTCACGGTAACTACGTAAAATAAAATGAAGATCTCATTTTTAACCGTCTCAGGAAAACGCTGATTAAATTGTTTTAAGATTTTCTTGATTTTACAAGTGGCTATGGATGGCGGTATTTCCCCCGCAGGTCATGTAT
>CAMWIR010000016.1 GCA_947174365.1 uncultured Ruminococcus sp. | reverse complement strand
CCCTTTGGAAACCCAAGTGATGTGTGTGCGCTTGTTGTGCTTTTTTTGCACGGTATGCCGTTATTTATAAGTGCTCTGAAATTTTCCGCTGACTTTTTTAAAAATTAACGAAAAAACCCTTGCAAAAATTTCCCGGATATGGTAACATATAGGTAAAATATCAACAAAAAACTACAGGCTAAAATGCGCCCGACGGCAAGCCTTAACGAAAGGAAATAAATATATGAAAACTCTCGACTGGAATGAATATCTGAAAAAATCCGCCGAAACGGTAAGCGAGGGCATTGTAATGCTGAAAAATGATAATAGCTCACACGGTGAGCCTGCCCTCCCCCTTGAACCGAACAAGGAAGTCGCCGTATTCGGGCGTATCCAGCTGAATTATTACAAAAGCGGCACAGGCTCGGGAGGGCTGGTGAACGTTTCCCGCGTTGTGGGCATTATCGATGGACTTATTGAGGCGGGAGTGAACATCAACACCGAACTGCTTCAGGTCTACAGGGACTGGCAGGAGGAAAACCCTTTTGACAACGGCGGCGGCTGGAGCGGCGAGCCTTGGTGTCAAAAGGAAATGCCCGTAGACAGCGCCCTTGCGGAAAAAATTGCCCGTACCTCCGACACCGCCCTTGTAATAATCGGCAGGACTGCCGGAGAGGAAAACGACAACTCCGACGAAAAAGGCTCTTTTGCTTTGAGCGAGGGCGAGGAGGAAATGCTGAAAACCGTTCGCGATCACTTCAAAAAAGTAGCTGTCCTTTTAAACACAGGCAATATTATGAATATGGATTTCGTGGAAAAATATTCCCCCGACGCTGTGCTGTATGTGTGGCAGGGGGGAATGGTGGGAGGCGTCGGCACAGCCGATGTGCTCACAGGCAAGGTCTCTCCCTCGGGCAAGCTGCCCGATACCATTGCCAAAAATGTTTCCGACTACCCTTCTGCAAAATATTTCGGGGACGAGATACGCAGCTTTTACAATGAGGATATCTATGTGGGCTATCGCTATTTTGAAACCTTTGCTCCCGAAAAAGTCCTCTATCCGTTCGGCTTCGGGCTTTCTTACACGACCTTTGAGATCAGGACGGAATCGTCAGAGTTTATGGGGGATAGGGCAGTTATAAATATCTCCGTTACAAATACGGGCAATTGCAGCGGCAAGGAAGTTGTAGAACTTTACTCCCGTGCGCCGCAAGGCAAGCTGGGCAAGCCCGCAGTGACCCTCTGCGGCTTTGAAAAAACAAAGCTTTTAGCCCCCGGTGAGACCGAGATGATCTCCTTTGAAATTGACCTGTACACCCTTTCCTCCTTTGACGATTCGGGGATAACGGGGCACAAAAGCTGCTTTGTCATTGAAGCGGGAGATTACGAAATCTTGGCGGGAAACTGCTGCCGCAGTCTGTCTCCCGCACTCTCCTTTAATATCCCAGAAACAAGGGTGATAAAGCAGTGCACCCATGCCCTTGCTCCCGTTATGGGCTTTGAAAGGATAAAACCCGTTCACGAAAATGGCGGATATAAGATATCCATGGAAAATGTTCCTCTTATGGAGGAATATGAGGACGTCCGCCGTCAAAAGAATCTCCCGAAAGATATCCCCCAGACAGGCGATAAGGGGATAAAGCTTGCAGATGTTAAAAACGGCAAAGCGGATATGTCCGAATTTATCGCACAGCTTAGCGATAACGACCTTGCCTGCATAATCAGGGGCGAGGGCATGAGCAGCCCCAAGGTAACTCCCGGTACAGCCGCCGCATTCGGGGGCGTTTCGGAAAGTCTTAAAAATATGGGCATTCCCTGCGGCTGCTGCTCTGACGGCCCTTCGGGAATGCGCCTTGACTGCGGCACAAAGGCGTTCAGCCTGCCCAATGGAACGCTTATCGCTTCAACATTCAACAAACAGCTGCTTACGGAGCTTTTTGCCCTCACAGGTCTTGAAATGTCCGCAAATAAGGTGGACTGCCTCTTAGGCCCGGGCATGAACATTCATCGCCACCCCTTAAACGGCAGAAATTTTGAATACTTTTCCGAAGACCCTCTGCTTACGGGTGAAATGGCGGCAGCAGAGCTTATGGGGCTGCATTCCGCAGGAGTTACGGGCACTGTAAAGCACTTCTGCGGCAACAACAAGGAAACAGGCAGACACACTATAGATTCGGTAATTTCCGAGCGCGCCCTGCGGGAAATTTATCTTAAAGGCTTTGAAACAGCCGTTAAAAAAGGCGGGGCATACACAGTAATGACCACCTACGGTTCGGTAAACGGTCTGTGGACAGCTGCAAGCTATGATCTTACCACAACGATCCTGCGTGACGAATGGGGCTTTGAGGGACTTGTCATGACTGACTGGTGGGCTGATATAAACCGCAGGAACACCCCTCAAGGTCACCAAAATCACACGGATTTTGCGGCAATGGCAGCCGCTCAGAATGATGTTTACATGGTCTGCGCAGACGGTGCGGATAATGACGACAACACTCTTGCGGAGCTTAACAACGGATTTATTTCCCGAGGTGAGCTTCAAAGAAACGCCGCCAACATCTGTGCCGTTCTGATGAAAACTCATGCCATGGACAGAATAGAGGGCAGGGAAGAAAAGGTCGAGGTTATAAACCGTCCCAAGGACGCCGACGGCAATGACGACAGGGAGGTAAAATGCTACGACTGCAAGGGCGGGCTTGTTATATCCCCCGACGACATCTGCACCGACAAGGGTAAGGATTATATTTTCATTGCAGACGTTTCTCCCACGGGTTATTACAAGGTGATCGTAACCGCCTCGTCCACAGCGGGCGAGCTGGCGCAGCTTCCCGTTACCCTCTTCTCTATGGGCAGTCCGTGCGCCGCATTTACATGGAGGGGCACAAACGGCAAGCCCGTTTCAATGGAAAGCGGAAAGATATTCTTCTTCTCCCGCTTCACCACGCTGCGGCTGTACTTTGCTCAGAGCGGACTTACGGTACACAGTATCGAGCTTAAAAAAGTCGAGGAGTAATATCGGTTTCTCCTTGGGATTTGCGGCACAGTGCCGCCGCTCACAGCTATATGTAAAATTAAAATTTATGATGATTTGATTTTATCTGTTTTTCTTTAAGGAACTGCTGATCACAGGCTTTCTCCCCGAGGGCATAAATTGCCCGTCATATATGACGATGGCAGCGGAGAAAGCCTCGCCGAATTGCCGTTTAACGAACGGCATATTTTTTGGTAAATGCTTTAATCAGAGCTTCCTTAATTATCTGCGAAAGGATATGGATATGAATAAATATTACAGAACATTGGAATTATACAAGATAATGGATATGTTAAGCGAACAGGCTTCAAATGAGAAAACAAAGGAAATGGCGGCGGTGCTGAAGCCGTTGTCCGATATTGACAAGGTGAAAAGGGAGCTTGACAAAACCTCATGCGCTTTTGATTTTTCGGTAAAGTTCGGAACGCCTCCTTTTTACAATTTCAAGGACGTGACAAATTCCCTCAAAAGGGCTATGTCCGGGGCAAGCCTTACGCTGCGGGAGCTTTTGGATATTGAAGTTTTGCTGCGGCAGGTGAGGGGACTTTCCGATTACCGTATATGCTGCGGGGATATAAGCAGCTGTCTTGATGAATTTTTTGAGAGTCTATCGCCAAACAAATGGCTTGAGGAAAAGATCAGGAATGCCGTACTTTCCGAGGACGAGATTGCGGACACGGCAAGCGCCGAGCTTATGAATATCCGCAGAAAAATTGCGCGGGCAGGGGTGCGGATAAGAGAAAGCCTTGATAAGATGATACGCTCGGCCGAGGTTCAGAAAAGCCTTATGGAAAGCATTGTGACGGTGCGTGACGGGCGGTACGTTCTTCCCGTTAAGGCGGAGCACAAGGGGAATGTAAGAGGTATCGTGCACGCGTCCTCTGCTACGGGCTCAACTCTTTTTATCGAACCCGAGGCAGTAGTCGAGGCCAATAATGACATAAGGGTCTTGCAGGGTCTGGAGCAGGAGGAGATCGAAAGGATAATTGCTGAGCTTTCCGCCGATTGCGCAGCTTGCGGAGAGGCTATGATAAGGGATTTCGAGACGGCGGCGGAGCTTAATTTATATTTTGCAAAGTCGGGGCTCGGAGCGAAGATGAAGGGATGTGTACCCGAGATTTCCGAGGACGGGGAGCTGATATTAAAGAAAGCCCGTCACCCGCTGCTTGACCCGAAAACGGCTGTGCCGGTGGATATTGAGTTAGGCGTGGATTACAATGCGCTTATTGTTACGGGACCCAATACGGGAGGAAAAACAGTGCTGCTGAAAACGGCGGGGCTGCTTTCGGCTATGGCTATGTGCGGAATGATGATACCTGCGGGGGACGGCAGCAAGATCTCCGTATTTGACCACATTTTAGTGGACATAGGGGATATGCAGAGCATTGAGCAGAGCCTTTCCACATTTTCTTCACACATGGGGAATGTTTCGGATATACTGAAAACTGCGGGAGAGCGTTCGCTTATTCTGCTGGACGAGTTGGGGTCCGGTACGGACCCTGTTGAGGGGGCGGCGCTGGCTGTGGCGCTGATCGAAAATATGCTGCAAAAGGGCAGCAGGCTGCTGGTGACCACCCATTATCAGGAGCTTAAAATGTTTGCCATAGAGAAAGAAAATGTAGAGAACGCTTCCTGTGAATTTGACATTAATACCTTGCAGCCCACCTACAGGCTCATTATCGGCTCGCCGGGAAAATCCAATGCATTTTATATATCGTCCAGACTGGGGATCCCCGATGATGTGATAAGCGAGGCAAAGTCCATGGTTTCCGATGAAAACAGGCGGTTTGAGGAGGTTGTGGAGCAGCTGGAGAATGCGCGTCGGGAGATGGACAGGCAGGCAAGTGAATTGCGTGAATTAAAGGCGGAGCAAGAGAGACTGATAGAAGAAAACAACAGAGCCAGACAGGAATTTGAGGCGAAAAAGGACGCCGAATTTGAAAAAGCCCGGGTGGAGGCTCTTAGGATAGTGGAAAGCTGCCGTATGCAGTCGGAGAAGCTTTTGGACGAACTGGCGGATATACGGCGGGAGAACAACAAGGAAAAATTCGAGCAGCGCTCCCTGGGGGCAAAGTCCGCCAGCAAGAATGCTCTTAACAGAATGTTTGACGAGGCAAGTCCTGTGCGCCGCAGGGAAGAGGAGGAGTACAAGCCGCCCCGTCCTTACAGGCAGGGGGACAGAGTATTTGTGACTACTCTGAATCAAAAGGGGATAGTTGCAGGGAAGCCCGACGGCAGCGACAGTTTGTTTGTGCAGGTGGGGATAATGAAAACGAGAGTGAATGTTTCCGCATTGCGGCTTATTGAAGAGGAGAAGCCGCAGGCAAAGACGGCGGGACGTAAGCAAGGCGGCGTTTCAAAAGCCAAGGTCACGGGGAAAATGGAGCGGAAAAGCTCTCTTGAACTGGACATACGGGGCTGCGCTGTGGACGAGGGGATAATCGAAACGGACAGATTTATTGACAATGCGGTGCTTTCGGGAGTTTGCTTTGTTACCATTATCCACGGCAAGGGAACGGGACTTCTGAGGCAGGGCATAAGGCAGCATTTAAAGGGACATCCGTCGGTCAAAAGCTTCCGCAGCGGCGTTTTCGGCGAGGGCGAGGACGGGGTTACGGTGGCAGAACTGAAGTGAATACATTTCTGAACGTGATTTTTTGGCGGAGTGGTATTGCGCACAGAAAAAATATGGGAATTAATGGTATTTATTGACAAATTTTTGTTTGCCTTCGGTGGAATTTTGATGAATTTTACAGAAAAATATTCGGGGTATGGACTTTTGATCGGGAATGTGGTATAATATATTGTATTTATTATATTGTTTATGCGGTGCTCAGACGCTGCAATGCAGCAACACTGCTTTAGCCTGTGAAAGGATGAATAAAAATGAAGAGGATCAATATAAAAAGGTTTGCTGCCGGGGCAATTGCGGCGGTCATGGCGGCGGGGCTGACCGGCTGCGGAGAAAATACTACCTGGGGAGCGGATATTGACGGTGCGCGGATACCTGCGGGGGTGCTGATATATTTTTTGCAGACCTCCTATTATGACGCTCAGTCCAAGCTTTACGAGCAGAACTTGGAAAATGCCGATGATACGGCTGTTTTGGATGTTTACACCTCTGACATTGAGGGGAAAAACGGCAAGGACTGGGTTTATGATGACGCCACAAAGCAAATGCAGATATATGCTGCGGTGGAGAGCAAATTTAACGAATACGGATTGTCGCTGACAAGCGAGGAGCTTGATTCGGCACAGCTTTACTGCGACCAGCTTTGGGAAAACGCTGAGGAATATTACAATAAAATGGGCATAAGCAAAAAGTCCTATATGTCCATTTACCTGAATAATGCAAAGCGCAGCAAGCTTTTTGAGCATTTATTTTCCGAGGAGGGAGAATACGGCGTTCCGAACAGCGATATAAAAAGCTATCTTGATGAAAATTACGCTCTTATAAATTACATTGATATGGAGCTGAAAGACGGCGAGGGCAATCTTCTGAAATCCGACGGCAAGGCAGAGAGAATGGCTATGGCACAGGAATACGTGGAGCGGTTCAAAAACGGAGAGGATTTTGACGAGCTTAATGCGGAGTATGTGACATATTATCAGGATCTTCAGGAGGAGGCTGCGGCAAACTCTGCCGATAACAGTTTCGGCATTGACGGCATTGAAGCCGAGGGCGATAATCTTTTCGGAGGACTGGCAGAGGTCGAGGTATCCGATGCACAGGCTTCCGATTCGGGAGACGGTGATGAGATAGCTGCCGATGAGGAAGAAGAGACTGCGGAGGGTGAGGCTGTTTCGGCGGCTGCCGATATTGGCGGCGAGGGAGACGCTGCGGAGGCTTCCGAGCCTGATAATACGGATAACGCCGAAAGCGAAGCTTCCGTGACGGCAGACAATGCTGTCGGAACTGAGGGCGAAAATACTTCCGACAATGCCGAGGACGGCGAGGATTTTGATTTAAGCGATTTTAACCTGGACGATCTTATATCCGTAAACACTGTTGACAGCAACCGCACTATCATTGAAAAGGACGGCAGCGTGCCTAATGCGACCGTTTCCGAAAAGGTTTTCGGAGAGATGAAGAATGGAGACATCGAGATCGTTGAGACCCCTGACGGCGAGCATTATTATATAGTTGTAAAGCTGGATATTCTGGAGGATGAAAGCTATTTTGAGGCGGCAAGAACTTCTCTGCTTTTTGAGATGAAGGAGGCGGATTACGATTCGGTTCTTGACGGCTGGACAGCAGTGCAGAATGTTGCTAAGAATGAGGAATCGTATAAGAGATATGACCCGAAGGAATTAATTAATAATTGATAATGGGTGCGGCAATGCGGTTACTGCTTGCCGGATACGGAAATTTATATATTTTGGATCCGCAGTCGAAAGATTTGCGGATCTTTTTTTCAAAAACACTTGACAAGGCTGATTTTTTGTGATATAATCAAAAATAATTTAAAGAAAGCGAGCGTGAGAAGATGCGTAAATATTCCCTGTAAGTATTTGCAAGATCGGATAGGTTGAATCCGGCTGCGTTGGTTATTGCGGCTTTGTTCGGTGTGTCGGTTTGCAGGTGCTTTTTTTGCGGGAATACGCATATTTTCACGGCTTTTTTTGTCTGATCGGGTTTTGCGCCGAGGCTTTTGCGGTCTCGGTCGGTGCAATGTGCACTGCGCATATGCATCTTTGCGGACGGCTGTGGGAAATGAGTTTCCCGCAGCCGTTTTTGTTTATCAAATCAAAATCAAATAACAGGCAATAAGCAGCAGTCGGGGAAAACTTTTCTTGCCTCCTGCTTCTTGCCTCTATTAAAGGTGGTGCATATATTATGTCAATTATAAAAATATCGGGGCTTACTTTTGGGTATGAGGGGAGCTTTGAAAATGTTTTCGAGGACGTTTCACTGAATCTGGACACGGACTGGAAAACGGGCTTTATCGGGCGCAACGGCAGGGGAAAGACTACCTTTCTGCGGCTGCTTATGGGTGAATTTGAATATAAGGGCAGCATAAATGCGTCGGTGGATTTTGAATATTTTCCCTACACGCCGCTGGATGAAAATGAATTTGTAATGGATATTATCCGCGAAATTTCGGGGGCGCAGGACTGGCAGATTTGCAGGGAAATTTCCCTTTTGGGGGCGAGGGAGGATATATTGTACCGACCCTTCTGCACCCTTTCCATGGGGGAGAGAACGAAGTGCTTGCTGGCCGCCATGTTTCTGAAAGAAAACAGCTTTTTGCTCATAGACGAGCCTACAAATCATCTGGACAGCGGCGGCAGGGAGGCGCTTGCGGAGTATTTGCGGGGGAAAAAGGGATTTATCTTAGTCAGCCATGACAGAATGTTTCTGGACAGGGTAATTGACCATGTTATTTCCATTAACCGCAATGATATCGAGATGATAAAGGGCAATTTTTCTGCCTGGGAAGAAGAACGCAGACGGCGTGACGAATATGAACTGGCGGAAAATGAGAAGCTGAAAAAGGAAATAAAGTCTTTGGAGAAGTCCGCCAAACGTGCTGCGGAATGGTCGGCAAATGCGGAGAAGAAAAAGACGCGTACAGACGGGGAGCTTGCTGCAAACAGGCGGGCTTATTACGGAGAAAAGGCGAGGAAAGCGGCGGCAAGGGCTAAGGCTTTTGAGAACCGTGCAGCAAATGCGCTGGAGGAAAAGTCGAAGCTTCTTAAAAATATTGAGAAAAGCGATGACCTTAAAATCAGCGGCATGAAATATCATTCGGATGTGATATGCAGGGTAGAGCATTTTTCTCTGATGTACGGCGAGGGCGTTTGCAGGGATATTTCCTTTGAGGTGCACAGAGGAGACAGGCTGCGTTTGACAGGAGGCAACGGCAGCGGAAAAAGCTCGGTTTTACGGGCGATTTGCGGGGAAGATGTACCTTATGAGGGGAAGGTGAGCCTTGGCAGCGGAGTAATAATTTCCCGTGTGGAGCAGGACGCTGAGGGTTTGTGTGGAAGCCTGCGTGAATATGCGGACAGCTTTGATATTGACTACAGCTTGTTTCTGACAATTCTGCGGAAGCTGGACTTCGGGCGGAGCGATTTTGAACTGCCTTTGGAAAGCCTCAGCTGCGGACAGCGGAAAAAGGCAGCCATTGCACGCAGTCTTTGTCAGAGAGCGCATTTGTATATCTGGGATGAGCCGCTGAATTTTGTGGACGTGCTATCCCGAATGCAGATAGAGAGGCTGGTCACGGAATATTCTCCCACGCTCATTTTTGCCGAGCACGACGGGGCTTTCGGGGACAGAGTAGGGACGGCAGAGGCAGCGCTTGGCGGTTAAGGTTCGGCGGCAGCCTTGTATCCGTGTTTGGATATTCATTTTATCATACCTGTTTAGCAAAGCAGGCTTTGAAAAGCAAGATGTGCTATAAAAATCCACCAAAAAAATCAACTTTTTCTCCAAAAATTATAGACAATCGGGGGATTATATGGTATAATTAAAATATGTAAATGAAAAAACCGTCTGCCGAGAGCTTCGGCGGGACGGGATTTAAGGTTAAGGAGGACTCACAAATGGCTTTATTTAATATAGGCAAACCGAAAACTCCCGCACCCGTACCGGTGCAAAAGGCGGCCCCTGCTCCCGCAGCAAATGTGAGCGCAGAAGATTTTTTCAAGGATATTGACAACAGGAAAAAGCGGCCCAAAAAAGTAGACGATACCATAGAAGTGCCAGAGGTAACGGGACTGAGAGAGTCTCCGCCCCCTCCTCCCAAAAGCACCTTGAAGGATATGGACACTCCCGATACGGACGGTCTGCGGGATAAGATCGCCGATCCAGACGTATTTGTTCGCGGCGATATTGTCGGGGCCGGGGAAAGCAGCGTGGACACAGAAGTTCTGCCCGACAAAACAGCAGATGTTACTCCCTGGTCGGAGGAAAAGGAAGAGCAGCGGCGTGCCAAAAAGGTGCTTGACCCTTCCAGTGCGGAGGACTTTTTCAGCGATATCGACAGGCGCAAGAACCGCAGGGGAAGAGTCGACCCCAACATTGCTGTGCCCGAGGTCACGGGGCTGCGGGAAGGGCCTGCCGCTCCTGCCGTTATCCGTATCGCAGGAACTGCGGAAAACATCGACACCGAGGGTCTCAGAGACAAAACGCTCCACCCGGATGAGTTTGTCCGCGGGGATATCAACGTTATCGACACAGGCAGCCTGAGTACGGATTCTCTTCGTGCGGAGCAGGAGTGATACTTATAAGAAAGGATCAAATAACAATGATAAAAATAAAGAAAATTGCAGCAATGAAGAAAATTGCAATGGCTGCATTGGCAGCGGCTATGTGTATTTCCTGCCTTGCAGGGTGCAAGGACAGTAATTCGGACGACGCCGTGACTCCCGAGGACACACAGGCAGAAGTCACCGAGGCGCTTTATGAAATGACCCCCATGAGGGACATTCCTTCAATTGAGTTGGTCAAGGAAATGCGTGTGGGCTGGAATCTGGGCAATACCTTTGATTCGCTGATAGAAAATCCCGACGGCAACGAAACCGCAGAACAGTGGGAAACCGCCTGGGGGCAGCCCGTTACCACGCAGCGGCTTATTGACAGCGTTAAGGCACAGGGCTTTAATGTTCTGCGGCTGCCTGTTACATGGGAGGGTAAGTTCGGCGAAGCTCCCGATTACACTATCCGTGAGGACTGGCTCGCAAGGGTCAAGGAGGTCGTTGACTACGCTTATGCCAATGATATGTTCGTTATCCTGAACGCTCACCATGAAGAGTGGAACAATCCCACTGCCGATAATGAAGCGGCTGCGGATGAGATACTGCGTGCCATATGGAAGCAGATCGCCGAATACTTCAAGGATTACAATGAAAAGCTTATTTTTGAGGGCATGAACGAGCCTCGCCTTAAGGGCACTCCCATGGAATGGACAGGAGGCAATGCCGAGGCAAGGGAGGTAATAAACCATTGGAATGCCGCCTTTGTGGAGACCGTTCGTGCTACCGGGGGCAATAACGCAAACCGTCACCTTATGGTGCCCACCTATGCCGCCTCCACCTCGGGGCAGGTGCTGAACGAAACGGTGATACCCGACGATGACAAGGTGATCTTGTCCGTTCATGCATATCTTCCCTATAACTTTGCCCTGGCAGGACCCGAATCGGCTGTCAGCGAATGGAGTTCTGACAATGCAGGGGATACACGGGATATTGACGTTCTTTTTGCGGATCTCAAAGACAGATATATTGACAAGGGACAGGCGGTCATTATGGGCGAATTCGGTTCGAGAAACCGTATGAACACCGCCGCCAGAGCCGACTGCGCACGTTACTATATCACCAAGGCAACCGAAGCAGGCGTTCCCTGCGTATGGTGGGACAACAACGCATTCGTCGGCAACGGTGAGAATTTCGGACTTATTGACCGAAAGAGCTACGAATGGAGATACCCCGAAATAATCACCGCCATGATGGAAGCCCGCGGCGGCGAATGGGACTAATAATGACAGGTCTTTGCGATAAAGAACGCTTTGAAACAGCCTGCCGCCTGGTATCATCGGGAGGCAGGCTTAAAAGCGGCATAGGGACTATGGGAGAAAGCTCTGTTCATGCGGTGCTGAAAAATTATTTCGAGCCTTTTCAGGAATCCCAGGAGATGAAGCTTGGGGGATATGTTGCAGACATTGTGGGGGAGGACGGTATCATCGAGATACAGACGGGGCAGTTTTCCCATTTAAAGGACAAGCTGGCGGCTTTTCTCCCTGCGGCGGCGGTGACGGTGGTCTATCCCGTGTACGTGAAAAAGCGGATAGTTATCATTGACGGCGAGGGTGTGCTGGGCAAGCCGAGAACGTCCCCTTTAAAGGAGACTCCCTATGAGATATTCCGTGAGCTTTTTCCCATTGCAGAGTTTCTCACCCACCCTAATCTGCGATTTTCGGTGATGTCGCTGGAATGCGAGGAATATCGGATAAACCCCGAATTTATCGGGAAAAAGAAAAACCGCAGAGGGCGGTTCTCGGTAATTGACCGAATGCCCACGGCGCTGGTTTCCGAAATGCGGATAAATTCCCCCGATGAATGGCGACAGCTTATCCCCTGCATTTATGAGGAGGATTTTACCACGGCGGATTTTTCGGAGGCTGCGGCTATTCCCCGAGAAACAGCACAGCTTGCTCTTTCCGCCCTTTTCCGCGGGAATGTTCTCCTGCGGACGGGAAAAAAGGGCAGGGCGTTTACATACAGATTTAATGAAGAGCTGATGAATTGATCCAAGGAAGTGAACGGCTTTGAATGTACGTGAACCGATTGAATATAAAATTATATCATCGAACATTGAAAAAAAGCTTGCGGGTGCAGACCTGACGGCAGACGACCTGTTTCGCGGACATTTGCATTACGGCGATAAATTTACCGATCCCACAGGGATCTACATTGTCCGCAGGAAAAACGGCTATGAGATATATCATCTTGGCATTCGCGGCATTGAGAGCGTTAAGAAGCTAAGCACCGAGGACGAGGTCGTGTTTCGGATCATTTGTGACGGGATTACGGACTATGCCTACAGGGCGGGCGGGTATAATTCCCGCAAAAGGGCTTTGGAGCTTTTGAAAATGATAGACATTGATTATTACAATGAAGTTATTAAACAAGGTTAAAAATTACTCCCTCGCCGAAACGGCGGGGGAGTTAATGTATTATTAATATTTACTGCTGAAGAATATTTTTCACCTTTTCAAAAAAGCTTTTGCGGTTGTTGTAGTTGCCGTCGCCGAGGCTTTCCTCGAATTTTTTCAGCAGGTCCTTCTGAGTCTTGTTAAGCCCCTTGGGTATCTCAACATTAACGGTAACAAACTGATCGCCCCGTTCATTTCTGTTGAGCTTTTTCACGCCCTTGCCCTTGACGCGGAACACCTTTCCGGAGGGTGTTCCTTCGGGAACAGTCAGATTAACGCTTCCGTCAATGGTGGGCACTTTAATGCTGTCCCCCAGAACAGCCTGGCTGTAGGTAATGGGTATTTTCGTGTGTATGTCAAAGCCGTCCCGTTCAAAAATAGGATCGGGGCGTACATTTATGGTAACAAGCAGGTCGCCCGAGGGACCTCCGTTTATGCCGTTGTGCCCGTTGCCCCTGTCACGGAGGGTCTGTCCGTCATCAATGCCCGCAGGCACAGTCACGGTAACGGTCTTTGGAACGGATATTCTTCCCACGCCTTTGCACTTGGGACAGGGATTGGATATTACCGTGCCCTTGCCGCCGCAGCGTGTACAGGGGCGCTGGCTGGAGATCATGCCGAAAGGCGTGCGCTGGGCGGTCTTTACCTGACCCGAGCCGCCGCATTCCGAGCAGGTCTGTGCAGATGAACCGGGGGCAGCTCCCGAGCCGCTGCAATCGGGACATTTTTCCATGCGGGAAATCTTTATATCCAGCTTTTTGCCGTTGCAGGCATCCATGAAATCAATGGTTGCCTCCGTCTGAATATCCTGCCCCCGCCTGGGTGCGTTGGGATTGCTCCTGCTGCTGCCGCCAAAGCCGCCTCCGAAGAACGAACTGAAAATATCCCCGATATCGCCCATATCTCCAAAGCCCGAAAAGCCTCCGAAGCCGCCGCCTCCCCCGTAGGAGGGATCAACTCCTGCATGGCCGAATTGGTCGTAGCGGGATTTTTTGTCCGGGTCGGAAAGGCACTCGTATGCCTCGTTGACCTCTTTCATTTTCTCCTCGCATTCCTTGTCGTCCGGGTGCAGATCGGGGTGATATTTCTTAACGCTGGCGCGGTACGCTTTTTTTATTTCGTCCTCGCTTGCGCCCTTTTGCAGCCCGAGCACCTCATAATAATCTCTCTTATCAGCCATACAAAAGCTCTCCTTGTAAGAGGCAAGAGGCAAGAGGCAGGAGGCAGGATATTGCCGCCGCTCTGTTTGCTTTTTTGCCTGTATTTATTGCTTAATAAAATCCTATGCCGCATACACCGGATTTGTTCATTTCCGTTGTATGCGGTAGGTTTATATAAACTTATCAGTTTTCGGTAAATTCCGCATCTACAAAGCCGTCGTCATTGCCGCCGGCCGCACCTGCGCCCATATCCTGTGCGCCCGAAGGGTCTCCCCCTGCTGCTGCGCCCGCTGCCTGATATACCTTGGAGGAAAGCTCGTAAATTGCTTTCTGAAGCTCCTCGGTCTTAGCTTTCATCTGCGCAGTGTCATTTGCCTCGATAGCCTTTTTAAGCTCTTCAATCTTAGCCTGAATGGGGGCTTTGTCACTGTCGGTCACTTTGTCGCCGAAGTCGGTCAGCGCCTTCTCGCTCTGGAATACAAGACTCTCTGCCTGGTTCTTGATGTCCACTTCTTCCTTGCGCTTCTTATCCTCCTCGGCGTATCTCTCTGCGTCTGCCACAGCCTTGTCTATATCCTCCTTGGACATATTTGTGGAGGACTGAATGGTAATGTTCTGCTCCTTGCCTGTGCCCAGATCCTTTGCAAATACATGAACAATACCGTTGGAGTCGATATCGAAGGTTACCTCGATCTGAGGAACGCCTCTGGGTGCGGGAGCAATGCCGTCCAGCCTGAACATACCCAGCTGCTTGTTATCCTTGGCGAATTCTCTCTCGCCCTGAAGAACGTTGATGTCAACGGCGGTCTGATTATCCGCATAGGTGGAGAATACCTGAGAATGCTTGATAGGAATAGCCTTGTTTCTCTCGATCATCTTTGTGCAAACGCCGCCTGCGGTCTCGATACCGAGAGACAATGGAGTTACGTCACGCAGAACCATTCCCGTAACATCGCCCGTGAACACGCCGCCCTGAAGCGCCGCACCCAGAGCAACGCACTCGTCGGGGTTAATGCCCTTGAAAGGCTCAGTGCCCATGTGCTTTTTAACAGCCTCCTGAACAGCGGGTATTCTGGAAGAACCGCCAACCATAAGAACCTTGTTTATATCCGAGGGCTTGAGACCAGCGTCGGAAAGTGCCTGGCGCACGGGGCCCATGGTAGCCTCTACCAGATCGTGGGTCAGCTCATCAAACTTAGCCTTTGTAAGAGTAAGCTCCAGATGCTTTGGACCCGAGGAGTCCGCCGTGATATAGGGGAGGTTTATCATTGAGGAGGGAGTGGAAGAAAGCTCTATCTTAGACTTCTCCGCTGCCTCTTTAAGTCTCTGCATAGCCATTTTGTCCGAGGAAAGGTCAATGCCGTCGGAGGCCTTGAAGGACTCTATCATCCAGTTGATTATCCTCTGGTCGAAATCGTCGCCGCCCAGGTGGTTGTTTCCTGCTGTTGCCTGTACCTCCTGCACGCCGTCGCCCATTTCGATAATGGATACATCGAATGTACCGCCGCCCAGGTCGTAAACCATAACAGTCTGATCCTGCTCCTTGTCAATGCCGTAGGAGAGGGCAGCGGCAGTAGGCTCGTTGATGATACGCTTAACGTTGAGTCCCGCTATCTGACCCGCGTCCTTTGTAGCCTGCCTCTGAGCGTCGGTGAAATATGCGGGAACGGTGATTACCGCCTCAGTTACCTTTTCGCCCAGATAGCTTTCCGCATCGGCTTTGAGCTTCTGGAGGATCATTGCGGAAATTTCCTGAGGGGTGTACTTCTTGTCGTCAATGGAAACCTTGTAATCCGAACCCATATGGCGCTTGATAGAGGAAACCGTGCGGTCTGCATTGGTGACCGCCTGTCTCTTTGCCACCTGTCCCACAAGGCGCTCGCCCGTTTTGGTAAAGCCCACTACCGAGGGAGTTGTTCTTGCGCCCTCCGCATTGGCGATAACAACAGCGTCGCCGCCCTCCATTACCGCTACGCAGGAGTTGGTCGTACCCAGGTCTATACCTATGATTTTTGACATATAAATTCTTCCTTTCTGTAATTGCCCCTATGGGGCGTTCATATTTTAAACAATGTTTTTTACAAGCTTTATATCATGCTTTTTTAAGGATTTGCCACCGTTACCATTGCGGGACGGATAACCTTTTTCCCAATCGTGTAGCCCTTCTGAAGAACCACAGCAACGGTGTTTTCACCTAAGTTTTCATCCTCCGTGCTGCTCACAGCATTGTGAATGTTCGGGTCAAAGGGCTGCCCCAGCGCCTCTATCTCACAGACTCCCAGCTTGCCCAATATGCCCTTGTAACGGGTGTAGATCATCTCAATGCCCTTTTTGAAATTGGAGTCGGAGCATTCCGCAGCCAGCGCCCTTTCAAAATCGTCTATTACCGAGAGAATGTCCGTCACCGCTGCGATCGTGGCGTTTTCGTAAGCCTCGGACTTTTCCTTTACCGAGCGGTTGCGGTAGTTGTAGTATTCCGCGTCCAGCCGCAGATACTTTTCCTTTTCATCCGCAAGCTCCTTTTCGAGCTTCGCGAGTCTGTCTGCCGCCTCATCCTCGGGGGATTTTTCCTCGGCTGCGGTTTCCTCTGCGGGAACTTCCTCATCGGGACCTTCCTCCGCCTCCGGGGTCTCGGAAACGGTTTCCTCTACAGGTGTTTCATTTTCCGCCATTGTTTTACTGCCTCCTTTTAATTGCTTTTATCTTCAATCTGCGGCGGGAGATATGGGGGAGGTTCATCTTCATCTCCGCTCAACACCGCACTGATCTTGCCTGTTAAATATTCGATATACGGGATTATCTTTGCATAGTCCAACCGCACAGGGCCTATAACGCTCAGACTCCCCGCTGTTTTGCCGCCCTTTTTAAAGGGCGAAACAATAAGACTGGAGTTGCTGATAACAAGGCTGTCATCCTCTCCGAAAAGAACCCTGAGACCGCTGAAGCTGTCGTCAAGCAGCCTTGCAAATTCCTGCTGTTCTTCCAGAAACTTCGCAATATCTCCTGCGTCAATGTCATTCCGGGTAATGAGATTCCGCTCGCCGCTTACGTGAACATCGCTCTTTTTAAAGCTCCTCGCAAGCTCGGTAACGCCGTTGAGCAGTGGAGTGAGGGTGACCGTGTACGCCCCCATGGCAGCCGCCAGCTTTTCAATGGTCTCTTCCGAAAGGCTCTCCACACTCATTCCGCTGAGATTGCTTGTCATGTACTCGGTGAAAAAGTGAAGCTGCTCTCCCGAAAGGTCAAATTCCAGCCTGCACACCTTGTTGCGGATATTCCCCGACGAGGTTATCATCAGCAGAACATACATCCGCTTTCCCGTGGGGATCGCCTCTACCTTTGTTATCACCGAAAACTGCGGGGAAAAGTCGGACACCACCGCTGCGCAGTGGGTAATATCCGCCAGCGCCTTTGCGGCGTTTTCTATGACCGCTTCACCGCTGCCGCCCGATTCCACAGCCGTGTCCAGCAGCAGCTTTTCCTCCTCCGTCAGCGTTACCCTCGGCATAAGCTGTTCAATGTAAAGCTTATAGCCGCTGTAAGTGGGCACACGTCCTGCCGAGGTGTGAGGCTGCTCCAAATATCCCAGCTGCTCCAGAAGCGCCATATCGTTGCGTATGGTCGCCGAGGATACCTTTATATCGGGCATTGCCGCTATAGCCTTTGAGCCTACAGGCTCGCCCGTGACTATATATTCGCTGACAACAGCGGCAAGAATTTTCAGTTTCCTGTCGTCCAGCAAGCCTGTCGCTCCTTTCCTTTTGGCTTTCGGGATAATGCTGTTGCGGTTTCTTCCGCTTTTTCTGCGGGGATCATCTGCGCTGTGCCTTTACGTTGCAGCTTTTTATTTCGGCTCATTAGCACTTTTGTACTTACTCTGTTAGCACTCATTCTCATTGAGTGCTAATTATATTATACACCTTTTTTGCAACTTGTCAAGGGGTTTTTCAAAATTTTTTAGCAAATATTTGCTTTGAGTGCTAATTATTTTTTGGGCAAATTGCCCCAAGATTTTATTGCAATGGTCAAAAAAGGCTGTGTACAGGGCTTTTTGACCTGTTTTGTTAATTTGACATATTAAATTCGTGAGAAATTTTAATTTGTAAATTTTTTTCGTACAATACTTTTACAACCTTATTTTTAGGGATTTTTGCGGAAAAATCCCTCGGGGCAAAAGATACGTGGGATTTTCATAATTTTTACGGTTCACATTTTTTGCATGGTTTGTATCCTTTTGAAATAAGACTGTCCCTGTCGCCGGTGTATTCGCTTTTGTTTTTTTCATATATCTGATATACGCTTGGACAGTCGGGGTCATGAAATTTTTTGGTATTTTTGTTTATGATATAGGTTATTTCGGGGGCTGATGTTTCTGTTTCGGAAGTTGTTGTAATATCCACGATTTTTACGTCGGAAACACTTTCGGTTTTTCTGTTGCAGCCCGTAAAAGCCAAAAACAGCATAACGCATACAAAAATTACGGCAATTTTTTTAAAATAATATCTTATTAAATTCATATCCTTTCCCGATAAAATAAAAATCATCCCACAGACGAGAAAACGTTTTATTTCTCTTAATTTAATTATAACTCATTATATCGGTATAATTAAATTAAAATTCATAAAATAATATGTAATATACTTTTTAAATTTGTAATACAATAATATTATCAATAATTGCGGAGGTATATTATGGAATCGGATTATGCAGGATTTATCAGAAACAGGATTACAGATCTGAGGATAGCCAAGAACGTTTCGGAATATCAGATGAGTCTTGATCTGGGGCACAGCAAAAGCTATATCCAAGGCATTACATCGGGCAGGGCGCTGCCGTCAATGAATGAATTTATCGCCATTTGCGATTATTTTGAGATCACGCCGAGGGATTTTTTTGACAGCGGCAGGAAAAATCCCGCACTTGTGCAAAAGCTTCTTGATGCTGTCGGTGCACTTTCCGATGATGATATTGAGCTGCTTTTGAAAATTACGGAAAAATTCGGGAAATAAAAAATCCCGCTGGGGATATCCGAAGGATTCCCCGACGGGCTGTTTACTGCCTGCTGCCGCCTGCAAACTGTCTGCCGCAAATCTTTATTTACCGCTTCTCGCCTTTCCCGCAACATAGTCGCAGACAATGTTCACGCTGGCGTCCACTCCCACAGAGCCGTCTATCAGCAGCTCGTAATTGTGGCGGCTGCCCCAGCTCTGACCCGAGATATTTTTGTAATAGGAGGCTCTTGCCTCGTCGGAGCGGCGGATATTTTCCTTTGCCTTCTGCGGGTCGTCGCCGTAAATTTCCATAATGCGCTTTGCTTTGTAGTCGTCGTTTGCATATACGAATATGCGCACCACGTCCTCATACCCCCTAAGCACATAATCGGCGGCTCTGCCAACTATCACGCAGCTGCCGTTGTCGGCTATCTTGCGTATGATCTTATCCTGCGCCGTCACCGCCTGCTGCACCACGTCCGTGCTTAAATAAAGGCTGTGGAAATGATCGGGGGAGCTGCGGTTTATATCGGAAATGAACTCCCTGTCAAGTCCGCTTTCCTTTGCGGCAAGAGCAGTCATTTCCTTATAGTAAAAGGGTATGCCCAGCCTCTCGGCAACCAGCTTTCCTATCTGCTTGCCCGATGAACCGTGTTCTCTTGCAATGGTGATGATAACACCCTTTGTCGAGGGCTTGAGGGTGACCGCTTCCTCCGCCTTTGCGGGCGATTCTTTAAGAGTTTTCATAAACGTTACCGTAAGCGCCGCCGCCACTGTCATTGCAATAAGGTCGGCACAGGGGGCTGCAAACAAAATTCCCCTTATCCCGAAAAATGACGGCAGAATGATTATCAGCGGGATAAAGCAGATAATATCCCTTATCATTGAGGCAATGACCGCCCGCAGGGGCTTTCCCACCGCCTGGAAGAAAATGGAGGTCATTTTAACTGTGCAGGTGAATGTAACAAGGCTGAGGAAAATTCTGAAAGTAAGCGCACCGAATTCCCAGTAATCCTCTGGATTGGGGATATTTGTGGGCGTGCCGAACATTCCCACCACAGTCCCGGGAGTAATCTCGAAAATAAGAGTGGAAACAAGACCTATTATGACCGTGCTTGCGAGTATCTTCCGATATAATTCCTTTACCCTGTCAAACCGCCTTGCGCCCATATTGTAGCTGATAATGGGCTGGCAGCCGAGGACTATCCCCACCACAAGGTTTATCACCACCGTAAAAACCTTGCTTTCAATTCCGATTATGGCAATGGGAATATCCACGCCGTATTTGGATACAGCGCCGTATTTAGCCAGCATAATGTTGCACACAAGTGAAATTATAACAATAGTCATCTGTGTAATGAATGAGGACGCTCCCAGCTGCAAAGCCCCCGAAAATACCCTGAAATTCGGGATAAGGCTTTTTGCGGACAGCCTGAATGTCTTTGTTCTGAAAAAGTAGACAAGCGAGATAACAAAGGAAACCGTCTGCCCGATAACGGTCGCGAGGGCAGCCCCGAACATTCCCCATTTTGTCCCGAAAATGAACACGGGGTCGAGTATGATGTTCACCAGCGCCCCCGCCAGCATGGAAGCCATTGACCATGCAGGCGTGCCGTCGGCACGGATAACGGCGTTCATCATATTTGAAAGCATATAAAGAGGGAAGAACGCCAGTATCAGATTAAAGTATTCCACCGCATAGCCTATGCTGTTTTCGGAAGCCCCGAAAAGGGTGAGTATATCCGTCTTAAAGGGATAGAAAATTGCCATAAGGATAAGGCTGCAAATAAAGGTCACTGTAATTCCCGTGCCTATGGCCTTGTGTGCGTTTTCCGAATCGCTCCGCCCCTGGCAGATGTTAAGGTATGCAGCGCAGCCGTCTCCCACGCACCATGCAAAGGCCTGCGCAATAATGAATATGGGGAACACCACTCCCGTTGCAGCGTTTCCCAAAGCGGAAAGCTCGCTGTTGCCTATGAATATCTGATCCACAATGTTGTAAAGCGCACTCACCAAAAGGGAAAGCACGCAGGGGACGGAGAATTTTACCATAAGCTTTGAGATTTTCTCCGTGCCCAGAAAATTACTGTTTTCCTGTGACATAAAATACCTCCCGGAATTACGGAAATGCCTGCTTTTGAAATTGACGGCATTTCCTTTTTATATAAAACTGGCGGAGTCTTTATCGGAGAAAAAGCTGCCTGAAAACTACGTCAGAACAAAAAAATAAGGCGTAAAATCTGTCGTGATTCTACGCCTTATTTGCTGTTCGACATTATTTATTTTACCATATTTTCGGTAATTTGTCACGGGGTATTTTTTACAAATTTTTTTGACATTTCCCTGGTTGTGACTTGTGATTTTGACGGCAGTTTTTTGTTTAATTTTGCCGCATTTTTTCGTTCCCATGGGGCACTGTTGCCTGTCAGTTATCATTATTCTTAATATACACAAACCCCGCGTCCAGCAGCGCAATGGTATCATTCCATCTTATAGCCGAGCTTTCGCTGCCCAGGCACACAAGTATCAGCTGATGTCCGAAACGCTCCGCCGTTGCCACCACGCAGAAGCCCGACATATCCGTCATGCCCGTTTTAAGCCCTGTGGCATAGGTGTAGAAATATTCGCTGTCGGGCTGTATCATCTTGTTGGAATTATTCCAGAAAACATTCTCCCCCGAAAGGTATGTAAGCTCCCTGTAGGACTTCTTTCCCGAGGCGGCTATTTCGGGGAATTTCTGCGAATGCAGCGTTATCCGCAGCAGATCCATGGCAGTGGTGTAATGGTTGTCGTTGTGGAAGCCGTCCGGGCAGGTGAAGTTGCTGTTTTTGCAGCCTATCTCCGCCGCTTTCTCGTTCATCTTGTTGATGAACACATTCACTGCTTCCTCGGCGGGTAAATTTTCATTCTCCGCAATTATCCTGCCCACCTCCGCAGCAGCGCAGTAGGCGGCGTCATTGCCCGAGGGTAGCATTATGGCGTCAAGCATCATATCCCTGTCAAGTTTGCTTTGCCCTGCATTTACATAGGCAAGGCTCGATCCGGGATTAACAAGCGCCTGTTCATCTCCCGCCTCGAAGATAGTGTCCTCGCTCGCATATTCCATCATCAGCGCCGCCGTGAGGATCTTCGTGGTACTTGCGGGAAATGCCTTTTCTTCGGCATTTTTCGAGTACAGTACCTCTCTTGCCTGCACGTCGTACATTACGCAGTAGGGAGTCTGGATTATCATGTCAATGGGGTAGGAGTCCTTTTGCGTGAAGATCTCGTTTTCTTCCTTTATCTCCTCCGCACGCCGTTCCTCGGCAAGCTCGCTTTCCGAGGGCAGCGCCGCTAAGACCTTGTAGCCCGAAGCGTCCACAGTAAGCTCCGTCACCGTCTCTATCTGGGACAGCGCCGATACTGTCAGCCATATGCAGCCGCCCCCCAGCAGCGCTATAAGCAGCAGATAAAACCGCCCCTGCCGCACCTTGCGGCGGTAGCTTTCATCTGCACGGTATTTTTTTCTTCTGCGACTGTTCATTTTCAGCCCTCCCGGCTTGACAACATGGCGGCGTGCCGCCGCTCCGACTCGAAGTATAAAGTATATAGATAATTCGGAGCTTTGCGTTTTTTTGGCTTTTCCGTAAATTTCTGTCTTATTTTATGATAACATATTTTCATAGTTTATATCAATCGGTAAATTTCACCAAATTGTCCTGTTACCGGTGACGAATTTATGTCAGAATGCACTAATTATTAAATGCATTTTACAGCGCTTTTTTAGTAAATCATTCCAAAAAATTGCTGCACATAAAAGCCAACGTATCCCATAAATTCAAAAATTTTGCACACATTCCAACAAATGGGCATATATGCACTCCAATTATGTTGAAACTGTGACATAACAATGAATTTTTAACGGCAGCTATTGATTTTTTATTTTTTTATGATATAATTATCAGTGCGAAACATATTGCGACCGTTCCGAAAGAAAGGAAGTAAAATTATTATGAATAAATTAAAGATATTTTCTGTAATAATGGCAATCTTGACCGTTGCGGCTCTTACTGCATGCGGAAATGAATCGGACAGTATTCCCGAGGAGACTTCATCTCTTATCACCGCAGGGGAGGAAACACCCGAAGAGCCTGCCGATACCGAGGGCGACCTTATCGACGATGAAGAGGAAATAGACATTGACGAGCTTTTCCCCAATGGCGTTCCCGATAACAGCGGCGAGGCAGAGGTCACAGGCGAAAACGGCGATACCGAAGAAGAAGCCGCAAATCCGCTTATGCCCATAATCGACGCAGTGCTTGCGGAAAGCGAGTGGCCCGTAATGGCGGAGGTCACCGATGAAATGATCTTAAAGGATTATTTCCTTATCGACCCCGCAAGCGAATGCTTTGAGCAGCTTATAGTTATGCAGTGCCCCATGAGCGCACAGATGAGCGAGATCATCATAATCAAGGCAGGAGACGGCGACCTTGACGAAAAAACCGCCTGGGAGACCCTGAACGACCGCCAAAGAAAGGCTATCGAGACCGACGCATGGTATCCCGCCGACAAGGAACTTGCAGACGCTTCTATAGTGAACCGCTGCGGTAATTATGTTTATTTCATTATCGGAGTGAACGCCGAGGCAGCCGAGGAATCCATAACAAATTATTTGTATGCGAATTTTCCTGCTACCGATTTCGGCGTATGGGATAATGACTGACGCATAAAATGGTCATCCGTTGTTGACCGTCAGCCGTTGCGGGGCAATTGCAGGGTAACTGCTCCGCAGTTACCCATCGTCAGCTCCCAAGCTGCATAAAAAGACGGTTTTGCAGCGCAGTATCGTCCCTGAACCGCCCCCGCAGAGTTACCGTAGAGGTCTCTGCGGAGGGCTTTTTTATGCCCCTTGCGGTCATGCAGCTGTGGTTTGCCCTTATTATCACTGCCACATCGCCGCTGCCCGAAGCAAGCTCCATTATTTCGGCAATGTCCGCTCCTATCCGCTCCTGCAATTGCAGCCGCCTGCAAGCCATATCCGCTATACGTGCTATTTTCGACAGCCCCAGCACCTTGCCGTCCGGGATATACGCCACGGAGATTTTCATGTTATACATCAGCGCCATATGGTGCTCGCAGTAGGAAAAGGCTTCTATGTCCTTTACCAGCACAAAGTCCTCGCCCTGCCACTCCGCCTCAAAGGTCTTGCCGAACATTTCGGCGATCTCCTTATTTGTGTAGCGCATTCCCTCGAAAACCTCACTGTACATCCGTGCAACTCTTGCGGGGGTCTCTCCCAGACCCTCACGGTCGGGGTCGTCCCCCAGCGCCTCAAGAATGCCTCTGATATGCGCCTCAATGGCAGCTTGGTCTATTTCCTTTTTCACTTCAAACTCCTCTCCTGTTCGGGTCCCATATGTATTTATGCATTTGCAGCTGTAAGGCAGCGCCGTTTATTTTATGGCTTATGATAAATTCCGCCGCCTCCCGAAGCTCCAGCTGTCCGAAAACCACGCTGAAATACACCCTGCATTTTTCGGTCAGTTTATATTTATGTATGATCTCCTCCGCCCGCAGCAGGTCGTCCTTGCTTCCCGCAACGAATTTCACGGCATCGTCCTTTTGGAGATATTCATAATTTGACGTAAGCATAGCCCCCTCCATGCTGCTGCCGGGCAGCTTGTAATCAAGGGTAAACGCAGGACGGGGGGACATTTTTGCAATATCCGAAATATCCATACTGCCGTTGGTCTCTATCTCCACATGACATGGTATACGCAGCAGCGCAGCAATAAGCTCGCCCATATTATCTCTCATCAGCGGCTCGCCCCCGGTAAGGGTCACATTGCGCACGCCGCTTTCCCGCACATAGCGGACTATCTCTTCAAGGGACATATCCTCGCCTGTGTCAAACTCCTGCGCCCATGCGGTGTCGCAGTAGCCGCAGCGGAGGTTGCACCCTGCAAAGCGTATAAACACCGCAGGCTGTCCCGCCAGCGGCCCTTCTCCGTTAAGGCTTATAAATTTTTCGGCTGTTTTAAAATTCACGTGGATCATCCTTATTAATCAATGAATGTTGCGCTGTTGTTTGGGGTCTCGTAAACTGTCACGCTGTTGACGGTGTAGCCTGTTTGAGAAAGGCGGTTATGGAAATATTCCGCAAAATTCTCCGCAGTGGGACGGAATTCCACTTCTATCAAATGAAAATTTTCCTCTTTCAGTGCGGCGACGGTAGCAGCGCGCAAAGTGCCCTTTTCATATATCAGCGCATGGTCAAACTCGTCCGCAAGGGCTTTAAGATCACGTTTTATATCGCCGAAATCCGTGACCATTCCCCGAAGTTTGCCGCTTGATATAAGCTTTTCCGAGGCGATTTCCGCCTCTATTTTCCACCTGTGACCGTGGATATTCCTGCATTTGCCCTCATACCCTGCTAAAAAATGCGCCGAATCAAAGGCTGCCTCGGCTTTTAAAATATACATATACATTGCTCCTTGCAATATGGTGCTAAAAAGCAGTATGGGGCGGCTTTCCGATGAAGAAAGCCGCTGCCCTGTCGGTTAACGCATATTATCTTTGTCTGAAGAACATAAGCCCCAGTTTAAGCCGCACCAAGTCTTTGTATTCGGGCTTTGCCATGTAATAAACAAAGCTTTCGATAACGTTCAGCGGGTGCATTGCCCGACCCTCTATCTTAAAGTGCTCAAAGCCCATTTCGGCATATTTCCCGAAAACATTTTCAGGGGGAACATGGGTGGAATATTCGAGGGTCTCGAGGAACGTTTTTTCCAGTGCGGGGCATTCAAACTGCTCGTACTGCACGCTGACCCCGGGCATACTTCCCATAGCGTTTATGGTCGACCGCCGTATCTGCTGGTCTCCCAGGTACCTGTAATGCTCGCCTCTGCGTTTGCAGTCGGGGAAGCAGTAGGCGTTTATCAGCACTTCTATGCGGCTGCGGTATTTTTCGGGTATCTTTTCCAGTTCATCGAATTTATTATTCCAGTTATAGTCCAGCACCACAAGGCTGTAGTCCTTTTCCAGCTCGGCGATAACGCCCTCCATGGTGCGTATCTGCTTGCAGGTGGAGGAGGTGAGCTTGAATTTCGGGAAATTTTTCCGCATATAGTCCTCCATGACCTGTGTGTTGACTATCGCCTCGTTAAGACCGTTATCCGCAAGCCTTAGCATGGTATTGGAAAATTTGTCGCTCATGTGCTTTTCTTCAAGCAGGGGATTTGTAAGGGTAAAACGGCAGGGAACGCCGCGGGAGTTGAATTCATGGAGTATCTCCTCCATTACCTTTTCGTTGGCCAAACCGTTTATATTCCTGCCGCCGTTCCATGGGGAGGGCGGGAAGCATCCGTAGACGGAGGCTATCTCCACTCCCTCACGGAAATATTCGGGGTTCTCCTTTATCATGTCGATAAGCGCCAGATTTAAATAGGCAAAGTTGTAAAAATCCGGAAGATGAAATCTGATTCTCATAATAAGCTCCTTGTCTGTTGTGAATTTTTGGGGATATTTTAAGGCTGATGTGAACATAATGCATTGTTACAGCTGTGCCTTTATTTGCTGATTTGTTTGGCATATTGCTTTACTTTGTTTGCAGCTGTGAGCGACTTCGCCCTTACGGGCGGCAGCATGAACGCACGGCATTCGCCGCACGTTCTATACTGCACCGCCGCCCGACGTGGGTTTGTTTGAAGTTGTAACTGTGCTTGTATGACGTTAGTTAACTTGTCCCCTTTTCTTGACGTCGGGCGGCGGTTTTGGGGGTGCTCTTGAAGTGCGTTTATTTTCGGCGGCTGTTAGAGGGGGTCGTTTTGTAAAAACACATTGCCCCCCGACCCCCGCAAGGGCCGTTTTGAAAAAACATATTGCCCTCTGACCCGCCAAAGGGGTCCCCCCTTTGGAAACCCAAGTGGAGTGTGTTCGCTTGAATTACTTAAAGTAATTTACTCCGCTTTCAAATATCTTCTGATCCTTTTCGCCGGGGACATTCTTGCAGATGTCTGTGCCCATGCGCTCGCTGTGTCCCATTTTGCCGAATATCCTGCCATCGGGAGAGGTAATGCCCTCGATAGCGTCAAATGAGCCGTTGGGATTAAAGCGAATGTCCATAGTAGGCGTGCCCTCAAGGTTCACATACTGAGTGGCGATCTGCCCCTTTTCCGCCATTTCCTTGATAAGCTTTTCGGAGGCTATGAACCGTCCCTCGCCGTGGGATATGGCTATCCTGTGAACATCACCCACTGCGCAGCCCGTGAGCCATGGCGAAAGATTAGAAGCAATTCGGGTATTTACCATCATGGACTGGTGTCTGGAAATGCTGTTGAACGTAAGCGTGGGGGAATCATCCTGCATATCTACGATCTTGCCGTAAGGCAGCAGACCCAGCTTCAGAAGCGCCTGGAAGCCGTTGCAAATGCCCAGCATAAGCCCGTCACGATTTTCAAGCAGCTCGGTAACGGCTGCGCTTATACGGGGATTGCGGAAAAATGCTGTAATGAACTTTGCCGAACCGTCAGGCTCGTCGCCTCCCGAGAAGCCTCCGGGGATCATGATTATCTGGGATTTCTTCACAGCCTTTTCAAATGCCTTTACGCTGTCCTCCAGAGCGGAGGGGGTAAGGTTCCTGATGACCTGCACATCGGGCACTGCTCCCGCTCTTTCAAATGCTGCCGCCGAATCCAGCTCGCAGTTCGTGCCGGGGAATACGGGGATAAGCACCTTTGGCTTTGCAAAGGAGGATGCGTGCTGCAATGAGCTGCCGCCTGTATAGTTAAAGGTGCGCACAGCCTTTTTCTCGGTCTTGATGTTGCAGGGGAACACGGGTTCGAGCTTGTCCTCCCATGCCTTTTGCAGCTCTGCGCCGTCCACGGTGTATTCGCCGCAGTCTATTTTGTATTCGGGGATAGTTTCGCCTATAACATTTTCGCCCTCTTTTGCCTCGCCCTCCAGTTCAATGATGAATGAGCCGTAGCGGGAGTAGAAAAGTCTGTCTCTATGGGGTTTATTGGTGAACTTAAAGCCGATACGGTTGCCCAAAGCCATTTTTGCAATACCCTCTGCAATGCCGCCGAAGCCTACCGACCATACAGAAACTGCTCTGCCCTCGTCCGTAAGCTTTTCGACTTTCTCAAATACGCTTCGCACGGAATCCCACTTGGGCAGTTCGTTTTCGTCATATTCGGGTGCAATGTAAATTACCTTACTGCCCGCTTTTTTGAACTCGGGAGAAAGTATCCTGCCGCTGTTTGTAACGCTTACCGCAAAGGAAACAAGGGTTGCGGGAACGTCGATATTTTCAAATGTTCCCGACATGGAATCCTTGCCGCCGATAGCTGCGCACCCAAGCTCCAGCTGTGCTTTGTATGCGCCCAGCAGCGCTGCCATGGGCTTGCCCCAGCGGGTGGGATTGTTCTGCGTTCTCTCAAAATATTCCTGGAAAGTGAGCCAGCATTTTTTATAGCTGCCTCCTGCCGCAATGACCTTGGAAATTGACTCGATAACAGCGGATATTGCGCCGTGGTATGGGCTTTTGTCGCTGACATAGGGGTTATATCCCCAGCCCATTACCGATACCGTGTCGGTCTCGCCCTTCTGCACAGGGATCTTTGCCGCCATTGCCTGCGTGGGTGTCAGCTGATATTTGCCGCCGTAGGGCATAAGCACCGTGCCTGCGCCGATAGTGCTGTCGAACCGCTCCACAAGCCCCTTTTGCGAGCATACGTTAAGATTTGTCATAAGGGTGAACCAGCTGTCTGCGCTGTCGGTGTAGGAGCGGGGCTGGGTGGTTATGGGAAGCTGTATCACAGCCGAAGTGTGCTTGGGTGCGCCGTTGGAGTTTAAAAATTCTCTGGAAAGGTTCACGATCACCTTGTTGTTCCATTTCATTTTAAGGCGGGGTTCTTCCGTTACATCAGCTACCTTTGTGGCTTCCAGATTCTCCTTGGCGGCTGCCTTTATAAAGTCCTTCATATTTTCCTTGCTTACGACTACCGCCATACGCTCCTGGCTTTCCGAGATCGCAAGCTCCGTGCCGTCAAGTCCGTCATATTTCTTGGGCACGGCGTTAAGGTTTATCACAAGCCCGTCCGTAAGCTCGCCTATGGCAACCGAAACGCCTCCTGCGCCAAAGTCGTTGCAGCGCTTTATCATATGGGTGACGGCGGGATTCATGAACAGCCTTTGCAGCTTTCTTTCCTCGGGTGGGTTGCCCTTCTGCACCTCTGCGCCGCAGCTTTCAAGGGACTGCTCGGTGTGGGACTTTGACGAGCCTGTAGCTCCGCCGCAGCCGTCACGTCCTGTTTTGCCGCCCAGCAGAATGATAACGTCTCCCGGCAGGGGAGTCTCCCTTACAACATTCTCATAGGGAGCAGCGCCTATTACAGCGCCTATTTCAAGCCGCTTTGCCACATACCCCGGGTGATATACCTCGGATACGTGCCCTGTGGCAAGGCCTATCTGATTGCCATAGCTGCTGTAGCCGTTGGCAGCACCTACGGTTATCTTACGCTGGGGAAGCTTTCCGTGAATGGTGTCCTCCACAGGCACTAAGGGGTTGGAAGCACCCGTAACTCTCATTGCCTGGTAAACATAGCTTCGTCCCGAAAGAGGGTCTCTTATTGCCCCTCCGAGGCAGGTGGCTGCGCCGCCGAAAGGCTCTATTTCGGTGGGGTGGTTGTGGGTCTCGTTCTTGAACATCAAAAGCCAGTCTTTCGGTTCGCCGTTTACATTTGCTTTTATTTTTACCGAGCAGGCGTTGATCTCTTCGCTCTCGTCAAGGTCGGTGAGTTTGCCGTCATTTTTAAGCTTGCGTGCTGCAATGGTGGCCATATCCATAAGAGTCACGGGCTTGTCCTCCCGACCCAGTTCACGGCGGACGTTTAGATAATCCTCATAAGTCCTGCGGATATAATCTGCATTGATATTTGCGCTGTCGATAATGGTGGAGAATGTGGTGTGGCGGCAGTGGTCGGACCAGTAGGTGTCTATCATGCGGATCTCGGTAATGGTGGGGTCGCGCTTTTCTTCATTCTTAAAATAATCACGGCAGAATTTCAGATCGTCTTCATCCATGGCAAGGCCGTATTCCTTGACAAAGCCCTCCAGGGCTGCCTCGTCCATATCAATAAAGCCGGTCAATGTCTTTACCTCTGTGGGAATGTCATAGTTCACCGCCAGGGTCTTGATCTCGGCAAGAGAAGCCTCCCTGCTTTCCACGGGGTTGATGATGTATTTTTTCAGCGCCGCAAATTCCTCATCGGTGATGACTCCGTCGGTGATGTAGATACGGGCGTTTTTCACCCTGCACCGCTCGCCGCCTATAAGTATCTGAATGCACTGCTCGCAGGAATCCGCCCGCTGGTCGAACTGCCCGGGCAGATATTCGACAGCAAAGATACGCTGGCAGCCGCTTATCTGCGGAGTGTCACGGGTGACAATATCTACCACAGGCTCGGAAAATACTCTTGGCAGGGCATACTCGAAATCCTCCGCCGAAATATTTTCCGCATCATACCTGTTGATGATCCGCAGGGACTTCAAGCCCTCCAGCCGCAGGGCTGTTTTGATATCGCCCAGCAGCGCCTGTGCGGCAGTGGCAAATTCGGGCTTTTTCTCAACATAGATCCGATAAACTGACATAAGTAAAACTCCCTTTTTTAAGCAGCGCCGTGACCTTGCTCCTTAGCTTTGTTGCACAGGCAATAATACGCATAGCGCATTTTTACGGTGCGGCAGTATATGTTTATTCCGCTTTTGGGAAAAATTGACGGTCAAGCTGACCATATGGGTCAAGATGACCCATGCAGCAATCATCCCCTATCTTATCTATTGTAACATAAAAAATCGAATTACGCAAACTTTTTTCTGAATTTTTTGTTAAAATTTTTACATGGACATAATTTGGCGTATATCCATGAGGGATACTGTCGGATCCTTCCCGCTCGAAAAGCACGGGAAAGCTTTTTCCTATAAGGCTTTCACGGAATTTTCGTGCGCAGGCTGCGGCAAGTTCGGAAAATTCCTTTGCCCTGCGCTTTTTTACATCGACCGGCACTTGGGGCATATTTGCCGCAGGCGTGCCTTCTCTTACGGAATAGGGGAATACGTGAATGTCGGAAAAGCCTATTTTTCGGGCAAATTCCATAGATTCCCTGTGATCCTCCTCGGTCTCGCCGGGAAAGCCTGTCATAATATCTGTAGTAATACCGCAATCTGGAAATGCACTGCGCAGCTTATTGACAAGCTTGCTGTACATTTCGGGAGTGTACCGCCTGTTCATTGCCGCAAGGGTCTTGCCGCAGCCGCTTTGGAGGGAAAGGTGAAAGCAGGGGCAGAAGTTTTTCAGGGCGGCAAGCCGGGAAATATCCTCTTCGGTGATCCGCTCCGGCTCAAGAGAACCGAGGCGCACCCGCTCGATACCCTCTGTCTCGCAGACTGCCTCTACTGCGTCAATGAGCCGCAGTTTTCTGTTGTGACCGTCAGGCTCACAATGGCCGCAGCCGTAAAAGGCAAGGTTTATTCCTGTGAGGACTATCTCTCTATAGCCTTGCGCAGCAAGCTTTTTCGACTCTGCAATTATATTGTCAATGGGCTTGGAACGGATATTTCCTCTTGCTTTTGGAATAATGCAGTATGCACATCCTCCGGGGCAGCCGTCCTGTATTTTTAAAAATGCCCTTGTATGCTGCCGGAGGCAGGAGGCATGGCATGGGGCTGTCGGCATTTCCTCAAAGGCTTCCTTTGGTGAATGGGGAATTATACGGCGAAGTGGCAGGCGGGGAGATGTGCGTATTGTGCCGAAATATTCTTCGATAAGGCGGGGGAGAGAGGATCGGTCGGTGTTTCCCGAAACAATATCCGCAGGGAAGTCGACTGCTGCTGCCCTTTCGGGAAATGCCTGGGGAAAGCAGCCCGTAAGAACGGTGACAGTGCCCGGGTGATCCCTTTTGAGCCGTCTTAGGGTCTGCATAAGCTTGCTGTCGCTTTCGGCGGTGACGGTGCAGGAGTTGACAACGAATATTTCGGCTTTGTCCTGCTTTGTGACAATTTCATAACCTGCCGCCGCAAGGCACTCCGACATAGCCTCGGTCTCGCAGATATTGACTTTGCAGCCGAATGTGATAAAGCAAATTTTCATAAAAAATCTCCAATAAATAGGCAAGGTGCATAAAATGATCCCCTTTGCCAAAAATAAGCTTATAATTATTATACAATAAAAATAAAAAAATTGCAAACCCCCTTGACTTGCGGTCAAAAACCTGTTATTATATATGAAACGGATAAAATTTCCGTTATCCTCTGCAAGATTCGCAAAGGGGCGCTGCATTGGCGTTTCTATGAAAAATATCACATATGAAAAGGAGATCTTATTATGAAAAAGACTACGATTCAGCTGGCTACTATCAATGATGTAAAGAACTTTGTATCCGAGGTTTCCCTGTGCGACTATGATGTTGACCTGCTTTCCGGCAGATATGCTGTTGACGCAAAGTCCATTATGGGTATATTCAGCCTTGACCTGTCGAAGCCCATTGCTTTGGAGGCTCATACCGATGATGCGTCCGAGTTTTTTGAGAATATCAAGCAGTATATCATTGACTGAGGTATTATCGGCACATTGTCCTTTTTGATAGGATAATAGTCGGGAGACAGATTCCTTTGCGGAGGGATTTGTTTCCCGATTTTTTGTATCGGGACAAAAGAAAAATTTACAGAAAATTTACAAATTCATTAACGTGCAAATAAACGAATTTCAAGAGTACACTCCACTTGGGTTTCCAAAGGGGGAACCCAAGTGGAGTGTACTCTTGGTGGCTTTTTAGCTGTCCCATTCATTTACAGCCGTTTTTCGGCATATATAATATTGGGTGATAATATGTCGGGAAAATTTATAATAAAACGTTTGATTGCTGTGATTACGGCGTTTGCGGTGAGTATGCTGTTCACGGCGGCATCATCGGCAAATACTCTTCAAAAGGACAAGAAGCGGGAATACAAGGCAAGCTATGTGCTTATGGAGGCGTCCACAGGCTCGGTGATACGCAGCCATGACGGCGATGTGCCCGTTAATATGGGCAGCTTTAACAAGCTTATGGTGGTACTTCTGGCTGCCGAGGCTGTGGAACGGGGCGAAATGTCCTTTGACACTGTGATAACTGCCAGCGAAAACGCCAACTCCAAGCAAGGAGCGCAGATATGGCTCATGCCCGGTGAAAAAATGACTCTGGGCGATCTTATGAAAGCCATAATCATAGGCAATGCCAACGACGCCTGCTGCGCTGTGGGAGAGGCCTTGGGCGGCAGCGAGGCGGGCTGCACGGAGCTTATGAACAATCGTGCCCGTGAGCTTATGATGAACGACACGGTCTTTACCGAATGCACAGGCTACTATGATGACCAAAACCAGCACACCACCGCTTCCGACGGTGCAAAGCTGCTGTGCAGGCTGTCGGAGTTTGATTTCTTGACGGAGCTGTTCACCACGAGGCTTGATGAACTGAAGGACGGGGGCGTGCAGCTGGTGACCTCCAACCCTATGGGGCATAACTACAAAGGTTCTGTGGGGTTTAAATGCGGCACGGGACCCGCTTCCGGATATTTTGCCGCGGAGGGGGCTATGCGGGAGGGGGTCACTTATGTTTGCTGCGTGATGGACTGCAAGGATGAAGATACGGCTCTTGCTTTGGCGAAGGAGCTGCTGGGCATTGCCTTTGAGGGGTACACTCTTGTTACCCCCGAGCTGCCCGAAAAAATGCCCGGCACGATCAAGGTAAAACAGGGCGTTAAGCCCGAGGCGAGGCTTTCCGTAGAAGCTCCCGGGGCGATCGTAGTGCCGAAAGGCAGCGGAGATGATATAAAAGCGGAGATCTACCTGCCCTCATACATTTACGCCCCTCTCAAAAGGGGTGACAAGGCGGGAGAAATGCGCTATTATCTGGGCGGCAGGCTGCTCAAAAGCTGCAATATCAACTCGGCGGATGATATTGAGACAAAAAATATCAAAAATGTATTGTGGAAGTTAATGAAATTCCTTGTGAGTTTTTAGTTAAAGTGACTAATTTTTTGAGAAAAGTTATAATGTTTGGAAAAAATCTTGCAAATTTCCAAAAAATATTGTATCATATAAATAAGGCGTATTTTTAAAAGGTGAAAACTAATAGAACGATCTGTTTGTGAGCCAAGGATCTACACGGCGCTGCGGTGTGCATTATTTAAGAAATGCGCAGTGCGGGGCTGTTTCAAGGAGGATAAAAATTATGTCATATCTGAAGCTTAACACCAAATATCTGGAGGGCTTTGTGAGCACCGAGGAAATGGAAAACATCAAACCCCAGGCAGAGCTGGCGGCAAAGACGCTTGCGGAGCGCACGGGTGCGGGAAATGATTTTCTCGGCTGGATCGACCTGCCTGTGGATTACGACAAGGAGGAATTCGCACGGATAAAGGCGGCTGCCGAGAAGATCCGCAAAAATTCCGAGGTTCTTATAGTTATCGGAATAGGCGGCTCTTATCTTGGGGCAAGGGCGGCTATTGAGCTGATGAAGTCCCCTTTGTACAATAATCTTAAAAAGGACACGCCCGACATTTACTATGTGGGCAACAGCATTTCCCCCACTTACCTTAATGAGATAATCTCTTTGGTGGAGGGTCGGGATTTTTCCGTAAATGTTATATCCAAATCGGGCACTACCACCGAGCCTGCGCTGGCTTTCAGGGTATTCAGAGAGCTTGCCGAAAAGAGATACGGCAAGGACGGCGCAAGGGAACGTATTTTTGCCACCACCGACAAGGCAAGGGGCACTCTGAAGGAGCTGTCCGACAAAGAGGGCTATGA
>CAMWIR010000015.1 GCA_947174365.1 uncultured Ruminococcus sp. | reverse complement strand
GCGGCTATTGCCGGCACGGCAGCGGAGGCGGCGAAATGTGATGAGCTTTTGACCGGCAAGGCTTCGGCGCTGCTGTGGGGGGCGAATGTTTCCGAAAAGGGAGAGGCTGCACAGGCGTTTGAGGAGGCGTTTATTTCGGGGGCTTATGCTGTTCCCGTTTCCTGCGAGGCAAAGTATTTCCTGACACACGAAGATGCAAGCGATATATGGTATGACCCGTTTACGGAGGTGGCTTTTTACAAGTATGCCAAGAAGTTCGGGGATTGACGGGCGGCAGGGCGGATTTTGGGGCTGTGTTTACTGCGGATATGATAGAGGGAAGCTGTCCGCCGATACTGTTCGTGGGAAAATCTTCCGAGAAATTTCCCGGGTTTGGAAAAATTTTTGAAAAAACTCTTGACAAACCCGAAATAATGTGATATAATATTATTTGTCAATGATGATATGCGGATATGGCGGAATCGGCAGACGCGCTAGATTCAGGTTCTAGTGGTAGCAATACCGTGTGTGTTCAAGTCACATTATCCGCACTTATTGCCCTTGAGATCTTTGCGGATCTTGAGGGCTTTTTATATAAGGTTCAGGGCTTTGGAGGAAATTATTATGATAAAGATCAAGCGTGCGGAAATGGATAAATTGCTGCTTGAACGAAGCGCTTCCGACTGTCACGGGCATTATTCAGATAAACAGCTCGGGTTCTTTTCTTTCGGAGCAAGCCTTTTTTATAGCCAGTGCGGCGACAGATACCATTGCTCCGCTGACCTTTCTCGCATTATGCGGACAGTGAGCGACGCACCTCATACATGAAATGCACTTGCTTTTGTCGGTTTTTCCCGCATCCGACCTGTTTATCGCTTCGACAGGACATTCCTTTGCGCAAGCTCCACAGTTTACACAGCTTTTATCCGCCTTGGGAACAAGTCCCGCTCCTCCTGCTTTCTTGTAGGGGCGGTTTCCGGGGATCGCAGGTTTTGTTTTATCCGGGAAATCAAGCTTTTCAAATATCCGCTTCGAGAAAGCCGTAAGCGTTTCTTTATCATTTTCATCGGGACGTCCCGCTGCATATTGGCGGATAATGGAATGCTCTGCCACTGCCGAAACTGCGGCGATTATATTAAAACCGCAATTTTCGGCAATGTCCTCCATTTCCGCCAAGGTATCTTCATATGCACGGTTTCCGTAAACGCATACAAGAACGCACTTTGCCGAATTTCCCTTAATTTTGCTCAGGCGCTCGGCAGCAGCTGCGGGCAGCCGTCCCCCGAATGAGGGCATTGCTATCAGGACAAGATCCTCTTCTGTGAATGAATATTTTGAAAAATCTTCCGCGGCGTTTGAAAGATCAATGTTTTTTACAGGCTGCGCCCAACCTCCGACAAGAAGTTCGGCGACCTTTTCCGTGCCTCCCGTGGGGCTGAAAACCAGTTTAAAGCAGTTCATAAATTCGTCCTCCTATGTAATTTTCCGGTATAATGTTATTATACGTTTTTTGAGGGATAAAGTCAAGTGCTTGCAAAGCTTGCTGACAATATTTTTATGGAATATAGCCACTGTTTAACATAGCAAATGTTTCGGAAGTATACGGAACAAGTTCGGAGGCACGCTGACTCGTCTTTGATTTTTAGCGGAGGTGAGTTTCCGTCATAAGCAAAATTTTAAAATACTTGCAATTTTTCCGTATATATGCTATAATAAAAAAAACAGGGAAAGCCTTTAATCAGCAATTTCACAGATACAAACATCATCCGAAGGGGGCAATACAAAATGATCGAAAGACCTGTTTTATGGATAATCATTCCGTGCTACAATGAGGAACAGGTGCTGCCCGTAACGTCCGAAATGTTTACGGAAAAATTGTCGGGGCTTATAAATGCCGGCAGAGTCGGCGAAAAAAGCAGGCTGCTTTTTGTAAATGACGGCTCTAAGGACGGCACTTGGGATATTATAAAAAAACTGTCGGACGAAAACCCCATAGTTAGCGGTATCAGCCTGAGCTGCAACAGGGGGCATCAGAACGCCCTGCTGGCCGGGCTTTGCGAGGCTGTGGACAAATGCGATATCACAATTTCCATGGACTGCGACGGGCAGGACGATATTGAGGCTGTGGACAAAATGCTTGACCGTTTCGGCGAGGGCTGCCAGGTGGTTTACGGAGTTCGCAGCAGCAGGGAAAAGGACACATTCTTCAAGCGGTTTACGGCTGAAAGCTTTTACAAGCTGATGATGAAGATGGGGGTGGAGGTGGTTTACAACCACGCCGATTACAGGCTCATTTCAAACCGTGTGCTTAAGGAATTTACGGATTTTCACGAGGTAAACCTTTTTCTGCGCGGAATGATCCCGCTGGTGGGATTTAAAAGCGGTACAGTGGAGTATAAACGGCAGGAGCGGCTGGCAGGGAACACCCATTATCCGTTGTCAAAAATGCTCGCCCTTGCTTTTGACGGCATAACAAGCCTTTCGATCAAGCCGATCCGCCTGATAACGGGCATTGGGATACTTGTGGCGATCATCAGTTTTATTTTCATTATCTGGGCAATAGTGGATTTCTTCTTGGGAAAAACCGTGTCGGGCTGGTCGAGTACTATTTGCGTGGTCAGCTTTATCGGGGGGATACAGCTTATTGCACTGGGTGTTATCGGAGAATATGTGGGTAAGATTTATTTGGAAACCAAGGCAAGACCGAGGTTTATTATCGAGGAACGCCTTAATACAGTTAATGATTCGGAAAACAACGGTGCGATTTAACAATGAAAAGAGGACTTTGAAATGTCACAGACAAGGGATGAAGAGCTGGGAAATGCACCCATACCGTCTTTGGTGGTAAAGCTTGCTCTGCCTGCAATTACGGCGCAGATAATAAATTTGCTGTACAATATCATTGACCGTGTTTACATCGGGCATATACCCGAGGCGGGAGACAAGGCGCTGACGGGGGTGGGGGTAACGTTCCCTATAATTCTGCTCATTTCCGCCTTTTCCCAGCTGGTGGGTGCGGGAGGTGCGCCGCTGGCTGCGATCAGCCTTGGGAAAGGCGAACGGGAGCGGGCGCAGAAAATGCTCCGGACGGCTTTTTACAGTCTGCTGTGCATTTCTGCCATACTCACCTGTGTGCTGCAAATTATAAAGCACCCTGTTTTAATGGCGTTCGGGGCAAGCGAGGACACGGTGGGATATGGGGAGAGCTATCTTTTTATCTACCTTTGGGGAACTGTGTTCGTGCAGATGTCCTTGGGGCTGAACCCTTTCATCACCTGTCAGGGGCGTTCGGGAACGGCTATGCTGACAGTGCTTATCGGAGCAGTGTCCAACATTATCTTAGACCCTGTTTTCATATTCGTTCTTGGAATGGGCGTGCGGGGGGCTGCCCTTGCAACGGTCATTTCCCAGGCGGCAAGTGCTGTATGGACGGTGAGCTTTTTACGTTCCGCCAAAAGCGGCATACGGTTATCCTTCGGGAAGCCGCACATTGACCTTGCACTGCTTGGGAGCATATGTGCATTGGGCATTTCGCCTTTTATAATGCAGTTTACCGAGTGCCTTATAAATGTGGTGTTCAACAGCGGACTGAAGAAATACGGCGGAGATCTGTATGTGGGCTCAATGACCATAATGCAAAGCGTAATGCAGCTGCTGACGGTGCTGAGCGCAGGCTTTAACCAAGGGGTACAGCCAATAATCAGCTTTAACTACGGGGCGAAAAAGCCCGAGAGGGTGAGGGCTGCTTATCGGATATGCTTTGCTGCCTCCATTTCGGTAATGGGCATTCTCACCTGTCTTGTAATGACGTTTCCGCGGACATTCGGAGGGATATTCACAGATGAAACGGCTCTGCTGGACGCTGTTTGCGAATATATGCCCATGTTCGTTTGCGGAATGACTGTTTTCGGGATACAGAACGCTGCCCAGTGTGCTTTTGTGGGGCTGGGACAGGCGAAGATCTCTCTGTTTCTGGCGTGTCTGCGAAAGGTGATACTGCTTATCCCTTTGGCACTGATACTGCCGAGGTTCATGGGTGTTCGGGGGATATATCTTGCCGAGCCTGTTTCGGATATTACCTCCGCTCTTACGGCGGGGACGCTGTTTTTGTTCAATATTAACAGGATACTGGCGGGAGAGAAAAATCACGGGCATTGATGAGTACAAAATAATTAACGGCGGGTCGTACTTTTCAAGAATAACAAAATGTTGGGGTCTTGGACGGCGGGACTGCCTGCGTTTAAATTAAATACGGAGGTTTTATTATGGATGAGAAGGTTATGAAAAAACTTGATGAGATACTTGACAAGGAAGTGCCTTTTGAGGACGAAAGGGCTGATATATCGGAGATCGAAGCTGTGGAAAAAAGATACGGCGTTAATATTCCCGATGTATTAAAGGAGTTTTTGATGACCAACATTTATGAATATGTTGCTGACGACTGGTGGTTTCCGGTTATTGAGGAGTGTCCGGCTATTGACGGCAGCGGACTTTGCTTTATAGATAATCTGTACAGTTCCCGTGGCTTTGTTGACAGGGTCGGCGAGTTTGTTGAGATGTGGTGTGATGATGTTTTGCCGTTTGCCGATGTACCCGGCGGAGATTATGCTTGCATAGGAGTTAAGGCCGATAATTTCGGTAAGATCTATCTGTTGGTTCACGATGACGGAATTAAAGAGCTGCCGTTGTATTTGGCGGCAGAGTCGTTTAACGATTTTATTTTAAGCTTCAGGTATGTGCCGGAGGATTAAGATTCCGTTACGGCAGGGGCGGGGCATTTCAGGGCGAGTATTTCGGTATTATGCTTGTGCTGTTTGATTTTCCTGTATTTTTCGTGTTATAAAAAATTTCAAGGCAAAAAACTTGACATTCCGTAAAAAAGGGTTTATAATTAAAGTATTAAAAATTCCGAAAGGGGGCGGCAGTTGGCGCTGCAGGCGCTATGTGCGCTTTGTGTAATGCGCTTGCTGTGTTTGCTTTGCGCGCAAGAAATTCAATGAAGAGCTTTATGAGACGGGCGGCGGGGGTGCTGCTGCCTATGGTTTGCGCTTTGACGGCCGCTTTTTCCGGCTGCGAGGCGGTGGGGGAAAAGGTGAATAATTTTTTGGAAAACGACTCCAATATCGGCAAAAATGCTCCTGCGGTAATGGGCACTCTTGCAGATCCGAGGGATTTTGCACAGAGCGAGGAGCTTGCGGAGACGGAAATTTCCGAGGAGGAAAAGGCTGCTGCAAGGGCGGCGGAAGTGCTCCGCAAGCAGACGGAAAGAGCAGAGGAAATTGCAGCGGGTATGACAGCTGAGGAAAAGATAGGTCAGATGCTGCTGGCAAGGTGTCCCGAAAATGCGGCGGAGGAAATGGAAAAGTATGCCTTCGGGGGCTACACCCTTTATGCGGAGGATTTTGAGAAGAGAAGCCGTGAAGAGGTTCGGGAGTTTACAAGGGAGATCGCCAAGGCTGCCAAGGCTGCGCCCTTTATTGCGGTTGACGAAGAGGGCGGCACGGTGGTGCGGGTGAGCAAGTTCGGGGAGTTCAGGGATGAGCCCTTTTCCTCTCCGCAGCTTTTATACAACAGGGGCGGTACGGAGCTGCTGGAGATCGACGGCAGCGAAAAGGCACGGCTGCTGCTGTCTCTTGGGATCAACTTTAATCTTGCTCCTGTGGCGGACATTTCCACAGACAGCACAAGCTACATATATCCGAGGACTCTGGGACAGGGTGCACAGAACACTGCCGACGGAATAAGGGCTATGGTCTCTGTGGCGGACAAAGCAGGGATTGCAAGCTGTCTCAAGCATTTTCCAGGCTACGGCGAGAACACCGACACCCACAAGGGAGCGGCTCATGACGGGAGGGAGCTTTCCGAATTTGCGGGCCGTGATTATATCCCCTTTGAGGCGGGAATAAATGCTACTGAGGGCAAGACGCCTGCGGTTATGGTAGGGCATACTGTTTATGATGTGATCGACCCGGAGGTGCCTGCATCCTTATCTGCGGTGATCCACAAGGAGCTGCGGGAAACGCTGGGATTTGACGGTGTGGCTGTTACAGATGATATGGGTATGGACGCTGTGAAGGAGTATGCGGGAGAGGGTTCGCCTTATGTTATGGCGGTTCTGGCGGACAACGACCTGCTTTGCGTTACCGATTTTGAAACGGCATACTCCGACCTTAAAGCGGCATATGAAAATGGGGAAATTACCGATGAAATTCTTGATATTCATGTGATAAGAATTTTGCGGATGAAGATACAATATGGCATAATTTCCTAAATTTGGATAAAAATCGGTTGAGTGATTGTGCATTATCACGTATGTTCACAAAAAAGTTACTTTTTTATTTGCACTTTTACTCAAAAACCCCTTTACAAATTGTACGTTATGTTATATAATATACATTATGTAGACAGTGTAATATTGTCTGTGTTTCGTTGTGTGTTTATATGCACGAGGGGTCATATACTGTACGGTGTCGGTTCTGCGTGAGTGCAGGCGGTGCTTTTACTGAGGTATACGGTAATATGCTCTAGCCTTTTAAACCGGGTTGATATAAACGTTTTCGACATTAATGTTTACGGAATGTAAAATATTGAGGCAATGTCTGACGCATTTTTGCGCCAAAAAAGAAAAACTGCTGGAGGTGCTTTTGTGAATGCGGATTTTCCCCGTATAATTACGCTTTTGCGGAAAGAACGCAATATCAGTCAAAAGCAGGCAGCAGCCGATCTGGGCGTGTCTCAGGCATTGCTGTCACACTATGAAAAGGGTATAAGAGAATGCGGGCTTGATTTTCTGGTTAAGACTGCGGATTATTATAATGTTTCCTGCGATTATCTGCTGGGTAGGTGCGCCGAGCCGGGCGGCAAGGCGGAGACGGCTGCTCCTGTGGTGCAGGGCAATAACAATGAGAACGACGCCGATCTGACGGGACTGCACAATTCTCAGAGGCTTATATTTTCCCTGCTTCGCCGCTGCGGCGACAAGGAGCTGGAGGGGAATGTGCGGAGCTATCTGAGTTTGGCGGTCTATAGGATATTCCGTCTGATATATTCGGCGAATCCCAAGAACGATTACAGATTTTTCACGGTGAACAGTCCTGCGGCGGATGGGTTTGTGCTGTCTGCCATGGAGATAAAAAGATCACGTGCGGAAAACAGGGCGAAGCAAGGGGTCATGCAGAATGCCTCTATTACCACAAATTCCATTTCCGAGGATTTTCCCGAATGTGCGTCGGCGTTTCTTAACGGAATAAAGCAATGCGAGGAGACGGTTTCCGAGGTCATGGGCGTTTTTGAGGATGAGACTCGGGATAAAGAATAGTTTATAAGGGTTGACCGCAGTGTTTGGGGCTGCGGTTAATTTTTTCTTCAGACCCTCAAACGCCGCTGGGCTTTGCCCCCCTGCCACGCCAAGGGATTGGCGTGGCTCCCTCACACGCCGTAGGGCAGCTTTGTGTTTTTGTGAATGTATTTTTGAAAAGCGTTCATTATGTTGGCATTGTTACTTGCCTGTACAAATGAAATGTGACTATGTTTGTAAAATGCTTGACATTGTTGGCGGTAGTAACTTACAGGCCAAAGGGAAAACCGCACAGGGGGAGAGGGGGGCGGCCTACCGTCCCCGGCAAACCCAAGAGCGCCCCCTCTCCCTCCTGGGAGGTTGTCCCTTTGGCCTGTAAGTTACAACCCTCAACAATGTCAAGCATTTCACAAACAAACCCACATTTCATTCAACAAGCAAGTCACAATTACCAATAAATAAACGCATTTCAACAACACATTTATAGAAACACAAAAGCCAATCCTCAGCGTGTGCGAGGGAGTAAAATCAGCCCCCCGGCGTGGTAGGGAAAAAGCCAGTTTCCCGGCGCTTGAGGGAGCTTGGCTGCGTGTGGACGAACTGTTGAAGTATGACTGAATTATACAAGTATTGTGTAAAATTACCAAAAACGGCAATGAAAATGCAGTAAAATTCTACGCATCAAAATTCGCCAAACTATTGCAATGTACGGAAAAATATGTTATAATACATAGTGCGTGACTGCAAATGATATGCGATGAAGCGGAAGGTTGCTTACGGTATGTAAGGGAATTTCCGCTGAGTATGTCCGATTTTAAACCGGGCGGCTGTAATACCGGACACTGTTTGGCGTCTTGAACCGCAGGGGTCTCCCTGTAGGCAGGAGCAATGTGTGTATTTCGCCGTTTGATGATCTCAAACGGATTTTTAATGCCCTTATATGCGATACGCACGGCGGCGTGTGAGAATGCAGGGCGGTAAATACACGGTGTTGCAACTTCGTCCCCCGAAAATATCAATGGAGGCGATTTTAATGGCAGTCAATGAAAAAATCAGGATCAAGATCAAGGGCTACGACCATGCTGTGGTCGACGCAGCGGCAGCCAAGATTGTTGAGGCGGCTAAGCGCAGCGGCGCAAGGGTCTCCGGACCTATCCCCCTGCCTACCAAGAAGGAGATAATCACCATTCTCCGTGCCGTTCACAAGTACAAGGACAGCCGTGAGCAGTTCGAGCTGAAAACTCATCAGAGGCTGATAGATGTTATCAGACCTACCGAGAAGACCAGCGAGGCGCTGCACAGCCTTGAGCTTCCCGCAGGCGTTGACATCGTATTGGAAATGTGATATTTCCGCTAAGATGTTTCACTGTGGGTCAATGTTGGAGAAATCCAACCAATAACCAAGGGAGGTAAAAGTATGACAAAGGCGATCATCGGCAGAAAAATCGGCATGACGCAGATTTTCGATGAAACGGGAAAGGTTATTCCCGTAACTGTTGTTGAGGCAGGGCCTTGCGTTGTGGTTCAGAAGAAAACCGTTGAGAACGACGGCTACAGCGCAGTTCAGTGCGGCTTCGGCGACATCAGGGAGAAGCTTGTCAACAAGCCTGTGAAGGGTCACTTCGCAAAGGCTGACGTAGCTCTCAAGAGAACTCTCAAGGAGTTCAGACTTGAAGGTGCTGAGTCCATGAACGTGGGCGACACCATCAAGGCAGATACCTTTGAGGTAGGAGATATTGTTGATGTTTCCGGAACATCAAAGGGTAAGGGTTTCCAGGGTACTATCAAGAGAAACAACAATGCCCGCTTGAAGGAAACTCACGGTACAGGTCCTGTTCACAGACACGCAGGCTCTATGGGCGCGTGCTCCTCGCCTTCGAGAATTTTCAAGGGCAAGGCTCTTCCCGGACATATGGGTGCGGAGAAGGTAACTGTTCAGAACCTGGAGATCGTTAAGATCGACGCTGAAAACAACCTTATCGCTGTCAAGGGTGCGATCCCCGGCCCCAAGAACGGGATCGTGACTATTGTTGACTGCGTTAAAAAGGCTTAATGGAAGGAGGAAGCACAATGCCTAATATCAAAGTTCTCGACATGACAGGTAATCAGGTTTCCGACATTGAGCTCTCGGACGCTGTATTCGGTATTACCCCCAATGTGTCTGCTATGCACACTATGGTGGTAAATTACCTTGCCAATCAGAGGCAGGGCACTCAGTCCACACTTACCCGTACAGAGGTAAGCGGCGGCGGCAAGAAGCCCTGGAGACAGAAGGGCACAGGCCATGCAAGACAGGGTTCTACCAGGTCTCCTCAGTGGACTCACGGCGGAATTGCTTTAGGCCCCAAGCCCAGAAGCTACCGCTTTACCGTAAACAAGAAGCTGAAAAGACTGGCTATGAAGTCTGCTCTTTCTTCAAAGGTTCTTGATAATGATATGATCGTTCTGGACAACATCACTCTCAGTGATTACAAGACCAAGGACGTTGTTAAAATGCTGGGCGCTATCGGCGTTGGAGACAGCAAGGCTCTTATAGTAATGCCCGAGGCTGACTCCAAGATCATCAAGAGCGCTGCGAATATCCCCGGCGTTAAGACTGCTCTCGTGAACACAATTAATGTTTACGATATCCTTAATTACGACAAGTTTGTTGTGGTCAAGGACGCAGTCGCAAAAATCGAGGAGGTGTATGCGTAATGATCGCACAGGATATTGTAATCAAGCCTATCATCACCGAGAAAAGCATGGGTGCGCTGGCTGAAAACAAGTACACTTTCAAGGTTGCCAAGAACGCCAACAAGATCGAGATAGCCAAGGCTGTTGAGGAGCTTTTTGACGTACAGGTGGCAAGTGTTAACACCATGAACTGCAAGGGACGCTCAAAGAGAGTGGGTATGAACAGAGGCACTACTCCCGACTGGAAAAAGGCCATTGTTACCTTGAAGGAAGGTTCTAAGACCATCGAGTTCTTCGACGGCATGAACTGATCCGGTTCATTGCTCTCGCTTTTGAGAGCGGTATGTATGGGAGGTCTTTTGATCTTCCGCTAAACCGTAAATTAAGGAGTTGAAATTTACAATGGCTATAAAGTCATACAAGCCTACGTCCCCTTCGAGAAGGCAGATGACTGTTACCGACTACAGCGAGCTTTCCAAGGTAGCTCCCGAGAAGAGCCTGCTTGCTCCTCTTAACAAGAAGTCGGGCAGAAACAGCTACGGACGTATCACTGTTCGCCACAGAGGCGGCGGAAACAGAAGAAAATACAGGATCATAGATTTCAAGAGAGACAAGCAGGGCATGAACGCCACTGTCCGCACTCTTGAGTACGATCCCAACAGAAGCGCTTTTATCGCTCTCGTTGAGTATGAGGACGGCGAGAAGAGATATATTATCGCTCCCTACGGATTAAAGGTAGGCGATGTGGTAAGAGCGGGCGCTGACGCTGATATCAAGCCCGGCAATGCTCTGGCGCTCAAAGATATTCCTGTGGGTACATTTATCCATAACCTGGAGCTGTATCCCGGCAAGGGCGCACAGCTGGTAAGATCGGCAGGCAACATGGCTCAGCTTATGGGCAAGGAAAGCGATTATGCGCTGGTTCGTCTTCCCTCGGGCGAGATGAGAAGAATTGCCGTGAACTGCATGGCTACTATCGGTCAGGTGGGCAATATCGACCACGAGAATGTAAACCTCGGTAAAGCAGGACGCACACGTCATCTGGGCATCAGACCTACCGTAAGAGGTTCTGTCATGAACCCCAACGACCACCCCCACGGCGGTGGTGAGGGTAAGTCTCCTGTGGGACGTCCCGGACCTGTTACTCCTTGGGGTAAGCCTGCTCTCGGTTACAAGACCAGGAAGACCCACAACCGCTCCGACAAGTTCATTGTCAAGAGGAGAAATGGTAAGTAAACTTACCGCTTGTTTAACGTAAGAAGAGTGATTATGAGAATGGGACAGCTTTCCGCTTCCCTGTTCTCACACTCAAAACTATATTAACTCATAGGATTCGTAAAGGGGAAATGTGTTGCGGATATGCAATATGTTTCTTGCCTCGGAAACTTAATGAGGGGAGGAAAACCAATGAGCAGAAGTATCAAGAAGGGACCTTTTGTCCAGGAAGCTCTGATGAAAAAGGTTCTTGCCATGAACGAGGCGGGCGAAAAGAAGGTCGTTAAGACCTGGAGCAGATCGTCCACTATTTTCCCCGATTTCGTGGGACACACATTTGCGGTTCATGACGGCAGAAAGCACGTTCCCGTATATGTTACGGAGGATATGGTAGGTCACAAGCTGGGTGAGTTCGCACCCACAAGAACGTACAAGGGTCATGCAGGCTCTAAAACGTCCAACAACGGTAAATAAGGCAGAGAGGAGAATTTAGAATGGAAGCAAAGGCTACACTTACAAATGCACGCATTGCGCCCAGAAAGGTTCAGATCGTCCTCGACCTTATAAGAGGCAAGGATGTTGAGACCGCCATGGCGATTTTAAAGAACACACCCAAGTCTGCCTGCGAATATCTGGAGAAGCTTTTAAAGTCGGCAGTTGCCAACGCTGTCAACAACTTCGGTATGAATGAGGCCGATCTTATAGTTTCCGAGTGCTATGTAGGCCCCGGTCCTATAATGAAGCGCATTATGCCGAGAGCACAGGGCAGAGCCTTCCGTATCAACAAGAGAACTTCAAATGTTACTCTCGTTGTGGCGGAAAAAGAATAAGTCGAAAGAGGAGGTAAATTATGGGACAGAAGGTTAATCCCCACGGTCTGCGCGTAGGCGTTATCAAGGACTGGGATTCCCGTTGGTTTGCAAACAAGGCCGCTTTCGGCGACACGCTTGTTGAGGACTACAACGTTCGTAACTTCATTAAAAAGGAACTGTACGCTGCGGGTGTTCCCAAGATCGAGATTGAGAGATACGCAGACAATAAAGTCAGGATCAACGTTCACTGCGCTAAGCCCGGTATCGTTATCGGCAAGGGCGGAGAGAAGATCGAGAAAGTCAGACTGGCTGTTGAGAAGATGATGAACAAGTCCGCAGACGCCAAGAAGACTGTATATATCAACATTGTTGAGGTCAAGAGCCCCGATCTGGACGCAACTCTGGTTGCAGAGAGCATTGCAGATCAGCTCAAGAACCGTGTTTCCTACAGACGTGCCATGAAGCAGGCTATCGGCAGAGCTATGAAGCTGGGCGCTAAGGGCATAAAGGTAAAGGTAGGCGGCAGACTTGCGGGCGCTGAGATCGCAAGAAGCGAGAGCTATCACGAGGGCACTATCCCTCTTCAGACTATCCGTGCCGACATTGACTACGGTTTTGCTGAGGCGCACACCACCTACGGCAGACTGGGCGTTAAGGTATGGATATACAAGGGCGAGATCTTAAAGGGCGAGGCTTCGGCCGCAAGGGTGAACAGAACCCAGGAAAGACCCGAGAGAAAGCGCAGAGACCGCAATGACGGCGGGAAAAGACGGGATAACAACAGACCCCGCAATAACAGAAGCGAAGGAGGTAACGCATAATGCTGCTTCCAAAGAGAGTTAAGTACAGAAGAGTTCAGCGCGGCAGACTTACAGGTAAGGCTCTGCGCGGCAACAAGGTTTCCAACGGCGATTTCGGTTTACAGGCACTTGAGCCTGCATGGATAACCTCCAATCAGATAGAGGCTGCCCGTATTGCCATGACCCGTTACATCAAGAGAGGCGGTCAGGTTTGGATAAAGATATTCCCCGACAAGCCCGTGACCGAGAAACCTGCTGAGACCCGAATGGGTTCAGGTAAGGGTTCTCCCGAGTACTGGGTAGCGGTAGTTAAGCCCGGCAGAGTTCTTTTCGAGATCGCAGGCGTTCCCGAGGAGACCGCAAGAGAGGCTATGCGTCTTGCAATGCACAAGCTGCCCATCAAGTGCAAGTTTATAGCTAAGGAAGAGGAGGCGAAGGGTTAATGAAAGCTTCAGAAGTTAGAGATATGACCGAGCAGGAGCTCACAAACAAGCTTACCGACCTTAAGAAAGAGCTTTTTGCGCTCCGTTTCCAGCACACTGTGAACCAGCTTGATAATCCTGTTCGTCTTCGCGACGTTAAAAAGGATATAGCAAGAGTTAAAACGATTCTTCGTGAGAAGTTCGATATCAAGATGTGAGTGAAGGGAGGACAATTGCTATGGCTGAAAGAAATCTCAGAAAAACAAGAGTAGGCAAGGTAGTATCCGATAAAATGGATAAGACTGTGGTTGTCGCAATTCAGGACAACGTTAAGCACCCCCTTTACAAGAAGATCATCAAGAGAACCATTAGACTCAAGGCGCACGATGAGAACAACGAATGCAGGATCGGCGACAGAGTTGAGATCATGGAGACCCGTCCTTTGTCCAAGGATAAGAGATGGAGACTTGTACAGATCATCGAAAAAGCTAAGTAAGGCTTTTTGGAGGTGTACGCACGGTTCGGTCGGCAGGAGGCTTGGGAATAGGTCGGAAAAGATCGTAAAAATTTTTGAAGAAATTTTCCAAAAGCCCTTGACAAACACCCGGAAACGTGGTATAATCTTAATGTTGTTGTGCGGATAGCCGCTTGAAGGCTGTTTTACAGCTATGGGCAGGAAACGCACGGCGGCGTTGAAAAGTTAAAATTAGTGTGATTTTGATATCATGGCAGAATGCGGGGCATTCTGCCCTGATGTCGATATTCGCTGTTAAGGGAAGGAGTTTATGCGCTGTGATACAGATGCAGACTTATTTAAAGGTCGCTGACAATACAGGTGCAAAGGAACTTATGTGTATCAGGGTTCTGGGCGGCACTCGCAGAAGATATGCGAACATCGGCGATGTGGTTGTTGCTTCGGTCAAAAAAGCAACACCAGGCGGCGTTGTTAAAAAGGGCGACGTTGTAAAGGCGGTCATCGTAAGATCCGCTAAGGGCGTCCGCAGAGAGGACGGCACATACATCCGCTTTGACGATAACGCAGCAGTTATCATCAAGGAGGACAAGAACCCCAGAGGAACCCGTATTTTCGGGCCTGTGGCAAGAGAGCTCCGCGACAAGGATTATATGAAGATCCTGTCCCTGGCTCCTGAAGTACTTTAAGCGGGAGGTGCCGAAAATATGAACAAGAAACTGCATGTTAAAACAGGCGACACCGTTGTTATCCTGTCCGGTAAGGACAAGGGACAGAAGGGAAAGGTTCTCGAGGTATCCCCCAAGGAGCAGAAGGTTATCGTTGAGGGTCTTAACATTGTTACAAAACACGTTAAGCCTCGTCAGATGGGTCAGCAGGGCGGCATTGTAAAGTGCGAAGCTCCCCTGTACGCCTGCAAGGTGATGGCTGTATGCCCTCACTGCGGCAAGCCTACAAGACTTGCTCACAAGATCGCCGAGGACGGCAGCAAATCGAGAGTGTGCAAGCACGCTGACTGCGGCAAAGCATACTAAGGAAAGGAGTTACCCTAAATGGCAGCAAATTTAAAGGAATTATATGTCAGCACCGTAGCTCCCTCGCTTATGAAGAAGTTCGGCTACAAGAGCGTTATGCAGATACCGAAGCTTGACAAGGTTGTTATAAACGTGGGCGCAGGCGAGGCTAAGGAGAATTCCAAGGTCATCGACGCTATTATGAACGATCTGGCGCTTATCACAGGTCAGAAGCCCGTGGTTTGCCGCGCAAAGAAGTCTGTGGCTAACTTCAAGGTTCGTGAGGGTATGCCTATCGGTGTTAAGGTCACTCTCAGAGGGGAAAAGATGTACGAATTTCTGGACAGGCTTTTCAATGTTGCGTTCCCTCGTGTACGTGACTTCAGAGGGATCAACGGCAACTCCTTCGACGGCAGAGGAAATTATTCCACAGGTATCAAGGAGCAGCTTATTTTCCCCGAAATCGAGTACGATAAGATAGACAAGGTAAGAGGTATGGATATCAACATCATTACCACTGCCAACACAGACGAAGAGGCCAAGGAGCTGCTTGAGCTCATGGGCGCTCCCTTCGCTAAGTAATCGGGAGGAATTTTTATGGCTAAAACTTCTATGAAGATCAAACAGCAGAGAACTCCTAAGTACACAACCCGGGCGTACAACCGCTGCAAGATCTGCGGCAGACCTCACGCTTATCTGCGTAAGTTCGGCATTTGCAGAATCTGTTTTCGTGAACTCGCTCATAAGGGTCAGATTCCCGGAGTTAAAAAGGCAAGCTGGTAATGTGTCAACTTGATGTTGACACCGGCAGGAGATTCGGAGGCAAGAGGCAGGAGAGTATGCAATGGGCTTTATGCTGCAGATTAATCTTTGCCGTAAATGTCCTTTGAATCGCGTTCCTTTAACAGTAAGCAATATATAAGGAGGTAAATGGTATGCAGATTACCGATTCAATTGCTGATATTCTTACAAGAATCAGAAACGCCAACACTGCTAAACACCCCACTGTTGACGTGCCTGCTTCAAATATGAAGAAGGCTATCACTCAGATTCTTGTTGATGAAGGCTATATCAAGAGCTATCAGCTCATCGACGACGGCAAGCAGGGTATCATCAGGATCACCCTCAAGTACGGAGAAAATAAATCCCAGGTCATCACAGGTCTGCGGAGGGTTTCCAAGCCCGGTCTGAGAATTTATTCAAGCTGCGAGGATATGCCCAAGGTTATGAAGGGTCTCGGCATTGCTATCGTGTCCACGTCCAAGGGCGTTATGACCGATAAGAAGGCAAGAGAGCTTAACGTTGGCGGCGAAGTCCTTGCGTTTGTATGGTAAGGAGGAACACCGAATGTCAAGAATAGGAAAAAAGCCTATAAGTGTTCCCGCAGGCGTTGAGGTAAAGATCAACGGCACTGAGGTTACCGTAAAAGGACCTAAGGGCACGCTTACTAAATCCTTTCACAAGGATATGATAATAAAGCAGGAGGGCGCAGAGCTTATTGTTGAACGCCCCTCGGAGGATAAACTCCACAAGTCCCTCCACGGACTTACAAGATCGCTCCTTGCAAATATGGTCGAGGGCGTAACACACGGTTTCTCAAAGTCTTTGGACATTGAGGGTATCGGTTACAGAGCTCAGAAGCAGGGCAAGAACCTTGTTATGAACCTGGGTTACTCTCATCAGGTTATTGTTGCGGAGACTGACGGCATCACCATTGATGTTCCCTCTGCAAACAAGATCGTTATCAACGGCATTGACAAGCAGATCGTGGGACAGTTCGCTGCCGAGGTCCGCGAGAAGAGACCTCCCGAGCCTTACAAGGGCAAGGGTATCCGCTACACAGGCGAGCATATCATCCGCAAGGAAGGTAAGGCAGGTAAGGGCAAGAAGTAAGTTCCCTTTTAGACGCACTAAGTATTGGCTCTCACTATGGGGAGAATGGGACAGACTGTATGCAGGTCACGGCAGTCGGTTTGGGACAGGTGCATATATCGGGCGCTGTGTTTTACAGGCGGTCGGGTGTTGTAAAATCCCTGTCAGGACTTTACTGTCCGTTGTACGGACTACTATTTTCCGAAACGATAAGGAGTTGTAATTTAAAATGGTTAAGCAGATCAACAGAAAGGAAACAAGGGCGAAAAGACAGAAGCGTGTCCGCGGCAAGATCAGCGGCACGGCTGCACGTCCCCGTCTGAATGTTTTCCGCAGCGCTAAGCATATATACGCTCAGCTTATTGACGACGTTGCAGGGGTAACTCTTGCAAGCGCTTCCTCTCTTGAAAAGGGATTTGACGCAAACGGCGGCAATAAGGACGGCGCATTCAAGGTTGGCGAGGCTATCGCCAAGGCTGCCAAGGAAAAGGGTATCGAGGAAGTCGTTTTCGACAGAGCGGGCTACCTTTACCACGGCAGAGTTGCGAGCCTTGCAGACGGCGCACGTCAGGGCGGTCTCAAGTTCTGATCAAATTAAAAGGAGGTTACACTTTTGACTAAGATAGACGCTTCAAATCTGGAGCTTACCGAGAAGGTCGTTGCTATCAACAGAGTTTCCAAGACTGTTAAGGGCGGACGTATTTTCAAGTTTGCCGCTTTGGTCGTAGTTGGCGACGGCAACGGTACGGTTGGCTTCGGCATAGGCAAGTCCGGAGAAGTTCCCGACGCTATCCGCAAGGGCATTGAGGACGCTAAGAAAAATCTTATGAAGATCTCCCTCAGAGGTTCTACTATCCCTCATGAGGTCATCGGTAAATTCGGCGCAGGCAGAGTGCTTATGAAGCCTGCAGCACCCGGTACCGGCGTTATCGCAGGCGGTCCTGTCCGTGCAGTGATCGAGGTTGCGGGAATCAAGGACATCAGAACAAAGTCCCTGCGTTCCAACAATGCCTGCAACGTGGTAAGGGCTACTCTTCAGGGGCTTTCCGAGCTCCGCAGCGCCAAGGAGGTTGCAGCGGTAAGAGGCAAGTCCGTGAAGGAAATTTTAAACTAAGGAGGGCGACCGACAATGGTTAAAATCAAACTTGTAAAGAGCCTTAACAGCTGCAAGAAAGACCAGATCGCAACCGCAGCCTCTTTGGGACTCAGAAAGATCGGCGATGAGACTGTTCAGCAGGACAACGCCGCAGTACAGGGCAAGATCAAGAAGATCTCCCACCTTGTATCCGTAACAAACGCTTGAATGGAGGTGCTTTAAGCTATGAAGTTATATGAACTTTCTCCCGCTGCAGGCTCTGTTAAGGATGTTAAGCGTGTGGGACGGGGTCACGGCTCCGGCAACGGCAAGACTGCCGGCAAGGGTCACAAGGGACAGAACGCCCGTTCGGGCGGCGGTGTAAGACCCGGCTTCGAGGGCGGTCAGATGCCCATGACCAGAAGAATCCCCAAGAGAGGATTCAACAACATCTTCGCTGTAAGATATGAGACCGTGAACGTTTGCGACCTAGATAAGTTTGTGGACGGCACAGTGGTTGACGCTGAATTGCTGAAAGCAAGCGGTCTGGTGAAGAAAACACAGAACGGTATTAAAATTCTCGGAAACGGGGAGCTGAGCCGCAACCTTACCGTTAAGGCTAACGCATTCTCCGCATCCGCAAAGGAAAAAATCGAGAAAGCAGGCGGGAAGGCTGAGGTGATGTAATGTGTTTGCTACCATGCGAAACGCTTGGAGAACGCCGGAGCTGAGGAAAAAGCTCCTATACACATTACTCATTATCGTTATCTTCCGCTTAGGCTGCGCAATGCCCGTGCCTTTCCTGGAACCGGAGCGAATATCCGCTATGATAAACGGGAACGACGGCAGCATTTTCAGCTATCTGGATATGCTTTCGGGAAGCGCTATCTCAAAGGGTACGGTGTTCGCACTGTCCATTCAGCCCTATATCAACGCTTCGATCATCATTCAGCTTCTGACGTATGCTCTGCCTCCTCTGGAATCTCTCCAGAAAGAAGGCGAAGAGGGCAGGAAGAAGCTGCAGAAGATAACAAGCGTTACTGCCCTTATAATTTCCCTTGTAATGAGCTACGGTTATTATTTCACTATAAGGAACCAGGCCAATGCGGTAAAATATACCCAGGGAGCAGAGGGCGTGTTTGCGGCTATTGTAATCATCGGAGTGCTGACAGCCGGCTCAAGCCTTATTGTATGGCTGGGCAACCTTATCAACGAAAGCGGTATCGGAAACGGTATCTCCATTATACTCTTTGCGGGTATTGTGGCGAGGATTCCCACTGATATTATGGATCTGTTCAGAAGTGCGCAGGTCGACAGCAAAAAGTATTTCTATATTGCACTTATCGGCGTTATTGAGGTTGTGATGATCGGGTTTATCGTTCTGATGAACAATGCTGAGCGTCGGATACCTATACAGTACGCCAAGCGTGTGGTGGGAAGAAAGCAGTACGGCGGGCAGAACACTCACATCCCCATTAAGGTCGCTATGAGCGGCGTTATGCCTATCATATTTGCAATGGCATTTATGTCGCTGCCTCAGACGATTCAGATGTTTGCAGGCAGACCTGATCCTGCACTGTACGATCAGTGGACGTTCTGGCAGAAGTTCTACAACGGACTGCTGAATTTCTTCAGCACAAACAGCGTCTGGTATGCGCTGATCTACTTTATCCTCATTATCGCTTTCAACTATTTTTACGTTTCAATGCAGTACAATCCCATTGAGATCGCCAATAATCTGCGGCAGAACAACGGAGGAATACCCGGTATCAGACCCGGTAAGCCCACCAGCGACTTTATTCAGAGGGTGCTTTCGAAGATCACTCTTATAGGCGCTGTTTGCCTTGGCATTATTGCTATATTCCCCATTTTCTTCCAGATGGCAACACAAATGCAGATATCCATGGCGGGTACTTCTATTCTGATTATTGTCAGCGTTGCTCTTGAAACCGTGAGAACGCTGGAGTCGCAGATGATGATGAGACACCACAAAGGATTTCTTGAATAAACAAATTTAAGACGCTTTTAACGAAAGGAAAAATGCTATGAATCTTATTCTTTTGGGCGCTCCCGGCGCAGGCAAGGGAACTCAGGCAGAGGTTATCAGCGAAAAGCTGAGCATTCCTCAGATCTCTACAGGCAATATCCTCAGAGCGGCTGTTAAAAACGGCACCGAGTGGGGTCTTAAGGCAAAGGCGTTTATGGATGCAGGCGACCTTGTTCCCGATGATGTTGTTATAGGCATTCTTAAGGATAGAATTGCAGAAAGCGACTGCGCAAAGGGATTTATCCTTGACGGCTTCCCGAGGACCGTTCCTCAGGCTGAGGCGCTGGAGACTATGGGCGTTGTCATTGACAAGGTAATTGAGATCTCTGTTCCCGATGAGGACATCAAGAACAGACTGGGCGGCAGAAGAGTCTGCGAGAGCTGCGGCGCTTCCTATCATGTGGAGTTCAACCCCACTAAGGCTGAGGGCGTTTGCGACAAGTGCGGCGGCAAGGTAGTCCAGAGGGCGGACGACGCTCCCGAGACTGTTCTTAACAGACTTGCGACCTACCACGAGGCTACAGCTCCTTTGGTGGACTTCTACAAGGGCAGAGGAAAGCTTACTACTGTAATTGGTCAGAGCGAGGTTTCCGCTACCTCCAAGCTGGTGCTTGACGCTGTTAATGCGTGAGCACTGCCTGCTGCAAAGAAGGCGCGGTAATGATTATTGTAAAATCCAAGTACGATCTTGAAAAAATGCGTCTGGCGGGGCAGATTTCCGCCGACGCTCTCCATTACGGAGGACAGTCGATCCGACCGGGTATGTCTACCTATGAGCTGGATAAGATCATCCACGATTATATCGTAAAGCACGGCGCAAAGCCTAACTTCCTTAATTACGGGGGATTTCCCGGCTCGGCGTGCATTTCGATAAACAACAAGGTGATCCACGGGATCCCCTCCAAGCATGAGATAATCAAGGAGGGCGACATTGTAAGCATTGACACAGGTGCTTGCATTGACGGCTTCAACGGTGACAATGCCTATACGTTTGCTGTCGGAAATGTTTCTGAGGAGGCCAGACAGCTCCTTCGCGTGACCGAGGAAAGCCTGTACAAAGGAATTGCGCAGGCTGTGGTCGGCAATAGGGTGGGAGATATCTCCCATGCTGTGGAAGAGCACTGCACCTCTTACGGATACGGCGTAGTCAAAGCCTATGTAGGCCACGGGGTGGGGGCTAAGCTCCATGAATCCCCGGAGGTGCCCAATTTCGGCAAGCCCGGAAGAGGTCCGAGGCTTATAGCGGGTATGACGATCGCAATAGAACCCATGATCAATGCGGTAGGAGATGAAGTCAAGGTACTCCCGGACGGTTGGACCGTGTTGACAAAATCAGGTTCACTCTCCGCTCACTTTGAGCATACAATCGCAGTTACGTCCGAGGGGCCTGTAATTCTAACAAAGCCCACAATCATTTAGAGGGATTCGCTATGGAAAATGCGGTAGGAAGGATCGTCAGAAGCGCGGCGGGACGGGATAAGGGAAAATTTCTCGTTGTGGTCGCTGCCGATGATGAGTTCGTCATGGTGGCAGACGGTAAGGAGCGCAGACTTGGGAACCTTAAGCGCAAACGATTAAAACACGTAAAATTTACCAATACTGTTATAGATATGACGGATATTACCGATAAAAAGCTCCGCCGGCTTACAGGCGAGTGGAACTTGCGAGCCTGCGATCCCCGCAACTAATACTCTCAAGGAGGCTGTCAGCTTGTCTAAGGAAGATGTTATTGAGATTGAGGGCACGGTTATAGAGGCTCTCCCCAACGCCAACTTTCAGGTTGAGCTTGCAAACGGACATAAGATTCTTGCTCATGTTTCGGGTAAACTGAGAATGAACTATATCAGAATCGTTCCCGGCGACAAGGTCACTGTGGAAATGTCTCCATACGATCTCTCAAAAGGCAGGATCACATGGAGAGCCAAGTGATTCGGATCAATCTAACACAAGGAGGAATTATCAATGAAAGTAAGACCTTCAGTTAAGCCTATGTGCGAAAAGTGCAAGGTTATCAAGAGAAAAGGCAAGATAATGATCATCTGCGAAAATCCTAAGCACAAGCAGCGTCAGGGCTGAGTTGCTGTTGCACTCCGGAGTGTGAGCTTACGGGTGCGTGAAATAAGGAAAGATGAAATTTATATTGCTTTGAACGGAGTCTGCCGTGTGAATACGGTCGGATTCGCCCAAAATTACGGAGGTGTATTTATTAATGGCACGTATAGCCGGTGTTGACCTGCCCAAGAATAAGAGAGTTGAAATAGGACTCACTTATATCTACGGTATAGGCCGTAAATCTGCGAGCGTTATCCTCGCAAGCACAGGTGTAAACCCTGATACAAGAGTAAAGGATCTGACTGAGGACGACGTTTCCAAGCTCAGAGAATATATTGACCACAATCTGGTGGTGGAGGGCGACCTTAGAAGAAATGTTGCTCTTAACATCAAGCGGCTGGTTGAGATCCAGTGCTACAGAGGGGTTCGTCACCGCAAGGGACTGCCCGTAAGAGGTCAGAGAACCAAGACCAACGCCAGAACACGCAAGGGTCCCGTAAAGACCATTGCAAATAAGAAGAAGTAAGGAGGGTATGAACTATGGCTCAGCAGAAAGGTAAAAAGACTACTGTAAGACGCCGCCGTGAGCGCAAGAACATTGAAAACGGCGCTGTTCATATTCAGTCCACCTTTAACAATACGATAGTAACAGTTTCCGATATACAGGGCAACGTTATTTCATGGGCATCCGCCGGTGAAATGGGCTTCAGAGGCTCTAAGAAATCCACTCCGTTTGCGGCTCAGACTGCTGCGGAAACAGCTGCAAGGGCTGCTATGGAGCACGGCCTCAAGACTGTTGAGGTTTTTGTAAAGGGCCCCGGTGCAGGACGTGAGGCGGCTATAAGAGCGCTCCAGCAGGTAGGTCTTGAGGTAAGACTTATCAAGGATGTAACTCCTATTCCTCATAACGGCTGCCGTCCTCCCAAGAGAAGACGCGTCTAATTTACAGGAGGTGTAATGTAAAATGGCTATAAACAGAGAACCTATCCTCAAAAGATGCAGATACCTTGGGATAAGCCCTATGGTCATGGGCGTTTCCAAGGAGTCTAAGAGGTTTACCAAGCCCGGCGTGGCTAACACCCGCAAGAAGGTTTCCGAATACGGGATGCAGCTGAAGGAAAAGCAGAAGCTGAAGTTCATCTACGGCGTTCTGGAAAAGCCTTTCCGTCACTATTTCGAGATCGCCTCCAAAATGGAGGGCAAGGCCGGTGATAATCTGGTAACGATCCTCGAATCCAGACTGGATAATGTGGTTTACAGAATGGGCTACGCTCTCACAAGACGTGAGGCAAGACAGCTTGTAACACATAAGCATTTCTCGGTAAACGGTCAGAGAGTGGATATCCCCTCCTACCGCGTAAAGCCCGGAGATGTTATTACTCTTCACGAGAAGAGCAGAAGCAGTGCAAAGTTCAAGGATGTCCTGGAACAGACAAGCGGCAGAGTAATTCCTCTGTGGCTGGAGTCCGATAGGGACAATTTCTCGGCAAAGATCGTTCGCGCTCCCATTACCGACGACCTTGATTACGAGACACAGACACACCTGATAGTCGAGCTGTACAGCAAGTAATCCTTGCGGTACTGCAAAACATCATAATGCGATCATAGGAGGGTTTTATTAATGCTTGAAAAAATCGAAAAGCCGGAAATCGAAACCGTAAACCCGGAAGCAAACGGCACATACGGTATGTTCGTTCTCGCTCCTCTGGAGCGCGGCTATGGCACTACACTGGGAAACTCTCTCAGACGAGTGCTGCTCTCCTCGCTTCCGGGTGTGGCTGTTACCTCTGTTAAGATTGACGGCGTGCACCATGAACTTTCAACTATCCCCGGGGTCAAGGAAGATGTTACCGAAATTATCCTTAACCTTAAAGGGCTTACTGCAAAGCTTTACGGAGAGGGTCCGAAGACCATATACATTGAAGCCGAGGACGAGTGCGAGGTCACTGCAGGCGACATCAAAACCGATTCCGAGGTGGACATTCTTTTCCCGGATATGCATATTGCTACACTGGGCAAGGACGCAAAGCTTTACATGGAAATAACCATTGACCGAGGCAGGGGATATGTTCCCGCCGAAAAAAACAAGCAGCTCATGAACCTTGGCATAGATGTTATTGCCGTTGACTCTATTTACACTCCTGTTTTGAAAGTCAATTTCAGAGTGGAGGATACGAGACTGGGGCAGGTTACAGACTATGACAAGCTCTTCCTGGAGGTATGGACCGATGGGACTGTTTCCGCAAAGGAAGCTGTTTCCCAGGCGGCAAACCTGCTGATAGAGCACCTCAAGAGCTTCTCCAACCTTTCCGATGAATCCGCTATTACGGATATTATGGTTGAGAAGGATGACAAGGGCAAGGAAAAAATACTGGAGATGACCATTGAAGAGTTGGATCTCTCGGTACGTTCTTTCAACTGCTTGAAGCGTGCGGGTATCAACACCGTTGAAGATCTGATAAGTAAATCAGAAGAAGAAATGATGAAGGTCAGAAACCTTGGAAAGAAATCCTTTGACGAGGTCAAGGAGAAGCTCCAGTCACTGGGCTTTGACCTCAGCACCGAGGAAGAATGATCTTATATTAGATAATGTAAGGAGTGAAATCTAATGCCGGGAACCAGAAAACTGGGTCGTTCCAGCGACCACAGAAAGGCAATGCTCAGAGCAATGGTAACATTTCTGCTTGAAAACGGCAGAATAGAAACCACCGTAACGAGGGCAAAGGAAGTCCGCTGCATGGCTGAGAAGATGATAACCACAGCTAAGACCAACGATCTGCACTCTAAGCGTCAGGTTCTCGCATACGTAACAAAGGAAGATGTTGTCAAGAAGCTTTTTGACGAGATCGCTCCCAAGTATGCGGATGTAAAGGGCGGTTACACAAGAATAATCAAGACAGGTCCCCGTAGAGGAGACGCTGCCGAGATGGCGGTAATTGAGCTTGTTTGAGTTGTGCTCAAAAGGCAGGAGTTTTTGCTCCTGCCTTTTTTATTTAATAGGGGACGAAGATTTTTTTAATTTGAGTGTTTGACTTTTGGTAACTTTAGATAAAATATTAAATCAATTTTAATGCAAATTTGCCAAAGATACTGTTGACAATATTTACGGTATATGCTAAAATAATGATGTATTAAAGCTTTTGCCGAAAAATTATGCGATGAGTATTGCATATGGGGAGCTGCTGATTAAAGGTATTTCTTCCGCCGTAGGCGGGGGAAATACCACCACCCATAGCCATTTATAAAATCAATAAAATCTTAAAAACAATTTAATCAGTGTTCCCATAGCATTCACGAAAAAAAGCAAATAATGACAGAAAATGCAGATCCGAAAAAATTACGTTTTCAGAATATTCGGTATAGCAAAGTAGCATCGTATTGAGACATATTGCAATAAAACATTAAAAAATTTATAATTTTCAAATACTTGACAATACTTCCGAAAAGTGGTATAATGACAATTATATCAACAGGCATTTCAGAGCAAAACGATCTCCGGACTCAGGGAAAACATTCTTTTGAAAGGCGGTTTCGGGCATGCCGATACATGTACAATGCTGTGGGCTTTTTATAATGCTTGTGCTCTTATATTTCTATAAAAGCCAGAAATCTATCAAGCTCAACACCGAAAGATCCTTTTGGAATGCCTTTTGTATGACTATTGTCTGTATTGTTCTGGATATTACCTCATGCGTTACAATTTGCAGGATGGACTTTTTCCCGCTGTCGCTGGTTCTTTTTGTGGCAAAGGCATATCTGGTATCGCTGGTGGGTGTAACCTTTTTTGCGCTGATGTATATTTGCACGGATATTTACAGCGTTAAGAAGATGTACATAAAGCAAATGCGGCGGTATCTGGTGTTTGCACTGACAGCAGCGGTACTGATATTCGTTGTACCTATAGAGGTGTTTTACGATAAGGATGAGGGGCAGCTTTATTCTTACGGACCGTCCACTGTTGTGGCATATATTTTTGCGGCACTGACCATGATGATGATAGGCATACTGCTGGTGCGCAAGAGAAAGGAAATAACCAAAAGCCGCCTGGAGGCGGTGAGTATTCTATTGGGTATATGGATAGTTGCGGTTGTGACCCAATTTATTTTTCCAAAGCTTTTGTTGGTGGGTTTTGCCTGTGCAGCGGGTATGCTGGTGCTTTACCTTAAAATGGAAAACCCTGGGTACAATATCGACAGGCAAACGGGGCTTTTCAACAACAGCGCTTTTTTGCAGTACACAAAGCAGCTTTATGATATGGGGGCATCCTTTCCCATTCTGGCTATCATTATTGAACGCAGCTGCTTCAGATCAATTTCCAGCGAGCTGGAGGATGCGGTCATTGCCGAGGCAGTGCAGTATTTGCTCGGTATTCCGGGTACAAGGGTATTCAGGATAACCAGTACGGAAATTATGCTCATATTTTCCGATAAGGACACTGCAAGAGAGAATATGGAAAGCATCCGCAGGCGTTTCGGGCAGCCTTGGAGCGAAAGCAGGGGAGTAATTGTGACCCCTTACTGGATATATGCGGAGGATTCCTTGTTGGCGGACAATACTATAGATCTGCTGTATCTTATCCGCTATGCACGACAGAACAGCAAGGAGCTGGCGGAAACAAGATTTTTTGAGTTGGAAAGTGAATATGTCCGTGTCAGGCGTGAGGAAAAGGATATCGAGGGGCTTATTTCCGATGCTTTGAAAAATGACTGGGTGGAGGTCTGGTATCAGCCCATTTATTCCACAGAGGAGGGCAGGTTCACATCTGCTGAGGCGCTTATCCGTATACGCACAGACACGGGCAAGCTGTATCAGCCGGGGAACTTTATTGACATTGCCGAACGCAACGGGACGATAATGCAGCTGGGTGAAACGGTTTTTGAAAAGGTCTGTCTGTTTTTGAAGGAAAATGACATAAACGGTATGGGACTTGATTATATTGAGGTCAATCTGTCGGTAATACAGTGTGCCTACAATCAGTTGGCTGAGGATTATATCCGCATAATGGAAGAATACGAGGTAGAGCCGGGGCTTATCAATCTGGAGATAACCGAGTCTGCTTCTATAAATGCCCGCAAGACTCTGCTGCGAAATATGGAGAGCCTGCGCAAATACGGTGTTACATTCTCTCTTGACGATTTCGGCACAGGTCAGTCAAACCTTGATTATATAGTGGATATGCCTGTTCAGATAGTGAAATTCGACAAGGGTATGACAGGGGCATATTTTGAAAACGGCAAGGCAAAGTACATTATGGACGCTGCCATGGGAATGATCCAAGGTATGAATCTGAAGATAGTTTCCGAGGGGATAGAGAGCGAGAGCCAGTTCAATGTAATGCGGGAGCTGGGAATAAACTATATTCAGGGGTATTATTTCTCCAAGCCCTTGCCTGCGGACGAATTTGTAAAATTTATCCGCGAAAATCAGGGCGCTTCAGCAGACAAGAAGCAGGAGGCAGGAAGCAAGAGAGCGTAGATCTGCGAATATACAGTTATATCCATTAATTGGAACAAATTTTCGGAAAAAATTTAACAAATGCTATTGCATTTTGGGAGGAAATGTGTTATAATTATTAATAAAGAAATTGAAGATATGTTTGTATCTTCCGTAAATCAATTTAAAGCCAAGGAGAGCGAGTGCACTATGTCGTTACAGCGGTATAGGATCATATATCCCGACTGCTTGTTCAGAGCCTTGAAGACTTACAAAAATATTGAGCCTCCCGAAGATATGTGGGCGGAGGGCGCTATCTGCGCCGGCGAGCGGGGGGAGATGTATATCATCAACCGCCGTCAGGGGGATGGCGTTTACGGATTTACCGAATTTCAGTGGGACACGCTGGGGCTGTGGTCGGGGTTTGCCGACGGTGAGCGTACCGATATTTTTGAGGGAGATATTGTTAAGATAATCCAGTTTGCCCCTGCTGCTCCCGAGCAGGCTGCTTCCGAAGAGGCTGAAGAGGAGAATCCCTTTTCCGAGTATGTTCCCGATACGTTTACTCCGTTTTTTAAGGAGGATGACGAGGAGGATGAACCGGAGGAGAGGGAGATTTACTCCGAAGTTCCCAAGGATTCTGTGGAGGTCGCCTCTGTGGAGGGGGTAGTGTATATGAGCGAGGGGATGTTCTATGTTCAGTATTTTGATGAAAATATGGGGTGCTTGTCTGCGCTGCCTTTATATCCTTACTTCTTTTATGACGGGCTTCCCGCTCCTTTTACTGCGGTAAAGGTGGAGGGGAATTTGTATGATGATGAGGACCTGTATAAGCAGGTGCTTCATCTGGATATGTTTATGGGCGGACAAATGGGTGCGTAAATTTTAAGTGTACGTTTAAGGGACTTTAGCGAGCGGTCGTTAAAGTCCCTTTTTATGTTTGTGTTTCCGTTTTTATTTGCCCCGTCAGGATGTCAGGCACGTCAGCCGCAGGATTATTTCATTGGATACCAGAAATCCCTCGGGTGTAAGGGCTATTCTGTCCTCCAAAATTTTCAGCAGACCTGCTTTTTCCATGGGCACGGCGGCTGCTGTTAGCTTATTTGCATATTCTCCTGCCTCGCTTATGGGGAAGCCCTCCTTTAGCCGCAGGGCAAGCATAAGCCGCTCGGAGAGGCTGCCGGGGGCGCTGTCGGTTATAATCGTCTGCTGCCGCTCGCTGTTAATAAAATTATTCAAATTTTTCGGCACTTCAAAGCGCACGCCGTTTAAATAAGAATGCGCTCCCGTGCCTATGCCGAGGTATTCCTCACAATGCCAGTATTTCAGATTATGGCGGCACTCGCGTCCCGCTTTGGCAAAGTTGGATATCTCATACTGGGCAAAGCCATTTTCATTTAGTAAGTTCACTGTCAGCAGATACATTTCCGCTTCTTTGTCATCATCGGGGAGGGTTTGCAGCAGTTTCTCGTCGGCTGCTAAGGGTGTGCCTTTTTCGATTTTCAGCATATAGGCTGAAATGTGGGTGAGGGGAAGCCGACACAGCCTTTCGATAGTATCGTTAAGGCTTGGCATTGTCTGCCCGGGAGTTGCAAGCATAAGGTCGGCGCTGATATTTTCAAAGCCTGCCGAATGGGCGTTTTCCACTGCTGCGACCGCCTTCCCGGAATCATGCAGCCGTCCGAGGGCGTGCAGCTCGCTGCTGCTCAGGCTCTGAATTCCGAAAGAAAGGCGGTTAATTCCTGTTTGGCGGAGCTCCGAAAGGTATTTTTTATTTACACTGTTTGGATTGCATTCCATGGAGATTTCCGCATTTGCCGTAATGCTTGCTGCGGAAAGTATATTGCAGATTTGCCCCGCTGTCAGCAGCGAGGGCGTGCCGCCGCCAAAATAAACCGTGTCAAAAGTCTCCCCGTATGCTTTGATATTGCGGATAAGGGCGTGGGCGTAATCCTCGGCAAGGGTAAGATCGGTGACGGAAAAAAAGTCGCAGTAACGGCATTTTCTCACACAGAACGGAACGTGGATATATAAGCCTTTCGGCATAATAAGCCTCCCAAAATTGCTGTAATAAAAGCCCCTTGTTTTTGCATTTGCCTATAATAAATTACATTATATTATCCTAAAACAATCCCAACAATAAGCGATATGCCGCCTATTGCGCTGCATACAAATGAAATGATCACAGGGGTAAGATAACGGCTAAGCTTGTATTTATTTGGCGAAACAAAACGTTCGTCAATAACTCTTTCAAAATTTTTTGTATACTGAATTTTTATCTTTTCACCGATTTGCGCAACATTAGATTTGGATTTGTAAACGGTTTTGTCGGACGGGGAATATATTCCCGAGTTCATAAAAATCTTTACAACCGTTTCTCCGCGGTACATATTATAATATGATAAAACAGGTGCTGAGGAAGTATCTATGCTGGACTCCTCATATATATGAAAGTGTTTCAGCAAAGCTTCTGTTTCTTTGTATTCGCCTCTGAACGGTATGATCATGCCTATGTGAGCGAGCATATACTGAAGAAATATTACCCCTATTGCTGCGGATATCATCATTATTAAACCGCCAATTTTAATCATTGTTGTAGAAATCATTACAGCCTCCATATACATTAAATTCAAAAAGCCGCAGCAATAAATTGCTATTCATCAAGCTTCAGCACCGCCATAAAAGCCTCCTGGGGCACTTCCACGGTACCCAGCTGCCTCATGCGCTTTTTGCCCTCTTTCTGCTTTTCAAGCAGCTTTTTCTTTCGGGTTATGTCGCCGCCGTAGCACTTGGCAAGCACGTCCTTGCGCATGGCTTTGACCGTTTCCCTGGCGATTATCTTGCCGCCGATAGCCGCCTGTATGGGCACTTCAAAAAGCTGACGGGGGATATTGTCCTTTAGCTTTTCTGCAATTTTTCTGGCTCGTGCATATGCCTTGTCGGTGTGAACTATGAACGAAAGTGCGTCGACTATATCGCCGTTTAGCAGCACGTCCAGCTTGACAAGCTTGCTGGGGGCATAGTCCGACAGCTCATAATCAAATGAAGCATAGCCCCTTGTGCGGGATTTGAGTGCGTCAAAAAAATCGTAGACTATTTCATTAAGGGGCAGGTCGTAGTGCATTTCCACTCTGGTCTCGTCGAGGTAGGTCATATTTTTGAACACGCCTCGTCTGTCCTGACAAAGCTCCATAATATTCCCCACATATTCCGAAGGGGACAGTATGGAGGCCTTTACCATAGGCTCGTATGCCTCGGCAATAACGGCGCTGTCGGGGTAGTTGGAGGGGTTGTCGATATAGACGATATCGCCGTTTGTGAGCTTTATTTTGAAAATTACCGAGGGGGCGGTGGTGATGAGATCGAGGTTATATTCACGCTCCAGGCGCTCCTGTATTATTTCCATATGCAGCAGGCCGAGGAAGCCGCAGCGGAAGCCGAAGCCGAGGGCTGCGGAGGTTTCGGGCTCGAAGGACAGGGAAGCGTCGTTAAGGCGGAGCTTTTCCAAAGCGTCCCGCAGGTCGCCGTATTTAGCACCGTCCGCAGGGTAGATACCCGAAAAGACCATGGGGTTTACCTCCCGATAGCCGGGCAGGGCTTCGGTGCAGGGATTTTCGGCATCGGTTACCGTGTCGCCTACCTTGGTGTCGCCTATGGACTTGATAGATGCGGCAATGTAGCCCACTTCTCCTGCGTGCAGCTCGCCTGCATTCACAAGCTCGGTTGCACCCATATATCCCGTTTCCACTACGTCAAATTCAGCCCCTGCCGCCATGAGGCGTATACGCTGTCCTATTTTTACCGAGCCGTCGGTAACACGGACATAGATGATAACTCCCTTGTAGGAATCGTAATAGCTGTCGAAAATAAGGGCTTTCAGAGGTGCGTTTTCGTCGCCCTTGGGAGCGGGTATTTCTGCGGCGATTTTTTCAAGGACTGCACGGACGTTTGTTCCTATTTTTGCGGAAATTCTGGGGGCGTCCTCGGCGGGAATGCCTATAACGTTCTCCACTTCGGCGCAGACACGCTCGGGGTCGGCGGAGGGCAGGTCGATCTTATTCACCACAGGAACTATTTCCAGATCGTGCTCAATGGCAAGGTAAGTGTTGGCAAGGGTCTGCGCTTCTATTCCCTGAGAGGCGTCCACCACCAGCACTGCCCCCTCACAGGCGGCGAGGGAACGGGAGACCTCATAGTTAAAGTCAACGTGACCCGGTGTGTCGATAAGGTTAAAGACATATTCGCTGCCGTCCTCGGCGGTGTACAGCAGCCGCACGGCACGGGCTTTTATGGTGATACCCCGCTCACGCTCAATGTCCATATTGTCAAGGAGCTGTTCCTCCATATCACGCTTGGCGACTGTGGAGGTAAGCTCCAGAATGCGGTCGGCAAGGGTGGATTTGCCGTGGTCGATATGGGCGATTATGCAGAAATTTCGGATGTTTTCTTTGTTGTATGACATTTATATTTTCACCTACTACAGAGTTTTTGAATATACCAAAATATTATACTACATTTTGCGAGGAATTGCAAGAGATTTTTTGTTAATTTAAAGAAAATGCCCTAACAGGTGATGTTAGGGCGGGAGGGGTTATTTGAGTATGCCCATAAGGTAGGCGGGGGAGTAAATACCGAATTTATCAAGCATATCATAAATTACCTGTATTTTTATATCGTCATGTGTAAAGCAGCGGTCAATGCGTGCGGCGGTAAAATAAAAGGATTCCTCCGCCTCGCTTTCAACGACCCTTGCCGCCATAACTGCGCCGATAAATTTTATAGCGGATATTTCTGCGGCAAAATACCGAAAATTATTGAATAAGCTTGATGTTCTGTCCCTGTAGGGCATAAACAGCGTAATGAAAACATTGAGGGCAATATTTCTCATTGCAAAGGGTCTGTCTTTGAACATATCATTAAATTTTTCAACGCCCTCTTTGCAAAGCCGTTCGTCGGGAATGCCGTTTTCATCTGCCACAAGTGCATAAGTGTTTGAAGCGTTCAGAACCTGTATTAGAGCAGAAGCAAAATTCATTTTAAGAGAGAGATTTGGTCTTGCGTTTTCAAGCTTCTCTATTTGCGCAGGGTCATTCAGCCTTGTTTTCAATGTCCTGATGATCTCGGGAATGCGGTCGGGTTGTCCTTTGTCGATAGAGAAGTCTATGTTTCGGGCGGCAACGGAGGCAAGAACTACAGAGGTCTCTATGCTTCTGGATTCATCGGAAAGTATTTCATAAAAAAAGTCAAAAAGCTGTTTCCTGTATTTTAATTGGGGGTGTTGGATAAGATCGGTGCGTTTATCGGCATAAGCATACATTTCTAAATTTTCTTTATGCTGCAATGTTCTCAGTCTCATTGTATTAGGAACGCTGCACAGCATTTTAATTACATGACAACACGATATTTCGCAGGTTCTCATATATCCGTTAAAATTATGGAACATATAATACATTCTCGGATATCCCATACAGGTCATTGACATATAGTCAACGCCCAGTTCCCTTTGTATTCTGCATAAATTATTCTCGTCCAGCATAGGACATTTGTCATTTACCGTTCTGATAATATATTTATTTATATTTGGTTCAAATGTAAATGCGTTATCAATGATATTTTTAAGCTCGTCCGAACATTCAGCCGCTTTTAATCTCTCGACCTCGTTATTTTCCCATTGAATATTCCAGCCGTAACAGCAGTTTACGGGACATTCGCTGCCTATGCAGGCAAAGTCCTTGTAAAATGCGGGTTCGGTTATATTTATCTTTTTTATATTTTTATCCAAAGCATTTCTCTCCCTTTTTATCCTTATAATCAAATTGCCGCCCCTCACGATCGGGGGGCGGCAACGATTAGCAATTTATGCAGCCTTTAAGCGGCTTTCAACTCTTTGGTTATAATTAGCCGAGGAGCTGGAGAACGCCCTGAGGAAGCTGATTTGCCTGAGCCAGCATAGCCTGAGAAGCCTGGGAGAGAATCTGATTCTTTGTGAAGTTGGTCATTTCCTCTGCCATGTTGGTATCTCTGATTCTGGACTCTGCGGAGGTGATGTTCTCCTTGGTAACGTTCATGTTGTCGATCTTGTGTTCCAGTCTGTTCTGTACAGCACCGAAGGTTGCACGAACCATGGAAACCTTGTTGATAGCCTGATCGATTCTGTCGATAGCGTAGTTGGCGGACTTCTGATCCTTCAAGGACAGACCCGAAGTACCCAGACCGTCAGCTCTTGCGGAGCAGTTCATGTTAGCCTTAAGGTCGCCGATACCGTTGGAGCTGTACTTGAATGTGAAGTCAACCAGATCCTTGGTTCTTGCGCCAGCCTGGAGAGCTATATGATCGGTGTAGGTCAGAGGAGCGGAAGCCTGGCCGTAAGCGTTAGCCTTGGAAACGGAGTTGTCAGCGGGATTAGCGATCTCAACTGTTGCCTGCTCATCCTTGAAAGTGACTGTCTCGAAGTTCAGTGTAGAGGATACAGAACCGCCGTTGATTTTGTAATCAGCAGCATTGCCGCCGTCACCTCCTACAGGAGAGATAGTGAAGAGAACGCCGCCGTCAGCATCTTTAATTGTAGTTTTACCGGTATCCTTAGCAGCCTCTAAGGAAATAGACAGACCGTTTGCAGTAGTAATTGTACCTGTAGCGGCAGCTGTAGTATCCAAAGTGCAGCTGCTTCCATCCTGAAGCTTGATGTTTATGGAAGAAACCTTTCCGCCTGTGTAATTAGTGGTGATCTGTGCGCCCTGAAGAGCATTGTAGCTGTCAGCAGCGGTCTTAGTCATTTTTCTTGCTGCGGTAGCATCGCCGAGGGTTTCATAGTTTGTGGCAGCTGCTGCACCTGTTCCAACATCAACTGTAGGTGCAACCTGAGCGTTGGTGGGGTTTACCTTACCTGTGCCAGCTTTAGCGCCGTTATCTGCAACGTCCATGCTTGCATTACCGGGAGCATAGTTCTGATTCAGAGGATTGTTGAATGTAAGAACGATAGTATCGCCTGCCTTGAGGTTTGTTGTATCTATAACAACATTAGCAACCTCGTTCTGAGCATCAAAGGTTGTGCCGCTGTAGAGGGTGAAACCGCCGTTGTTCTTACCGTCTGCTGCATTTGTAATGCTGTCTGGAGTGCTGCTGAGGCTTGCGTTAACAGTATCAACATCAATGCCTACATCACTTGCCTTGATAGCTTTCCAACCTCCGTTACCGTCATACTCAAAAGTAACGTTGAAAGACTCGGGTCCCTGTGTAGCATCAGGATCAGTGCGATCCCAAGCTCCGCCGGACCAGGTGTTCCATGCAATATTAGCATTGGTCTTCTTCTGATCTGCAGCAGTTGTGGAACCTGCTGTAGCAAACTTAGTGCCATCGAAAGCAGTAACGTCAGCGGAAGAAAGCTGCTTAGCTGCTCTGATCTTGTTATCGTAATCGAACTTACCGCCGATAGCCTTAGTGCCGTCAGCCATCTGACCGCCGTTAAGAACTACAACGCCGTTGAAGTCGGTGTCAGCGATCTGGTTCAGCTCATCGTTGAGGTGATCGAACTCGTACTGGATAGCGTCACGGTCAACTTCATCCTGATATGTACCGTTAGCAGCCTGGTCAGCGAGAGTCTTCATTCTCTGGAGAA
>CAMWIR010000014.1 GCA_947174365.1 uncultured Ruminococcus sp. | reverse complement strand
CCACGGCTATGCGTCGGCAGCGTCAGATGTGTATAAGTCACAGGTGTGCGTCCGGGGCACGGGCTGCGGTTTTATGGGAATATCTTCCGCAAAACCGTGGAGGGACGGGCTATAAAGCTGTCAAAATGAAAAAGAAAGGATCGGAAAAATATTTATGAAGCTGATGTTCGGGTCGGATATTCACGGAGCGGCGGAGTGCTGTCGAGAAATGCTCTCCGCCTTTGAGCGGGAGGGAGCGGACAAGCTTATTCTTTTGGGGGACATTCTTTATCATGGGCCGAGGAACGATCTGCCCGAAGATTATGCGCCGAAAGAGGTCATTGCGCTTCTTAACGCAAAAAAGAATGCTCTCCTGTGCGTTCGGGGAAACTGCGAGGCTGAGGTGGATCAAATGGTGCTGGAGTTCCCTGTTATGGCGGATTATATGGCTTTGTGGCTGGACGGGCATATGGCAATGTGCACTCACGGGCATTTATATGATATAGAAAATATCCCGAACATAAGCAAAGGGGACATAATAATCAGCGGTCACACTCATCTATTGCGGGCGGAGGAAAAGGACGGTATCTACTATATCAATCCCGGGTCGGTGTCCATTCCAAAGGGGGGAAATCCAAGAAGCTATGCGGTTTATGAGAGTGAAAAGTTTACGCTCAAGGAAATGGACGGCAGGTGGATAAACGAGATAAAAATATGAATGTTAATTTTATGTTAAATATATCTAAAAATTGTTGACTTATTTTTTATTTTATAGTATAATAAAAAAACAAATAAAATTTTAGGAGGAATTACCCATGGATGAAAATATTAAATTAATTGATGAGAAAATTGAAAAAATCAAAAGAACTGCAGAGGAAGAAGCTAAAAAAGACAGTGCTGCAGAATCTAAAGCAGACGTGATATTAAATGGACTTGCGACAGGAGCTTACTATTCACCTGACAGTTCATCGTTTATCAACATTACCGGAACATCTTCTTCCAATGCCGAGTGTACTTTTTATATGGTTAATTGTGAATACAAGAATGTTTGCGGCTATACTTCAACATTTTCAGCGGCTACAGCAGGCAGACAATTTTCAGCAAGTTTTCCCAAGGCTAACTGGTATTATTATAATAATGGAAATAAAACGGAAGCGCCTGACATACTGAATGTAAAAGGTTCATACAGCGGCGGAAAAATAACATTGGAAGGATCAAATATAACATACACTAAATCTCGCTGATTGGAGGTCATATTGAAAGTGACTAATAAAAAGCTTCTTGTCTGCAACATTCTGCTTGCTGTCATAGTTATATGCTCTCTGCTTTCCGTTCATCATCTTAAAGAAGAAAACGAGTATCTGCTTGCTGAAGCTGAGGGTGTGTTCCGAAAGGCAGATGCAGACGAGTATTACCTTAACGACGGGCTGTATTATCTTAACGGCGATACAGACAGCTGTTACTTTAAGGTCGAAAAAAAAGACGTACAGAATACCATACAGCTTATAGTTGAAGATAAGGACAGATTTCACGAGCTTTATAAAGCCGAAATAACAGATGTATACAACCCGGACAGTACAAAATATAAGGATTACGAACAATGGTTTAATGAAAAAGCCGAGTATTGGTCATATCCCCAGAATTATTGCCTGATATACAACGAGATTTTAAACCCCGAAACAATTAATGTTGGTTATAATTGGGGATTTAACGAAAATATGAAGGTTGAGCTGTATTTATCATGTGCGGATTATGTTGACCGCAATACCATACAGTGCGAGACCGCAAGCGGCGAATATTTAGTTTTCACTAACATTTCTGAATAACCGATATTCTTAACAGAAAAATCCCCTGCTTAAAGCACAGGGGATTTTTTAGCTGTATTTATGCCTCTTATTTAACGATCAAGGATTTTCCCGTCATTTCCTCGGGCTGCGGGAGACCCATTATCTCAAGCATTGTGGGGCAAAGGTCAGCCAGTACGCCGCCCTCCCTCAGCTTGCAGTCATAGCCTGCAACGATAACGGGAACGGGATTAGTGGTGTGAGCGGTGAAAGGCGTGCCATCGGCTTCGAGAAGCTTGTCGGCATTGCCGTGGTCGGCGGTGATTATGGCTGCGCCGCCCTTGGCAAGAACTGCATCCACCATTTTGCCGACGCAGGTGTCCACTGCCTCAACTGCCGCCTTGGCTGCATCAAAAATGCCTGTGTGCCCTACCATATCGCAGTTGGCATAATTGAGGATAATTGTGTCGTACTTGTCCGACTCAATAGCTTTAAGAACTGCGTCGGTGACCTCATAGGCGCTCATTTCGGGCTTTAAGTCAAAGGTTGGAACATCGGGAGACTGAATGAGTATCCTGTCCTCTCCCTCAAACTGCTTTTCCTCGCCGCCGTTGAAGAAGAAGGTAACATGAGCGTATTTCTGTGTTTCGGCAATTCTCAGCTGTGTTTTGCCGCACTTTGCCATATACTCGCCGTAGGTCATGGTCAGCTGCTCGGGAGGATATGCCACAAGCACATTGGGCATTGCCGCATCATACTGTGCCATGCAGATAAAGGTCACGGGGAAATATCCCTTTTTCCGTTCAAAGCCCGAAAAATCGGGGTCAACAAAGGCTCTTGTTATCTGCCTTGCACGGTCGGGGCGGAAGTTGAAAAAGACAACGCTGTCCCCCTCCTTAACCATACCGTCCTTGTCCACTACCGCAGGGAGCATAAACTCGTCGGTAACGCCGTTTGCATAGGATTTTTTTATAGCCTCTACGGGGTCGGTCTCCTGCACACCCTCGCCCATTACCATGGCGTCGTATGCCTTTTCCACTCTGTCCCAGGCGTTGTCACGGTCCATGGCATAGTATCTGCCCGCAACCGTTGCCACCTTGCCCAAGCCTATTTTCTTCATCTCGGAAACAGCCTCTTCCATATACTCCGCCGCCGAGGAGGGGGGAACATCTCTGCCGTCCAGAAATGCATGAACATACACCTTGTCAATGCCGTTCTTCTTAGCCATATCCAGCAGACCGTACATATGCTCCTGATGACTGTGAACGCCGCCCGGAGAAAGCAGCCCCATTAAATGCAGTGCGCTGCCCTTAGCCTTGCAGTTCTCCATAGCCTTCATAAGAGCGGGATTTTCAAAGAAAACGCCGTCCTTTATGTCCTTGGAGATCTTTACCAGCATCTGGTAAACGATACGCCCTGCGCCGATGTTGGTATGACCTACCTCGGAGTTGCCCATTTGTCCATCGGGCAGACCCACGTCAAGCCCCGATGCGCCGATAGTGGTGTTGGGATATTCCTTGAAATACCTGTCAAGATTTGGTTTGCTCGCGGCGGCAATGGCATTGCCGTAGCTGTCGTTATTAATGCCGAAGCCGTCCATTATAATAAGCGCCATAGGTTTTTTGCTCATGATTTTTGACCATTCCTTTCTAATTCGCTGTATTGATTTATTTAAATACGGTAAATTCTAACCTCTTACCTCTCACATCTAACCTCTAAAGGCTTACCGAATAGGGCAGCAGCCAAAGGGTGATATGATAACATTCGCTTCCGTCGCTGACGTTGTAGTCACGCATAATTTTATAGCCTGCGCCGTAATAGCTGGCGCTTATGCCGTCGCTGTACTCCGCCGCCTTAATGCAGAATATGGGCGGCAGGCCGTACAGTTTGACCCGCACCGAATCCACGGAAAAAAAGCAGAAGATCAGGACAATTACTATGCCTGCCGCTATTCTTTTGGCTCTCCTGCCCTTTCCCATAAACAAACCTCCGTTTGTACATTTGGAGATATTTTTTACCGGTAACCATGGTTACCAATTTATCATTAAATATCCGCTTTCGGGGCAGATGCAGTAGGTGGCATGATAGCCGCCGCTCTTTGGTTCGGGGAACTCCCATACCTCGACGGCTTCCTCTCTGCCTGTCCGTTCATTCAGATACTCCTGCAAGTCTTTGTTCGTTTCAACTTTCACCGCACCGCGGCTTTGGGCAAAATTTCGGTATTCCTCAAGCTGCGCTGTATCGGTGAAAAAATCGATACTGATACTCGCTCTATCCAGCCAACCGGGCATAAAGCTTCTTTGGTAATCCCTTGCATTTGAAGGAATCTTATCCGGCAGAAAAAAGAACATTTCATCGGGATCGGTGTAATTAGCGCAGAAAACAGCTTTGTCCACAGGATAAAAAACAGGCTGCTTTGAAGCCTGCATACAGGACAAGGCGACCACCGTCAATGCAACAGTATAGACCACTGCCCTGACAATTCCCATTATGACCCGTATTAAATGGGCTGCGGGAGGCTTTTTGTAATAGTCCGGAAAAATGCACATTACAAAAAAACACACAAACTCAATTGCAAAAAATTTGAAATATATCGTATAAAAAAAGGATATAAAAAATGCAAAAGGACTGACAAGCAGATTTACGGCAAAATCAATATAGTACCATGCCGAGACCCTGTTTTTGGCGCTTTTGATGCTTTCATTTTCCGCACATTCGGCTTTTTTCATATACCCCCCCCCTTTATACCTTGGGAGATTTTACCAGACAATCAAGAAATATCCGCTTTCGGGGCAGATGTAATAGCTGGCATAATATCCGCCCGCCGGTGCGGTAAATTTCCATTGCTCAACGGTTTGCTCCCTGCCTGCCTTTTCATTCAGGTACTCCTGCCAGCCCTTGTTCGTTTCCACTTTAACTGCACGGCAGCTTTGAGCAAAACTGCGGTACTCCGACAGCTGCTCGGAGCTTGTGGAATATTCGATCTGAATAAAAGACTCCGACTGCAAAACTCCGGGAACCATTTTAATTTTATATTCACCGGCATCATCGGGGATATTATCCGGCAGGAAGTACAGGGTGCTTTCTCTCATATCGCCGAAATTAAAGCAGTAGATTGCTTTCTGAACCGGATAAAGGAAAGGCGACTGAACCTTCATAAAAAAGGGTACAGCAAAGGCAGACAAGGCAATTGCATATAATACTCCCCTTATGACCCCTGCCGCAATGCGCCGGGGCTTTGAGAGCTTATCCGAGTAATGCTTTTTGCGTGCAAAAACAATGATACCTGCAATAAGGGCAATAATGGAAACATCTAAGGCGACCCTATACGCCATACCGAGAAATGTAAACCACACGCCTAAAACAGTTACCACCGCCACTGTAAGGTCGGCTTTATACCAACCGGAGGGCTTTGCCCGAATATACTCCTCTGCCTTGTCCATGCCCCTCACCTGCCCTTTGCTAATGCATTTAAAGGTTTATGAACAGTTATTCTCAGCCGTTTACAGCAGCCTGTACAATGGTGTTGAAATCCCCTGCCTTGAGGGAAGCGCCGCCAATAAGACCGCCGTCAACATTGGGCTTGGACAGCAGCTCGGCGCAGTTCGCAGCATTCATAGAACCGCCGTACTGAATAGTAACAGCGTTTGCGGTGTCGGTATCGTAAAGCTTTGCAAGCACGTCACGAATAAAGCCGCAAACTTCCTCCGCCTGGTCGGCTGTAGCGGTCTTGCCTGTACCGATAGCCCATACAGGCTCATATGCGATAACGGTTTTCTTGATATCATCTGCGGAAACGTCATAAAGATCAAGCTTTATCTGACGTGCAATAACCTCTTCGGTAATGCCGCACTCACGCTCCCAGAGCAGCTCGCCTACGCAAACAATGGGCTTCAGTCCTGCCGAAAGAGCCGCCTTTGTGCGCTTGTTCACAGTCTCGTCGGTCTCGCCGAAATACTGCCTGCGCTCGGAGTGACCGATAACAACGTACTCGACCCCAAGCTCGGTAAGCATATCCGCGGAAATTTCCCCGGTGAAGGCGCCGCTCTTTTCAAAGTGAACATTCTCCGCACCAACCTTTACATTGCTGCCTGCGGTAGTGTTCACGGCAGTTTCCAGGTTGGTAAAGGGAACGCACGCAATGACCTCAACCTTGCCCTCGGCGTTTGCGACCAGAGGCTTTATCTCCTCTAGAAGCGCCTTTGCCTCGGGACGGGTCTTGTTCATTTTCCAGTTTCCTGCGATAATTGCTTTTCTCAGATTCTTGTTCATGTTTTTTAACTCCTTTATATATTAATTTGAAATACATTTTTATAGTTATATTTTACCACATTAAGCATAATTTGTCAAGGGTATTTTAAACGTATTTTGGCAAGTTAATAATTTGTGAACGGAAAAGGCTGAGAGGTACAGAGAGATGTATCGCAAAGGAAAATAAGAGTGCGGGCAAATCAAAAGTAAAAACCCCGTAAACATAATGTTTACGGGGTTTTTCTTGGCGGAGAAGGAGGGATTCGAACCCTCGATGCGCTATTAACGCATACACGAGTTCCAGTCGTGCGCCATAAACCGGGCTAGGCGACTTCTCCGAATATTAACTTGTGTCTTGAAAATTGCACCTTCAAGCGACTATTATATTATATCAGATATTTTTTAATTTGTCAAGAGGTTTTTGCAAAAAAATTCTAAAAAACACAAATTTTTGAGAAAATTTATTAAATACCCCTATATTACCGCATTTTCAAAGAATGCTGCTTTATAAATTCAAAAACACGGGCAAACCTATACCCGCTTGCAGAATATAAAACCTCCGTAAAAAGTCCGCACAGCAGTGCCGTGCGGACTCCTCGGCTTCATCTTGAAAGCCAGGCATAAGCTATGTCAAAGGCCTCGTAAAGACTGCTCTTTTCGCTCTGCTTCACTATAGCTTCCAAAGGGTTTAGCTTTTCATCGGTCGCCATTTTATAGATCTTGACCTTGCTTGCCACATCAAGGTCGCCTACCTTGGTCTTTTCCTGAATCTGCATCATTACCACATACGGATCATACATATTACCGTAGTAAATTTCATCGCCCTTTCTTACAAGGGGAAATCCCTTATAGGTAAAAAAGCTGTTTTTCTTGCTGTTTTCCTGTACGTCGCTCATAGCTGTTTCTCCTCCTTTAATCTGTAATTGTTTCTGTCAAGCTACTATATTTAGTATAACACATTTTTTCACAAATTGCAAGGCTTTTTTAAATATTTTTTAAAAAATTCTTACGAATTGCAAATCACTTCGGTCAAATCTAAATAAAATAATATAAGCTTACAGAACACATTTATTATTTTAACTCATTTGCAGGGAAATACCTGTCGAAATCATGCCGTGATCCGATAAAAATTTCCGAACATAATTCCGACATTCCCATGGACATTATTTTATACTATGCAGGTTTTTTTACCATGTTTCAATAAGAGGCTGTCCCGATAAAAGCAGTTCGAGATTTTCGGTCAGCCTGTCCGTGTAGGCGCTTCTGCACCTGAAGCTTGTTTTGCCGTTAAGGCGGATAACGGACATTCTGCTGTCGGACTTGATAAACTCCACCACATCCGTACCGCCGCTGCTCTTGACAGTTACGGTAACATCGGCAGGTTCGGTGTTCTCCTCCAGATATATCTCCTCGGCAGGGGCACGCAGGAAGAACTGGTAAAAGCTCTTAAAGCCGTCCTCATCAACTTCGCCTCTGTCGCAGCTTACCGCAAAATCGCTTGAATCCCCGGAAAGATCAAAATGAGCGCTGCCATCGGCGGTCTCCACGTCCACTGTGTCAATGGCGTATATATAGGTGCTGGTTATCATGGTCATGGTAATATCCAATGGCATTATGTCCACCCAGGGCAAGTCCGCCTTGTCAAAGATGTAAATAACATCAATGCCCTCGGCATAGGCAAAATAGCCGCTTTCGCCGTCCTCGCCCTTAAATTCATCGCCCACATTAAGGGTGAAGGTCTCCCCTGCTATGTCGAATTTTATCACAGCAAAGGGATCGTCCAGACCGAAGCTTGCGAATATCCCCTCGGAGGGGGCGACAACTGCCGCCTGGGAGGCTGTAAGCCCGAAGATCTTGCTGAGAACATCTGCGGACAGATCGGGATTAAGATCCAGCCTCACAGGGCTTGTCATGACGTGAGATGAGGAATTGCCCGTAATAAGCTCATCGGAATCCTGCCGCACATCATATTCAAGCACAATGTCATAATCAATATCCTTGCGGGAAATTGTTATGGCGTCGATTTTGGTGTAATCGGTAGTATCGTTCTCGTCCTTGGGGGAACGGGCGGAATAAACCGTCTTAGCCACAAAATAGAACTTGTCCTTCAGAAATATATCAACATCCGAGGTGTTCACCGCATAGACCTTGTTCTCACCCTCAAAGCACATATAAGTAAGCCCGGGAGAAGGAGATTCTGCACCTATAAGCATTTTCCGTTCGCTGTTATCCCCGAATGTCACCGTTACCTCCGCTGTCGGCTCGGAAAGTCCGTAAACGGACATATCCTCCGCCGCCTCTGCCGCAACCTGTTGGCTTGTTACAGAGGCCGCATGACCCGTCACATCGTCAATGGCGGTCTTGCTGTGGTTTATTCCCGCAAAGTCCGCCACCGACCATACGCCCTCGCCGTATTTTTTAATGTCATACTCTCCCGAAGCATTTTTTATGCGGATATTGTCCACTGCGTCCGGGGATTTTTCATAAAGCAGCCTTGAAAGCGGCTCTGTTACCGCAGCCGTGGTTTCCTCCTGTTCCTCTTGTTCCCCACCCGTAAGAGTAAGGGCTACCACCACGCCCACCAGCAGCACCAGCGCCACAGCCGCCGCTATCAGCAGTTTAACATTTGATCTCACGTTACTTAGTTCTCCTTCTGAAGAATACCACGCCGCCTATTACCAGCACCGCCAAGGGTATAACTATCATAAATACGGTAATATAGCTGCTGATGGATGCCATATCAATATCGAATGTGGGGGATGAAAGATCCTTTGCCACAATGGAAATGCCGCTGCTTTTCCCTGTCATGGCAGTGAGAACGGAAACAAAGTAGTCGCCGTTATTATAATAGGTCTGTCCAGTAAACGCCTCATCAAGAGTCTCCGAAGAACCCACCACAAGTACATTGCTGAACACCTGTGCGTTATTGTCATCAAAGATATATTTTCTGCCGATAGCCATAGTGGTTTGAGCACCGTGAGCTATTTCGGGAGAGCCGCCGTTTCTTATCTCCTCCTGCATACTGTCTGTCATAACAAAGCCTGTTTCCTTGGTCTGCAAAAGGGCGGCTGTGCTCCTTGTGTCCTTGGTCTCAAAAAGCAGGGTGACGGGGCGGGACTGATAGTCAATTACCGGCAGGGCAGGCTGCGCCACATTCCCCGAAAAATCATTCTCGGAAATATAGTCCCTTACAATATAAAAGCTTTGGCTTTGCAGATTGTTGGCGTCATCATCGCCCACAACGCCCTGCTCTACCTTTATGCCCCATTCCGCTAAGAATGCGTCGATATTGGCGGTTTCCTTCTGGGAATAATCGGCAATGTAGATAAGACTTTTGCCCAGATTGCCGTTATTGTCAAGGAATTTGTATAGCTTGTCCACAATGTCCGTTTCATAGTCGTTAAGGGGAGCGTTTACCACTACAATGTCCGTATCCTCGGGAATTTCCTCGGTAAGAGGATTGATCTCGGTCACATCATATCCGTTGGAAACCATAAGGGAAGCCACATTATCATAAGACGAGCCGGAGGTTTCGCTGTTAAAGATCACTGCCTGCAAGGGATCGGGATCGGTAACATACATAATAGCCGAGGTCAGCTCCTGCTCCGCCTTTGAGGAAACGACCTCCTCGCGGAATGTCTGATAATTCAGTTCCGTGTTGTAAAGATCCTGAATGGTCAGCACCTTTATTCTCTTGCTGCTTTCCACCACAATGCTGTAGGCGTCAATATTGCCCTTATAGCTTGAACTGTAGCGGTCGGCATAGGTAGGATCTTCCACCATATTTACAAACTTCAAAGTAACATTATCGTTGTAAAAAGTATATTTCTTCAGCACCTCATAGGCCTGCTTGAAATAAATATAATTTGACGTCTGGAACGTAAGTTCGTCGGACATACACACAATTGACACAGGCTCGTTCACTTTTGCAAGATAATCAATGCTTTCCTGCGAGATCTCAAACGTGCCGTTTTCCGTCAGGTCGATCGACATATTGACCTTCTCACCCGCCAGATTTACCGCAACATTTATCATTACGACCACCGCAATGACCACCACCGTGATCGCTGTAGCAACAGAGCCGTATTTGAGCCTCCTGCGGTTATACCTCCGCTGTGCAGCCTTCTCCGAATCCTCTTCTGATTTTTCGGTGCTTTCCTTTTTCTCGGTTTCATGGACCTCAGCTTCTGCTTTCTCGTCAGCCGCAGCTTCAACATCACCGTCAGCCGTGTCCTCTGCTTCTTCCGCAGCCTCGGTGTTTTCGGAAGCCGGATTTTCGGACTCCGAAATTAAAGCAGCAGCCTCCCGAGCCGTTTCCTCCGCAGTATCGGCAGATACTTCCGCCGCCTGTTTTTCTATATCGGCTGCATTATTATTTGCAGCAGACTTCTTCTTTTTCTTTGACATTTATATCATTCCTTTCAGCGAAAATTCATTGGAAAATGTAAGAACGTCAAGACGGTCTTATCCCCATCTTCTCTTTTCAAGCACCCTGACAGTAAGAAAATTAAACACAAATATTGCGCTGATAAAGAATACAATGCTTGTGATATTGAGTATCCCTTGAGTAAATTCGGTGTAACGGTTATAAAATCCCACAGACACCATGACCTTTCTTAAAGGCTCCCAGCTTACGTTTGCAGCCATAACATCGATCATATACAAAACGAAATTAACAATAATGCTCAGGATCGCCGCAACTATCTGAAGCTCGGTAAGGGAGGAAATAAACGTTCCTATGGATATAAACGCTGCACCCAAAAGCAGCAGTCCCACAAGATTTCCGATAACGCTTGCACGGGCTATTCCTCCCGCCAGCTTCACAAGCACCAGTATATAAGGAATGTAAATCGCCATAGCAACAAGGAACACCGTCAACGCAGCTAAAAATTTGCCCATAACGATCTCCATAAGACCCACGGGAGCAGTCAGCAGGCACTGATCGGTCTTTTGCTTTTTCTCCTCGGAAAACAGCCTCATGGTCAGAAGAGGCAGCAATATCATCATGATCGTGAACACACCCGAGAACACATAGGACATATCCGTGGTAGCTCCCATAATGTTCACATTAACGAAGTAAAATCCCGAAATTATATAAAACACAGCCAAGAAAATGTAAGCCGTAGGCGACATGAAGAATGCCTTCAGTTCTCTTTTATAAATAGCGCCCATTATTCCTCGCCTCCTTCGTTTTCTTCGCCGTCGGTCTCGATAGCATTATCATCCTCTTCCGCCTCGGGCTCGGCCTCTGCAGCAGCCCTTTTGCTCTGCACTACAATATCCGCTGCCACGGCAGCTCCGCTTATCTGCTCCAGAAGCGATCTGCGCATATCATCGTCCACAGGCTTGCCGGGCTCTGCCTTTTTCTTTATGGTAACATCATCACCCATGGTTATTTTAAGGAATATATCCTCCAATGTCATGGCATTGGATCTGAGTCCCAATATGCACCAGTTCCTGTCAGCCATTCTGCGGAAAAGATCACGACGAATATCGGATTGTTCCTCTGCCTCAATTTCAAAGTCATATATCCCCGGCTCGCGCTCCATTTCGGCAGTAACGTTTTCCACCCCGGGAATTGTTTTTATGACCTTGATAACTTCTTCTCTCGGACCGTCTATCCTTGCTGTAAAGCTGCGCTCTCCCATGGTCATATTGGTGAGGTTTTCGGTGGTATCGTCCGCCACTATAACGCCGCCGTTAATGATAACTATCCTGTCGCAAACTGCCTGTATCTCCGAAAGAATATGAGATGACAGGATAACCGTATGCTTTTTCCCCAGCCGCTTGATAAGGTTTCTTATGTCAAGTATCTGCTTGGGGTCAAGGCCTACCGTCGGCTCGTCCAGTATAAGTATCTTCGGGTTGTTTATAAGCGCCTGCGCCATGCCCACACGCTGCTTGTATCCCTTGGAAAGATGCTTTATAACACGGTCATACACATCGGTTATCTTGACCAGCTTGCAAACATCTTCAATATGCGCCTGTCTCGGTATCTTGCATTTTTTAAGGTCATAAATAAAATTAAGATATTCCTTGACCGTCATATCAAGATAAAGAGGAGGCTGCTCGGGCAGATAGCCTATGTCCTTTTTTGCGGCAATAGGGTCGTCCAGAATGTCGATCCCGTTAATAAGCGCCTGCCCGTCGGTGGCGGAGATATATCCCGTGAGAATATTCATGGTAGTGGATTTTCCCGCACCGTTAGGTCCGAGAAAGCCCAGTATTTCTCCGTCCTGCACTGTGAATGACAGGTCGTTCACCGCTTTTTTGCTTCCGTAATGCTTTGTAAGGTTTTTGACCTCGATCATTAAATTCTTCCGCCTTTCGACGGGACGGCTTTGCCTTAAAGCATTACCGCCCCATATGGAAATAATTTATATATGCTTTTACCGTCTGCCGTTTTCATAAATCGGAACAAGGAAATCCGGAAAATTATCGGCAGCCCACGTTAGATATTTTACGCCTGTAATGTGAAAATCCCGTGACAATATAAGGAATATTGCCGCTAAAAATCTTGTCAGCCGCCAAGCTTTTCAATAGCCGCCCTGACCCTCTCAATCGTCACATTTTTTCCGAGAACAGCCGCAAGCTCAATGCCGCCTCCGGGAGTGAGCGCCTTGCCCGAAAGAGCCGTGCGCAAGGGCCACAGCATAAATCCGTTCTTGACCCCCTGCCGCTCTATCTCCTCAAACACAGCCTTGTGAACGCTTTCCTCGTTCCAGTCCCCTATTCCCTCCAACACAGGGAGAATGCTTTTAAGAGCTTCGAGAGATGTTTCGGGATTTGTTTTCATCTTCTTGTTAAAATAAAGCTCCGTGCTGTACTCGGGCATCTGGTCGATAAAATCCACCTTTTCGGGAAGATCAGTCAATAACTCTGTGCGGGGCTGAATGGCTCTCAGAAGCACATCGATATCAATATCATCACGCTTGCAGCCTTGCTTTATATAGGGCATTGCCACTTCCTTGAATTTCTCAAAGGGCAGTCTGCGCAGATGCTCCGCATTTATGGCGGTCATTTTGACAGCGTCGAACACCGCCGGGGATTTGGATATTCCGTTAATATCAAATTCCTCTGTCAGCTCATCAAGGGAAAATATCTCATTCTCCCCCTTAGGCGCCCAACCCAGAAGAGCAATGTAATTGATAATTGCTGGCACATAGAAACCTTTGTCCACAAAATCCCCGAAATAAGCGTCCCCGTCTCTTTTGGAAAGCTTGTGAGTAGCGTCCCTCATAATATGCTCCACATGGATATATTGTGGAACGTCCCAGCCGAAAGCCTCGTACAAAAGATTATACTTAGGGGTACTGGAAAGATACTCATTACCCCTTACCACATGGGTTATCCCCATAAGGTGATCGTCTATAACATTGGCAAAATTATAGGTGGGCATACCGTCCGCCTTTAAAATGATCTGATCGTCAAGAATTGCGTTCTCCACGGTAATATCGCCGTACAGCAGATCATTAAAGGTGGTAGACCCGTCAACGGGCATTTTCTGGCGGATAACATAAGGCGTGCCCGCCTCCAGCAACCGCTTTACCTCATCCTCGGACAGATCGCGGCAGTGACGGTCGTAAGTCTGATTGGAAAGCTTTGCTTCCTGCTGAGCCTTGTGCAGAGCGTCTATCCGCTCCTTAGTGCAGAAGCAGTAATATGCCTTGCCCATTTCCACCAGCTTCTCGGCATATTCCTTGTATATCTCCATTCTTTCCGACTGGATATAAGGGCCGAACTGCCCGCCTACATCGGGACCCTCATCCCAGTTGAGGCCGCAGGTTTTAAGGGTTTCGTAGATTTTTTCCACCGCACCCTCAACATATCTTTCACGGTCGGTGTCCTCGATACGCAGAATAAAGTCGCCGCCGTATTTCTTGGCGATAATATATGTGTAGACCGCAGTGCGCAGATTGCCTATATGCATAAAGCCCGTGGGGCTGGGGGCAAATCTTGTTCTCACTTTGATATTGTCCATTTTAAATATCATTCCTTTCCTCAAATTACGGGAAATTCATCTGCCCGCAATTCGTCAAAATCCAAGTTAAAATACTTTATTTATAAGCCCATTCAAGAGCAGCGTTTTTTATTTACAGGACTGCATTTGAAAATTCTTTTATATTTCCCGAAATTTTTCCGCCTCTTCAATATCACGGCATATACGGTTTTTCAGTTCATCGGCACCGGTAAATCTCTGCTCGGGACGCAAAAAAGAAAGCAGCTCCACGCTTAATTTCCTGCCGTACAGATCCCCCGAAAACCCGAGAAAATGAGTTTCCGCCAAAGGCGTTCCCTCATACCCCACCGTGGGTTTTACGCCTATGTTGGTGATCCCCTTTATCTCCCTGCCGTCTATCATAGCCCTTGAAACATAAACGCCGAATTTCGGACAAACCGTCCCGGGCTCTATGACCTGGTTTGCCGTGGGGAAATTCAGCTGTCTGCCGAATTTATTACCCGTGACGATTTCTCCGTCAACGGAATAATTTACCCCCAGCAAACGGTTTGCCGCAGTGATATCACCTTGCAAAATCAGCCGACGCAGTCTTGCGGAAGATATTTTTTCCCCCTCCAACCTAACGTCCTCGGCAGCAATAAGAGTTATGCCGAAGCCTTTGCAGATTTCCTCCAGCTCAGTCACACCGCAGGCAGCATTTTTTCCCAGACGAAAGTCTCTGCCGCATACCGCAGCCCTTGCCCGCAGCTTTTTTTTGAGGATATCTCTTACAAACTCCTCCGCACTCATATCACGCACCAAAGCAAAATCGGGGTTATACACGAACTTGACCCCTTCGCCGACAAGCAATCCAAGCTTTTTTTCCTCCCCGAAAATAGGCAGGAAATCCGCTCCCTTTGTGTTAATGGTCGCAGTCTTAAAGGTGCACACGGCAGGGGCAATTACATTTTCACAAGCGCTGCTTTTAACAGCATATTCTCTTGCAGCGCCTATTACCGCCCTGTGCCCCAGATGCACGCCGTCAAAGACCCCCAAGGCAACCGCAGTATCACAGTCGACAGAGGCGTTATTTTCTATTACCGTAAGTTTATTTTTTGGATCTTCACCCAAAGCTATCACCCGAGTTATTTTTAATAAAAATTCTTCTCCGACCGCAGAACTTGACCGTCTGTTTTGGCAATACCTAAAAAATCTCCCTTTGCGCCGTAAATACGAAATCTGTCCGCACCTTTTGGCAAGGGCGGCAGTCTCTTTATATCAAGCTTAACGCCGTTCCGATACATTCTTTCTCTGTCCTCGTCAAGCCTGATTTCGGGAAGAGGGACAAAAACCGTATCCACAGGCAGCAGAAATTTCCCCGGATTCTCTCCTCTGTCGGCCGCTTGCTGCAATTCCTCAAAGGTAACACAGTCATCCAAAGAAAATCCGCAGGCGGCAGTCCTTACAAGTCCTGTCATTATGCCGCCGCAGCCAAGCGCCTCGCCTATGTCGTTGATAAGCGTGCGGACATATGTGCCCTTTGAGCAGGAAATTTCCATTTGCCCCCGCCGCTCATTCTCATTATAGGAAAGGATCTCAAGACTGTAAACAGTCACGGGACGAGGCTGCCGCTCTACGGTCCTGCCCTCTCTTGCAAGCTCATAAAGCCGCTTGCCGTTTACGCTGACAGCCGAATACATGGGAGGGATCTGCATAATATCCCCGCAAAATTTTCCCGCAGCCTTTTCCAGTTCATCACGGGAAACAGCCCTGTCATTTTCCGAAATAATATTTCCCGTGCTGTCCTGGGTGTCGGTGACAATCCCTAAAGCAAATTCCGCCCTGTAGGTCTTGTCGTGACAAAGGAGCATATCAACAGCCTTTGCGGCATTACCCGCAAACACAGGCAGAACTCCCTCCGCCATAGGGTCAAGAGTTCCTGCGTGCCCCAAGCGGCGGGTCTTTAAAATCCCCCGCAGCTTTGCGATCACATCAAAGGAGGTAAACCCCTCAGGCTTGTACATACAGAGAATCCCCTTTATTTCGCCGGCATCGCAAACGCCGCCTGAGCCGCTCATGCCTGTCACGACAGCCATAGATCAAACCCCAGCGCAGGAGCAACAGCGGAAAGGGCTTTCATTTTCACCTGTTCAAGAGTTCCCTCAACCGAACAGCCCGCAGCCCTTGCATGACCGCCGCCGCCCAGTTTTCCGCAGATAGCGGAAACGTCCGCTTCCTCGGTGCTTCTCATGGATATTTTGAACTTGCCCTCTTCCTTTTCCTTTATGGTGACACCCACAACAACCCCCTCGATCTGCATAGGAAGCGAGGCAAGTCCCTCAAATTCTTCCTTTGAAAGACCCGTTTCGCTCATCATCTTATGAGTGACCGCAATTATGGCGCACTTGTCGTCAAGGTATGTTTCTGCGCTGCCCAGAACCTGCTGCTCAATAGTAAGCCTTGCCTTGCTTTTAATGTCAAAAAGCTGCCTGTTAATGGGCGCATAGGGAATGTCAAAGCTCATCAGCTCGGAAACTATCACGTGACACCTGGGAGTGGTGTTTTCAAACTTAAAGCAGCCTGTATCGGTGGCTATTCCCGTGTAAATGCACTTTGCGGAAATATCGTCAAGAGGGATATTCCCTGCCGTTAATATCTCATAAAGCACCTCGCAGGCTGCGGAGGCACCGGGGTCAAGGACAGTCTGCTTGGCATAACCCGTATTGGAAACATGATGGTCTATACACATATCCACATATTCCTCATACGCAGTCAGCTCCTTGCCGAAAAGCTTTTTATCCGCAAGATCGACCGCCACTACTGTTTTCGGAGTAAACCGTCCCGGCTCATACCAGTCATAAAGATATTCGTACCTTTTGGGAAACGGATCGGAACAAAGTACGTTTGCATTCTTCCCCATTTCACGAAGCACGCGGCAAAGTCCGAAGCCGCTGCCCATAGCGTCCCCGTCGGGAGCAACGTGTATAAGGATATAGTAATTGTCATGGCTTTTCAGAAACTCTGCCGTCTCTGTATAGCTTTCTGTTAGCGTAGTTTTCAAAGTATCACCTTCCGGTATCAGTCTTTGTTCAGCTCGTCGATCATTTCGGATATCCTTGCGGAGCGCTCAATGGAGTTATCCGCTATAAATTTAAGCTCGGGGCACTTTTTCATTTTAAGGCGTGTCATTATCTCATGCTTTATAAGTCCCGAGGCGCTTTCAAGCCCCTTGACCGCATTCTTTGCCGCCTCCTGCCCCTCTAAATGAGAGATATAGATCTTGCAGTGGGAATTATCCCCGCTAAGCTCTGTGCGGACTACAGAAACAAGTCCGCTTCCCACTCTGGGGTCTTTTATCCCGTCGCTCACAAGCCCTGCTATAAGCCGCCTTATATCTTCGTTTTTACGCTCATTCTTAAATCCGGGCATAATCTTTTCCTTTCATTCTGTATCAATCGAGTCCATGCCGTGAGGCAGTCATAATCTGCCCCGCAGCACTTTTTAATTAATCGGCTTGGTATTCCTCCATAATAAACGCCTCAAAAATGTCGCCCTCTTTAATGTCGTTGAATTTTTCGAGAGTGATACCGCATTCGTAGCTTTCCGCAACTTCCTTTACATCGTCCTTGAAGCGTTTTAAGCTGGACATTTTGTCCTCCGCAATTACAATACCGTCACGGACAACTCTGATATTGCTTGACCTTGTGATCTTGCCGCTGAGCACATATGAACCCGCCACAAGTCCCACATTTGATATCTTGTAGACCTGGCGTACTTCCACACGTCCCTGGGCAATTTCTCTGAACTTGGGCGCAAGCATACCCTTCATAGCCGTGGAGATTTCCTCGATAGCGTCATATATAATGCGGTAAAGCCTTATATCCACGCCGTCCTTTTCCGCATTTTCCGCAGCCACGGGATCGGGACGGACATTAAATCCGACGATTATCGCATTTGAAGCGCTGGCAAGCATAACGTCTCCCTCAGAAACCGCGCCCACAGCTCCATGAATGACCTTGATACGCACTTCGTCGTTTGAGAGCTTTTCAAGAGACTGTTTTACAGCCTCCACAGATCCCTGTACATCCGCCTTTACTATGATAGGCAGCTCCTTGATCTCACCCTGCTCGATCTGGCTGAACAGATTATCAAGAGTGACCTTCTGATACTGGTTGAACATTTCCTGCTTAGCCTCGTGCTTGCGCTGCTCAACAAGCTCTCTTGCAAGGCGCTCGTCCTCAACTGCGTTAAAGATATCTCCCGCACTGGGAACCTCTGCAAGACCCGTTATTTCCACAGGATAAGAGGGACCTGCTTCGGTAACCACCGAGCCCTTGTCGTTGGTCATAACTCTTACACGTCCGACGGAAGTGCCCGCAATGATAATATCCCCCGTATGCAGCGTACCGTTCTGAACCAGCAGAGTTGCAATAGGTCCTCTGCCCTTGTCAAGACGTGCCTCGATAACAGTACCCTTGGCAAGACGGTTGGGATTTGCCCGCAGCTCCGCAACCTCGGCAACTAACAGTACATTCTCCAGAAGCTCGTCAATACCCTCTCCCGATTTTGCGGACACGGGAACGCATATTACATCGCCGCCCCACTCCTCGCAGACGATCTCATATTCGGTCAGCTGCTGCTTGATGTGGTCGGGATTTGCATTTTCCTTGTCCATCTTGTTAATGGCAACAATTATGGAAACATTTGCCGCCTTGGCATGGTTTATCGCCTCAATGGTCTGGGGCATAACGCCATCGTCCGCCGCCACCACAAGAATGGCAATATCTGTTATGGAAGCGCCTCTTGCTCTCATGGATGTAAACGCCTCATGGCCGGGAGTGTCAAGGAATGTGATCTCCTTGCCCTTGCAGTTGACTCTGTATGCACCTATGTGCTGAGTAATGCCTCCCGCCTCGGAGTCGGTAACATGGGCATGGCGTATCTTGTCAAGAAGAGAGGTCTTGCCGTGGTCAACATGACCCATTACAACGACTACAGGCGCACGCTCAACACCCTCACCCACGTCCTCGCTGTCGTCAATAAGCCGTTCCTCTATGGTGATGATAACTTCTTTTTCAACCTTTGCGCCCAGTTCCTCCGCAACAAGGGAAGCGGTGTCAAAGTCGATGACCTGGTTAATGGTACACATTTCTCCTAATGCCATAAGCTTTTTGATAACTACATTAGCCGTTACCTTCAAGCGGCTCGCCAGCTCGGAAACCACGATCTCGTCGGGAATAAGCACTTTAAGCTGCTGCTTTCTTGCCCTCTCCAGCTCCAGCCTGCGCAGCTTCTCCGCCTCTGTTTCGCGCTTGCTCGAATACTGCTGCTTGCCCCGCTGTGCGGACTTCTGGGTAAGCTTCTGTTTTTTGGAAAAAGCGTCCTTGCCCCGCTTGCCGCTGCCGCCTCCCGACAGAGGGGCTATGTTCTCGTAACGCTCGTTGTATTTGTCAATGTCCACATAGCTGCCCCTGGTGTCAACGGTTCGCATTTTCTGCTCTATCTTTACGCCCTCGGGGGATGTAAAGCTGCCCCCCAGCTTTGTCTTGTTGGATTTATTTTCGGACGACTTGTTTCCTTGGGATTTTTTATCCGCAGACCTTTCGCCCTGCTTCTTTTTCTGCTCATCTGCCTTGGCTACCTGGCTGTTAAACCGCTCAAGAGCAGACTTCTGCTCGCTCTTGTGAAGCGCTGCCTCGGGCTTTTTGGATGCTTTTCCCTCTGCCTTCGGCTGCTCTTGCTCCTTTAGCTCCTTCGCCTTGACTGCGGTATCCTGCTTCGGAGCAGGCTTGCTTTCAGCATTTGTCTCCTGCTTTGTCGGTGCAGTCTCTGCCTTTGCCTCAGCATTTTCGGGCTTTTTAGCAGCAGCCGTTTTATCGGCAGCCTTTTTTCCTGATTTGGACGCAGGCTTTTCCGGAGCTTTTTCTGCGTTCTTTTCGACATCAGCCTTAGCCTTTTCCGACTTTGCGGAAGACTTCTTCTCAGCCTTTGGCTTTTCGGGCTTGGGCTCGGGCTTGTCATTTCTTGTGGCAAAATAGCCCTCAAAGCTTTCCACTTGATTTTCCTGCGAATAATATTCAAGAACATAGTTCATTTCATCGGGTGTAAGACTTTGGGACGGCTTCTTTGCAACTCCCAGCTTTTCACTCACCAGCTCAGCCAGCGCAGAACTCTGCACTTTAAGATCCTTTGCCGCCTCGCTTATTTTAACCTTTGCCTGACTTTTGTTTGTACTCATAGGCTATACATACCCTCCTGTTATTACGTTCACGGATCGCCCGCAAGCTCCGCAGTCCTCTTGGCAAAGCCATCATCACAGATGGCATAGACCGCCGCTTCTTTTCCCAGCCCCTTGGCAAACTCGCTTCGGGACGCAGCAGTCTTTATAACGGTAACACCGTATTTTCCCCCGAAAAACCTTACTTCCTTCTCGCTTTTCGGAGATATGTCCGATGCCAGAATAACAAGCTTTGCCTTGCCCTTTTCCATACTTTCCTTGCAGGAGTCAAAGCCCATTGTCATTCTCCCCGCCCGTCTGCAAACCGTCAGCAGACCAAACAGCTTTTCATTATTTCCGTTCATTCAGCTCTCTCTCCAGGCTATCGTAAACCTCGTCGGCTATGCGGCAGGCAAAGCTGTTCTCCAGTCGTCTGCACTTTCTCGCCCTTGCAAGACATTCGGTCTCGGGACATATATAAGCCCCCCTGCCGGATTTCTTGCCCGTAAGATCCATGGAAATTTCCCCCTCCGAGGATTTGACCACCCTTACAAGCTCTTTCTTAGGCTTCATTTCACCGCACCCAAGGCACATTCTCATGGGGATCTTCTTCACTCCCGCCACATTCTTCACCTCTTTAAATTTTTGTTTGATCTATTTCAAGCGGATATCAATCCACGGGATTTTCAGGCTTTATGTCGATCTTAAAGCCCGTAAGTCTTGCAGCAAGCTTGGCGTTCTGCCCCTTGTTGCCTATGGCAAGAGAAAGCTGATTGTTGGGCACTGTTACCGTGCACATTTTCTCCTCGCCCTCTGCTATCTCCACCTTTATAACGTCCGCAGGAGCAAGAGCCTTTGCTATAAACGCCGCCTGATCCTCCTCATAGGTGATTATATCTATCTTCTCGCCTTTAAGCTCCTCCACAACCTTGCTTATTCTCGAACGCTTAGGACCTATGCAAGCGCCTATACAATCCACATTCTCATCCTTGGAGCATACCGCCATTTTCGTCCTTGAGCCTGCTTCTCTCGCAATTGCCTTTATCTCCACAATGCCGTCGTATATTTCGGGGACTTCCAGTTCAAACAGCCTCTTTACCAGATCCTTGTGCGTCCTGGAAATTTTAACCGAGGGCTTCTTGTCGGGATTCATTATACCCACCACATATATCTTTACAATATCCCCCTCTTTAAGTACCTCTCCCGGAATCTGCTCGCTTTTGTAAAGGTAGATCTCATTCTTTTCAATAAGCACCGACGCATGCCCCGTAGCAGGCTCGACCTTCTGCACCGTAGCCGTCACAATATCGTGAACCTTATCCTGGTACTGAGCAATGAGCTTTTCCTTTTCAAATTCCTTTACATCATGCCTTATGGACTGCTTTGCATACTGAGCAGCAACTCTGCCGAATTTTCCGGGATCAAGCTTGTAGGGAACAGCGTCCCCGCAAACGCAGTCGGGAACTATCGTTCTTGCCTCGTCAATGTTTATCTCGTTAAGGTCAATGGGTTCGTCATCAACAACATTCCTCAGAATGCACACATCAAACCGCTCCTCGGCAGGGTCTATCTTTACCGTAAATTCATCGCAGTCGGGATATTCCCTGCGCACCGCTTTCAAAATCCCCTGCTCGATCTTTTCCACCAGTGAATCCAAAGGTATCTTGCATTCCGCCGCCAGACATTCCAGCGCCTCAAAAAATTCCTTGTTCATTTTTCCAAAAAATCCTCCTGTATATTAAATATGACAAAGTGCTGCTAAAGTTATGTTCACTGTAAACAGGCACTTCATTAAAAAATCAGATCAAAGTCCCAATAAGACCTATTCATCCTCCAAATCCTCATCATCATAAAGCTTTATAAAGGCAGTGTCAGCAACGCTTATCTCCTCGGTCCCCCGCTCGGTTTCGGCTGTGATAACGCCGCTGTCCTTATTATACGCCGTCATTACAGCGATAAATTCCTTTACTCCGTCCTTTTCACGAATATACCGCACCCTGACGGGACAGTCGATAAACCGCAGGAAATGCTCATCACGGCGCAGCTGCCTGCCAAGCCCGGGCGAGCCTACCTCCAGAATATACTGCTCATCAATAGGATCGACCCTGTCCAGCGCCTCGGAAAGCGGCCTTGTCATAGCCTCGCAGTCGTCCATATCCACGCCCTCGGGCTTCTCAATAAATACCCGCAGATATTTCAGACTCCCCTCCTTTTCAAAGACTACATCCCAGATAGAAAGCCCCAGTTCGTCCGCAATAGGCTTCGCAAGCTTGTAGACCGCCGCAACGGTATTGCCGCCCTTACTCTTATTTCCCTTATTTTTTCCCGGCATTTTCCTCTAACACCTCCCGCACACAGCAACAAAGACCGGATTTTTCCTCCGGTCTTTGTCTGCAATCTATTATGTTAATTAATATTATACCACAACTTTTCAAAAAAATCAAGTGTTTTTTGAAATTTTTTCATTTTTTTGGCATTTTTTGAAAATTGCACTGTTTATAAACCTATTTGCCGGGTAATTTTGGATATTTTTTAATGTTAAACGCTGCCTTCTTTATTATATTTAAAATTTGCTTAACATTTACTTATCGAATTATTTAATTATATCTTACTTCCCGAAAAATCAATCAGTTCATTAGGTAAGCCCAGCAATACAGGTCGGTTTCCTCAATAATGATATGTCTGTCAAGCTCGTTCATATAACGGTCAATAAACACCATTTTTAACAACCTTCCTCATGAAATTTCACAAAGGAACAGCGGGAAATGCTTTCCCTTATTTTCTCACGGCTTTGTTCACTGCAAGGATACATGTAAAATTCAAAATTATGAGTGGGGATAATAACCGCCTCACCAATTAAAAAAGCGCATTTTATAAGATAATTGAACGCTCCCGAAATAAGCAGCTTTGTTAAATCATTATAAACATTAAGCCTTATACCGCAGCCGCTTTCGGGGTCAATTTCATTTTCTCCGAACGCTGAATAAATATCCCTTGCAATATCGTTATCCATTACATCCTGCCAATGCTCAAAAAAACAGTTATCAAAGGGGTAAACTTCTGTTTCATTCATCCCGAAGCTGCAAGCAATATCATAAAAAATCCTCATCATATCTTCAAGGTCGGCACAGTAATCCTCATATGAGGCAGTATAGCCGTTTCCACAAAGATATCCGCCGTCCCAAGGATGGATATGACCTACAGTGATATGATGCAGCCTGCATTTATATTCGGTTATATCCTCCATAGCTGCCGCAACATTTTCGGGAATATTTTTTATAGCAATAATGTCATTCAAATTTACCACCCTTGCTTGTAATTAAAGTTCTTTTTTTGAAACCGAGCCTTCCTCAGTAATATCAAAATAGCTCTCTCCCGACCATTCCTCAAGCTTGTAAACAGCGATCGGAGGACCATAGCCATGGTTATAAACATATATCCTTTTGCATTCGGGACATATCAATACATCCTGGTTCGGGCGCGGAATATCAAGAGGATCGTTGATATCCATATTAATAATACCGTCAAATTCCTTGTCGGTATAAACCCTAAGCTCAACATCATTTGGACACTGAGTTGTACTTATTACATTTCCGCATTTACAGTAAACTCTCATATTTTCACCTCACAAATAACCGCCAAGATCTTTACCTATATTATACAACATAAATCCGCATTTGTAAAGGGTAATTTGCAAATAAATCGGTCAAATTTTCCTGTAGCCGTTTTGTAATAATTTGTAAATTATCTGTAATTGCAAATATACCGAAAGTATGCTATAATTTAAAATAATAGTATACATCAATTGACGGGCTGAAGAAACGCCATTCCGACCTGCTTTTGATATATGTGCTTGACGAAAGAGCATGGCTAAAAACATTGAAACGGAAAGGATATGCAAAAAATATGAAACATTTTTATAAAAGACTGCTGTGTATACTAACTGTTGCTTTGACTTTTGCAGGCTGCGCTGCAAATGTGCCGGAAAATTTATCGGAAAATGGCACGGAAAGCAGCGAATCATTAACCGAATACCCGGTGGAAACCGAAAGTCTGCCCGAAACAACCATTGCCGAATCAGTCACCGAAAAAATCACGGAAACCGCTGCCGAAGCTCTGCCCGAAAATAACAGCACCGTTAATGAAGAAGAGCCACTGCCCGACCCCGAAAATTACGACCCGAGAACTGTGGAATACATAAACTCCCTTTGGAAGCTTGAAAAATTCCGGCAGGAATATCCTGCCGATATACTTATTGCCGATCTGAACGGCGATAACATTCCCGAGGTGGTGTTGCAGATCGCCACAGTTGTATCAATTTCCAATGTTTTCTCAATAAAGGACGGTAAAGCCTTTTACGTACCGCCCGCCCCCGGTTCATATACTCCCGACTATTACGAAAAAAGTCCCGATTATTCCTTTGACGGCGGCAGTCTGGAATACTATGAAAAGAACGGCGAACCGATATTCCTTGCCGACTGCTGGATGGGCGGCAGCGCAGGAGGCACGGCGGGCATTATGAACATTGACTTTGACGGGCAGCAGATAACAGCAAGCGCCCTTTCACGGATATACATATCCAATGCCGGATATACATACTTCTGGGGTGATGATGAAGTCAGCGGTGATGAATACGACCGCTGCCTTGAGGAGTATATGGCAAGCCTTGACTACACCGACAATTACACGGTATATATCCCCAAAACCATGCACGACAGCGAACTAAAAAGCAACATTGAATTTATTGCCGAGGGACTGGACCGCTTTTACAAAATCCTTGATTTGGAGATCAGCGGCATATCTCCCGAATATACCGTCCGAATGAAGCCCATATATTCGGAATTATATAAAAGCTCGTCCGATAATGACAGCACCGCCGTAAGCTATGACGGATTCGGCAATGTTTCCGCAGTTTACCGTTCGTCAAACGGTCTGACGTCTTATGATAATATTTATGATGAGACCGGCAGGCTGTGCAGGATAACAGAAAGTCTCCGTGAGGTGTCAGTCCCCGACAAGGTTTATGAAATTGACCCGGAGGATTGGGTCGAATTTAACCGCACTGGATATATACGGTTTACCGACAACACCCCAGGTGAAAATCAGCTTATAGAATACGATGACAGAGGGCGAATGGTCAGAAAGTCCATCATTGCTGATGAAGAGATATACAGCTGGGGAGCATTAACGCCATCTGCTTACGCACCTGAGGGCTTTGACCCGGAAAGCCGTGTACAGTCGGTGACAGAGTTTGAGTATGATGAAGCTGACAGGCTTGTCAGGGAAGAATACACGGTTTATCTCCGTGACGAATCGGACAAGTCTCAGCATTATATAAAAATCTGGGAATATGACGGCAGCGGAGAATTGCTTCGCTATGAACTGTTAGGAGAATACAGCTATGAGATATCCTACAATGAAAACAGCGTCCCAGAAAGGGTGGTATTCACAGACGAGGGAATGACCTATGAGCTTGACATAAAGGAGCATTATCATGACCTGAAAGGCGGCGTTACCTGTCTTTTGGCAAAGGGCGATACTCCATATAAAAAAGATATTGACTGTTGTATTTATTTTGCACCCGTGAGAACGATAAGCTGATGAGATTAATTTTCAAAAATATTGACATAAGCAAGTCTTTATGCTATAATTAATATAGGGAAGATTTTTTAAAAATACAACGGGAGGAATTTTCCATGAATTACCGAACCCTTGGCAAAACAGGACTTAAAGTAAGCGAAATAGGTCTTGGAAGCGAATGCTTTGTAAATCATGACGAGGCGTTTGCTATGGAAATGTACGAATGCGCCCTGTCCTGCGGCGTGAATTATTTCGATCTTTACAATCCCGAGCCATACATACGCTCAAACCTCGGCAAGGCTATGGAGGGCAGACGGGATAAATTCATTATTCAAGGGCATATCTGCTCTGCCTGGATAGACGGACAGTATAAGCGCACCCGTGATATGGAACAGGTCAGGGCTGCCTGGGAGGATATGCTTACCCGCCTTAATACCGATTATATTGATGTAGGCATGATACACTATGTGGACGAACAGGCGGATTACGACAGGGTTTTCGGCGGCGAAGTAATAGAATTTGCAAAGGAACTGAAATCAAAAGGGCTTATCCGTCATATGGGAATGAGCACCCACAACCCGAAGATCGCTTTGCAGGCGGTAAACACGGGACTTATTGAGGTACTTATGCTGAGCGTGAACCCTGCCTATGATATGCTCCCCTCCAATGAAGATGTAAATACGCTTTTTGAGGAGGAGACCTTTTCGGGAAATGTGCTTTCAAACATTGACCCCGAGCGTGAGGAACTGTACAGGATCTGCGAGGCAAAGGGCGTTGCGGTAACCGTTATGAAGCCCTATGCGGGAGGTGCGCTGCTTGAGGAAAAGTCCAGTCCCTTCGGAGTAAAGCTCACTGTTCCCCAATGCCTGCATTACTGCCTTACACGCCCCGGTGCGGCAAGCGTTCTGGCAGGTGCGAAAACCTGCGATGAGCTTAAAGAGGCTGCCGCGTACAGCGGGCTGCCAGAAAGTGAAAGGGAATTTGCGAGCGTACTTGCAAACGCTCCCGCTCACAGCTTTTCCGACAAATGTATGTACTGCGGCCACTGCGCCCCCTGCACGGCAGGGATTGACATTGCCTCGGTGAATAAGTTCACCGACCTTTGCGAAGCACAGGGAGACGTTCCCGAAACCGTAAGGGAGCATTATGCTGCCCTTTCCGCAAAGGCAAGCGACTGCGTGGAATGCGGAAGCTGCGAAAAAAACTGCCCCTTCGGAGTTCATATAATAAAGGCAATGAAAAGAGCCGTTCAAATTTTCGGGCAATAAACATATACATTCTGCCTAAAGCTGCATAATACAAGCAGCGGCTAAAATATAATAAGAATAAAAGATTACGGAGATGATACCTAAGATGTGCGGATTTACAGGCTTCACAAATCATATTGATAATTCAAACAAGATCCTCGGGGAAATGATGGATAAGATCAAACACCGGGGGCCCGATTCCGAGGGGCGCTATATTGACGAACAGATCGCTATGGGCTTTCGCAGGCTCAGCATTATAGATATAACCGACAGCGGCAACCAGCCCATATTCAACGAAGATAAATCAAAGGTGCTCATGTTCAACGGGGAAATTTACAACTACCGTGAGATTCGTGAGGGACTTATTTCAAAAGGGCATAAATTCACCACAAAAACTGATTCCGAAGTGGTTCTTCACGGCTACGAAGAATACGGCGAAGGATTGCTGGATAAGCTTCGGGGAATGTTCGCCTTTATAATCTGGGACAAGAAAAAGTGCGAGCTTTTCGGCGCGCGTGACTTCTTCGGGATAAAGCCCTTTTACTATGCAAAAATGGGAAACACATTCATGTTCGGCTCGGAAATAAAGTCCTTTCTCCCACACCCCGAATTCCAAAAGGAGCTCAACACCACTGCATTGGAAAATTATCTGACATTCCAGTATTCTCCGACCAATGAAACGTTTTTTAAGAACGTATACAGTCTCCCTCCCGCCCACTTTTTCAAATATAAAAACGGCGAGCTTAACATAAAGCGTTATTGGGATATTCATTTTGAGGACGACAACACTCCCGATATGGAACAGTGGGTGGATAAGATCAGCGAGACCTTCAAAAATTCCGTGGAGGCTCATAAAATTGCAGATGTGGAGGTGGGCAGCTTCCTTTCCAGCGGAGTGGATTCCAGCTATGTGGCGTCCGTTGCAAATGTTGACAAGACCTTTACCGTAGGCTTCGGAGAGGACGAGAAATACAACGAAATAGGCTGGGCAAAAGAATTTTCGGGATATATCGGCAAGGAAAACATAAGCAAGGTCATATCCCCCGAGGAATATTGGGGAAATATCAAAAAGATCCAGTACCACATGGACGAACCCCTTGCAGACCCCTCCTGCATTGCCCTTTACTTTGTGTGCAGCAAGGCATCGGAATATGTTAAGGTAGTGCTTTCGGGCGAGGGCGCAGACGAGATTTTCGGGGGATATAATGTGTATAAAGAGCCTCTCGGTTCTCACGCATATAAGTCCCTGCCGCGGTTTATACGCCGCGGGATAGGCGCAGCAGCGGAAAAGCTCCCCGCAAAACGGGGGGTTAATTTCCTTGTAAGAAACGGCAAGGAGCTGGAGGAAAGATTTATCGGCAACGCTTATATGTTCACTCCCGCCGAGCGGAAAAAGCTGCTTAAAATAACCACCGACGCCCCCGACCCCACAGCCATAACAGCCCCCTTTTATGAAAAAGTAAAGGACAAAGACCAGATCACAAAAATGCAGTATCTTGATCTGCATATGTGGCTGCGCGGAGATATCCTGCTTAAAGCGGATAAAATGTCCATGGCAAATTCTCTTGAACTGCGTGTTCCATTCCTGGACAGAAAAATTATGGCACTTGCAGAGCATATCCCCGCAAAATATCGGGTAAGCACCGAAAACACCAAGCTTGCCATGAGGCAGGCGGCGCTGCGGGCAGCCCCGGAAAAAACCGCCAACAAGAAAAAGCTGGGCTTTCCCGTTCCCATTAGAGTTTGGCTCAGGGAGGAAAAATATTACAACATTGTAAAGGACGCCTTTACATCACCTGTGTCCGAAAGCTTTTTCAATACCGATATGCTTGTAAAGCTGCTGGATGACCACAAAGAGGAAAAATACGACAACAGCCGCAAAATATGGACTGTGTTCATTTTCCTGCAATGGTACGACGTTTACTTCGGCAGCGGAAAAATATAAAAAATTTATGCACTTTTTCGGAAAGGAACAACAAAATGCAAAAAAGAAAAAAACTGAAGCTCTCTTTCTTTAACTTCATTATGCTGACAATTTCGGGAATTATTAACGCCCTGGGGATCGTGCTGTTTCTCTCCCCCGTAAATCTGTTTGACAGCGGATTTTCGGGCACGGCAATGTTTTTGGGCAGCGTTACGGCGCTGCCAATGAGCGTTTATATTCTCGTTTTGAATCTGCCCTTTTTCGCCCTTGGCTTCAAGCGCCAGGGAGCGGCGTTTACAGTCTATTCTATCTACGCCGTGGCAATTTATTCGGCGGCGGCTTTCATGCTGACTGACGTTATCGGCATTGATCTGTCCGGCGGGTCTCCGTTTGCGGGAAACGACCTGCTGCTTTGCGCTGTATTCGGAGGACTTATCTCGGGCGTTGGCAGCGGACTTACCATAAGATTCGGCGGGGCTATTGACGGCGTGGAAGTAATGTCGGTGATTTTTGCCAAGCGGATTGGCATAACCGTAGGCACATTCGTAATGATATACAACGTTATCCTTTACATAATTATCGGCATAGTCTGCGGTTCATGGGTGCTGCCGATGTACTCAATAGTTACATATACGGTAGCTATAAAAGCGGTGGACTTTATAGTTGAGGGTCTTGACAAGGCTAAAGCCGCAATGATAATCACCTTCAAGCCAAGAGAAATATGCGCCGAACTTTCGGAAAATTTCGGCAGCGGCATTACCCTTATGAAAGGCGAAGGCTACTATTCGGGACAGGAAAAAACCATAGTTTACTTTGTGGTGAACCGTTTTCAGATAGGCAAGCTCAAGGCTATAGTTTCCTCTGTTGACCCGGGGGCATATGTGACCATTACCGAGGTTTCCGATGTTATGAGAAGCATTGTCAAAAAAGGCGAAGTAAAGACTGCCCCTGCTGCCGAAACAGAGGAATCGGCAGCGGAAAATGAAAATACCGAAGCGATCACGGAAACAGATACTCTTTCCGAGGACGCTGCCGTAAACTCATCATCAGAAAAAAATCCCGAACCCGTAAAGTAAATTTTTGCTCTCCATACCCCTGCTGTTTTCACCAATGGCAGGGGTTTTATATTTCTCAAAGACTAATATTTCCAAATTTTTAATTAATTGTAAAAATATTTAATAACCCCTTGATTTTTTTAACAGTATGCTATATACTATAATTAGCACTCAAAGATATTGAGTGCTAACACTTGGATAAGCTAAGTGCTAAGGAACTACTGATAATAGGTTTTTCCCCCGCCTACGGCGGGGGAAAAACCACAGCGCATAGTCATTCGCAAAATAATAAAATTTAAAAGTAATTTAATCAGTATTCCCTACATTAAATAATTTTAAGGAAGTGTATTTATGGCTGAAACCAAACAATTCAAAGCCGAATCAAAACGACTGCTTGATCTTATGATCAACTCCATTTATACTCACAAGGAGATATTCCTCCGTGAGCTTATTTCCAACGCCAGCGACGCTATTGACAAGCTTTATTTCAAATCCCTCACCGATGATAAGGTGGGCATGGGCAAGGATGATTTTGCCATCAATATTATCTCCGACAAGGATTCGGGCACCTTGACTATCGTTGACAACGGCATAGGTATGACCGAAGAGGAGCTGGAAAACAATCTTGGCATTATCGCCAACTCCGGTTCATTCAAATTCAAGAATGAAAACGAAAAGAACGAAGATGTGGACATTATCGGTCAGTTCGGTGTAGGTTTCTATTCCTCCTTTATGGTGGCAAAGGAAGTTGAGGTAATTTCCAAGGCGTACGGCGAGGACAAGGCGCACGTGTGGAAATCCTCGGGAGTTGAGGGCTACACCATTGAGGAATGCGACCGTGACAGCGTGGGCACTACCATAAAGCTCACACTTAAAGAGGATACGGAAAATGAAAAATACAGCGAGTATCTCAGCGACTTTAAATTAAAGGAACTGGTCAAGAAATATTCCGATTATATCCGCTTCCCTATAAAAATGGACGTGGAAAAGACCCGCAGAAAGTCCGACGCAAAGGATGACGACTACAGCGACGAGGCTTATGAAAAATACACCGAGAACGAGACCCTCAACAGCATGGTTCCCCTGTGGCGTAAAAATAAAAACGAGCTTAAACCGGAGGATTACAACAGCTTCTACAAGGAAAAATTCTACGACTACACCGACCCGCTGAAATATATCCACTCAAAGGTAGAGGGTATGTCAACCTATGATTCTCTCCTGTTTATCCCCGCTCAGCCGCCCTTTAATTTCTATTCAAAGGATTATGAAAAGGGACTTCAGCTCTATTCCTCGGGAGTGCTTATTACCGATAAATGCGCCGATCTGCTGCCCGATTATTTCTCCTTTGTAAGAGGCTTAGTGGATTCCGCAGACCTTTCCCTTAACATTTCAAGAGAAGTTCTGCAGCACGATCATCAGCTGAAAACCATTGCAAAGTCCATTGAAAAAACCATAAAGAATGAACTGAAAAAAATGCTGAACAACAACCGTGAGGATTACGAAAAGTTCTGGAAATCCTTTGGCATTCAGGTAAAATTCGGCGTTTACGACAACTACGGCAGAGACAAGGACGCAGTTGAAGATCTGCTTATGTTCGTATCCTCCGCAGAGAAAAAGCTTGTTACCTTGGACGAGTATGTTTCCCGCATGAAAGAGGATCAGAAGTACATCTACTACGCCGCAGGCGAAACCGTGGAAAGCATTGAGCTGCTGCCCCAGACCGAGCTGCTGCGTGACAAGGGATATGAGATCCTCTACCTTACCGACAATGTGGACGAATTTGCCGTAAAGGTGCTGATGCGCCACGGCGAAAAGGAATTCAGAAACGTTTCCGAAGGCGATCTCGGCATTGACAGCGAGGAGCAGAAGGAGGAAACCAAAAAGCTTGCCGAAGATAACAAGGATATGCTCTCCCTTATTTCCGAAACTCTCTCGGGAAAAATAAAGGAAGCCATTATCTCCGAAAAGCTCAAATCCCACCCCGTCTGCATTTCCAGCTCGGGACAGATCTCCCTTGAAATGGAGAAGATACTCAATCAGAATCCCCAGAATGAAAAGGTAAAATCGGAAAAGGTTCTGGAGCTTAACCCCAATCACAAAATTTTCGCCTCCCTGCAAAAGCTCTTTGAAAGCGACAAGGAAAAATTCAAGGACTATGCCTCCATTCTCTACGATCAGGCACTGCTTATCGAGGGCATGAAGATAGAAGACCCTGTTGAATTCTCCAACAAGGTCTGCAGCCTTATGGCGGATATGGCATAATATCTCCCAATAAAAAATAATTGCCGACGCAGTAAAATGTGTCGGCAATTTTCATATTAACTGTTTTTATCGGTCTGGTGAAACTCCTTTAAATTTCCGATCTTTTCATTTCTCTCGTCAAGGACTTTTTCAACCTCGCTCCATTCAAGCCCACGGTCGACCGCCAGCACCATCACATGATAAATAAGATCGTTTATCTCATTCATCAGCTCGTCATTGTCGCCGTTTTTGGCGGCAATGATCGTCTCCGCAGCCTCCTCGCCGACCTTCTTGCAGATCTTGTCCACACCCTTTTCAAAGAGATAGCAGGTGTAGGATTTCTCGGGAGCCTCTCCCCTGTCGAACGCCGCCTTGCGGGCTTTGATTACCTCAAAAATTTCATGGTAAACTGTCATTTTTCATTTCTCCTTTAATTCGTTTAAATTTATAAGCTGCATACTGTCCATATCCAGTTCACGGTAGTAGCAGTTGTTTGCCATTCCATTATAGCTTGTATGACAGATATTACCCTTATCGGGAGTGACCTGATACACCAATGAATTCTGCTCGCAGTTCACGAAAATACGATCCACCGTAAAGGTGTTGCCCGATTCCCCACCCTTGAACCACAGCTTGTTCCGTGACGTGCTCCACAGTACAAGCTTTTTCCTGCGGATAGTTTCATTGAACGCCTCCTCATTTGTGTAGGCAATAAGTATAACCTCCTTTGTTAAAATATTCTGCACCGCCACCGGGATAACCTTGTTTTCCCGTGACATTCCGCTGATTTTCTCCCAGTCAAGGCTGAGCTTGTCTGTTTCCTCTATAAACCCCATATCGAAAGCTCCTTTCCATTTAAAATTGTTGTTTTTCAAGCTGTGCTGCGATACTGCTTACATATTCAAAAAAACGCTCGTTTTTTGGATCAATACGCATATCACGGTATTCCTCGCACTTCTCGGTTATGAGCCTGCTTCTGTCAAGGGCGGCAAATATCTCGTCTTTAAATTCTTCATCGGAAATACCGCCGCTTTTGACGGTCTGTATTTCTACATACTCAACAAATTCACTGCCATATGTGAACATACGCAAGGTCGGGATAAACACATAACTACCGTCTGTCAGGCGGTGCATTTCCACGCAGTGATTTGATTTTACAAAGCCGTGAAAGCTCTTATATTTGGAAAATTCCCGCCACGGAAGATTTTGCTTTCGTTCCTTGCTGGTGCGCTTGTCCTTTGGATTCTCCGCAGCATATGCGAACACCTTTTCCGCAGCAGCCCGAATTTCCTTCGGAGAATAAGGTTCTTCTACCCTTACGCAGAAATCCGCAAGCACATATCCTGTTTTGCCAACAGCGCAGGGTACGAAAAACAGCCCCTCTTTTTCCGAATGATAAACGTATATCTCCTGCCGCAGCGCATAATCGAATACAAAATCAAAAGCAGATTTTACCTCGCGCCCCATTTCCTCAGCGGAAATATTGGCAGGAAGCTCTCGGGTCGTTGCAGTTGACGTTGTCATTACCTCATGATTGACATATTCAAGGAAAAGCTTGTAGGGTCCGTCTTTATACTTAAGTATGCATAACATTCCCCGCTTTGTCCATGGAATGCCTTTTACTTTTTCTCCCGGCTTGTCTATATCCTCGACATTCTCATATTTCCCTATGATATAGTCAAATCCGTTGAAAATGCTTTTACCAAGCTCCTCATCGCTGCATGAATATCTGAATTTTCCGCTGAAATATCCGCTTATCCCTATGCCGTCGCTTATTCTGCCCACAACGGGCTGAATAATAATTGATTTTTTGTCGCTTGAAATATAAATCTGCAAAGGGTAATCTCTCATAAAAAATCATCTCCATTATTTTTTAAATAACCGCTGCCTGATATTCGTCCTCATAAATGATCTCACCCACATAATCGGTAAAAACAATATCATAAGGAATTTTGTATTTATCAAGCAGACCCATAAGTATCTCCGATTTTTCCCTCATAGCCTCATAATTTTCCGTTTTAAAATATGTAACAACGCCCCGGGGATTGTCATTATCATCTCCGTAAAAAGGAGGCTCGGGCAAAAATTCAAGAAACCATTTATGAGTTTCATCATATAATCCGACATCCTCATCGGAATATATCCCATCTCTGATCTTACGCCAGTTCAAAACGAATAACCCAACGGGCTTGCCTGTTTTATAGGCTATTTCCCTCCCCTGTATCCTCATATATTTTTTCATATTATGCATTACCTCCTGCTACCCTGCAAATCTACTAAACCGTTATTTCAATAATATTCCCCTCTATCCCCACCACACAGCTTTCAAAATACCCGTCCCCCGTTGTCCTCGCTCCGCTTATTATTTCAAATCCATCCTCCCGCAATTTGTCAGTCAGTTCCTCCACCCTTTCCCTGCTTCCAACACCAAGCGCCATATGAACATACCCCGTTCTGTAAATATCCTTTTTACTGTCAGTCATATTCGGACGGTTCATTATTTCCAGCCTTGCCCCCTCATCAAAGGATAAAAAATACGAACGAAAGCCGGTTTTGCGATTATAATATTCATTGCACGAACTTGCTCCAAAATATTTAACAAAAAAATCCTTTGCAGCTTCAAGATCGTTTACATACATTGCTATGTGGTCTATTTTCATTTTATTTTCTCCCTTATATTTTTCCCACACCTTGACCGTAATAAATGAACTCCTAATCCAAAAGAAAACGCACCGAGAACAATAAAGAACACCCACAGTATATTCCAATAGGTTGCATTTATATCGAACATTTTCAATATAAGCTTATGCCAGAATTCCAAACCCGTAACAATAGCAAATAGGTCAAACAGCACATATCCTCCGCAGAAAATATATATCCAGCGCCACCGGAAATTACTCCGCAGATTTTTCAGAAACGTCACTATCCCGCATACGCATAATATTGCCATAACACTCATCAGCAAATAGTAAAACATACCTCTGCTTTCCATTACCCCAAGCCAAAAATCCGCATAGGCTTTCCTATCAATTAGCCCCCATATTCTGTGCAAATGGAATATCCCGAAAAAAATAAATACCCACGGCTCAAACCATTCCGTTTTTTTAATCATGCTTAACACTCCATAATTATATCTAAAATATCTCTACGGTTTTACTCACGCCGAAGTGCACTGTAAGTAAATATACTTAAACATTATATCACAAAAAGACAAATAAATCAATATATCAAGTGTTAATTTTTAACCTATTACTGTAGGTTTGTCAATGATATTGAACACGAAAGTTAGAAAGAAATTCTAAAGGTG